>JBKPOG010000269.1:0-7421 GCA_046732975.1 Pseudomonadota bacterium
ACACGCGCGCCGTCGCCGCAGCCAGGGACAGCTCTGCGGCATCCGCCGACAAGGCCCATGCACCGTAGAAGGCATTTGATCGTGCCAGTTCGGTCGCAACATACACATCGGCGAGCTTATGCTTGATCGACTGGAACGATCCGATTGGTCGCCCGAACGCGTAGCGCTCCAACGCATAATTGCGCGCCATCTCGAGCGACGCATCGGCCCCACCCACCTGTTCGAACGCAACCAGCACTGCCGCACGCTCCAGGATTCGTAGCACCACCGGCCAACCGGTTTCGCTGCTCAGCCGTTCGACATCCGCGCCGGCAAAATCGATGCGCGCATGATCGCGGCTTGGATCGACCGTGCGAAGCGTGCGTCTGCTCACATTGTTCGCTGTCAGGTCTGCGAGATAAAACGCGATCTCTCCGGCCTCGTCGCGCGCAGCAACGACGGCCAGATCCGCAATACTGCCATCGCTCACCGGCCATTTGCTGCCGGTCAAACGCCCACCAACGCATCGCGCCTGCACTGCGCCGGGGTTCGGATTGCCGCTGCCTTCGGTCAATGCAAAGCAGCCTATCGTCGAACCATCGGCGAACGACGGCAATAGACGTGCCTTTTGCGGCTGACTGCCGGCGAGCAGCACGGCCTCGCTTGCGAGGTAGGCTGAGGAAGCAAATGGCACCGGTGCCAGCGAGCGCCCGAGTTCCTCGGCCAGTACGCACAATCCCTCGTACCCAAGGCCAGCGCCGCCATATTGTTCCGGAATGGCAGCGCCAAGCCAGCCCATCTCTGCCATCGCGCGCCACAGATCCACCGCATAGCTTTCGCGAGCCTCCAGCACGCTACGCACCACAGATGGCGGCGAGCGCTCGGACAGAAATCGCCGCGCCTGATCACGCAGCTGCTTCAGATCGTCCGAGAAGTCAAAATTCATTGCGCCCCCTGACCAGGTGACCCTACCGCGACATCCGCAGGTTGACCACGTGCCCTGTTCGGTGAACGGCCAGTCCACATGTGATATCGGTCGCGGTGCCCGCTTCACGCTGCCGAGATCAATCGGATCTCCGGAGGAGATCGCAGGCAATGAACATCTGCCGCCGCAGCGTCGGCGACCAGTGCGGCCGCCGATCGCTCAGCGCGGAAATGCGATGGGGTGCATGTTCCTGATCCAAAATTGCGACATGCAGCGTGTTGGTCTCACTTCCCAGCGTTTGCGGGACAATGGCACGCGCTCCAAGTACGCAAATGGCTCGCGTGACTATATGCGCGCTACTATCGTGAAAACATCAGCGATCATTCGCAAGCAACATCGATTTTGAAATGCCGATCTTGAGCCCTGCTTGATACGCGACGTCCTGAATCGCGTTGTTGTGATACGCGCGCCGCAAAAGTCATGCAACTTGCGGTAGTCCACCTGGATTGCGTGGGTTAGTAATCGTGCATAATCAGATTTCGGTAACGGGACGATGCCGCGAGGACGGGATCCAGCCTATCTGAAGGCACAAGCAGCGAAATGCAGGCGCTTGGCCGCCAATACACCGGATGAGATGGCCGCAAGGGAACTACTCGCTCTTGCCGTCGAATTGGAGCGTGAGGCCAATTGCGGCGCGTCGCCCTCCCATCAATCCAGTGAATTCGACGCGCAAGCCTTTCAGCCGCTGGAGTAGCCGCGCTTCTAAGCTACAAGCCTGGCCAGATACGATGCCCAGAAGGGTCGTACGTCTTGCGCTAATCAGCGGATGTCGGTCCGCCAATTCCCCATTCTCTGTAATGCGTTCCGCGTCCCCGCCGCGAAAGGGCCTCGCCGTCGACGGTGGCCCGCCCCCTGGGTCCTGGCGTGCAAGGCCCACTCCGTATGTCCCCGCCCGGCTGATTGCGGAGCCTTCCGACGCCGGAAGCAGCGTGCTGACGAGGCTAGGGCACGAATCTCGCCGGGCGGTAACCGGGCAGAAAGTGGTGTGCGCACAGAATAGCCACTGTTACGCGCCTCTCGCTTCCCCAGACGTTGCCCCAATGGCCCTGCATGTCGCTGATCGCCACGAAAATCGAGCCTCATCGCGTAACCCGGATCTTTCTGGATTGCCGCGATGCCCAGCCTGATCCCGCCGAACCCGTGCGAATCGAGCGGGCAATCGAGGATTCAACCAGATCCGCGGAAGAATTGCCCAACCGGTCCGCACCGAGCGGCGGCTTGACCGCAAGGGCGACAGTCCTGGAAGTCGGCCCTGGGCCCGGTGAACCGGGCGGGCTCCGGCGACCCAGCATGCTCACGGAGAGCGACGATGCCGAGTGTCGTTGACGACTTCGAGTTCATTGCAAGACGCGCCGGCGAAATCAGATCGGCCCGCTGGCACGAGCTGGGCGTTTCGCCACCCGTCGTATCGAATACTCCGCAATCTATCGCTCCACCCGAGAGCACCGAGGAATCCCAAGGTTCGCACCAACCGGCGGCTCCTGGGACCCTGATCGGGGAAACCACCCTCTCCGACGACTGGGGTTGTTGTCTGCTCCCCGGCGGCTGGCAGCCTGCCGCCGGCAGTGGCTCAAACGCATAGAGAAATTCGCGCATGCCTCCCCTCCCTGCACCACCCGAATCTCCGTTCAGCGAATCCGTCGCAGCGCTCGCCTTCAGCATGGCGGATCACAAGGTGCTGTGCGCCTTTCGGAACCGGCTCCGCCGCAAGGCAATCTGGGCGGTGGTCACTCCGCTGCACCACGAACTCGCCGAAGCGCTGGAGGTCTACCGGCCCTACGAGGCTCCGGAAAAAGCCGAGCCGACCTGGACCATCTGGCGAAGCGCGGCGGGCGTCTGGGTTTTGGACAAAGAGTGCGGCCCTTTGGGCGAACCGACCACTCTGACCGAGGCGGTCGAGATCGTGGAAGCAGTCCTGAAGATGGAGATGCACAACGCCGTTCGTGCAATCCCCAAGGCATGCCCACCCGAACTCCCGCGGAAGTTCTGCAGCAATACGGATGGTGCCTGAGCCTTGGGTGCTTCCAGGTATATGGCCGCATCGAGACCGCTATGAACACACTCCACACACCCGATGATAGGATTCGCGCCGTATCAATGCAGCGGTCTGCTCTGCGGCAGATGACCTGCGAACAGTTGCTGCATCTCGGAATGAGCCAGGTCGTCTACCTTAAATCCGGCATGTGCGATGGCGAGATGCTCTTCATGCTCTACAGTGCCGATGGCACGCCCATCGTAGCGACCGACGATGTGGATGTCGCAATAGAAGCGGCAGCCGATCGTGGTCTGAACTTCGTCAATCTGCACTGACGCTGATCCTCGTCTGGCATCGGTTCTGTTCGCGACCCGAACGCGCTGCGGCCCCGGAGACCATCCCCGGGGGCCCTTCAGCCGACCAGAAGCAGGCCAACGAGCAGCCTCGCCGCCGCAGCAATCACAAGTTGCCATATGGATGTTTGAATGGCGCTGAAGTGCTTCACACCCTTGTTCCATGGTGCACAGGGCGAAGAATGCCGCGTGAAGCGATGGCTGTAGCCGAAGCTCACGCACCCCGCTTCTTGGCAGCTGGTCCGGAACGTGGCTTCGGACGCTTGGGCGTTGCCGCCCGCTTCGGTCTTGCAGCCTGGCCTGCGCGCAATTCCGCAATCGTGGCGCGCGTGGTGATCTGCTCGGGGTTCATGCGCAGCTCGATCACTGCTGGACGGCCGCTCTCCAGCGCACGGTGAAATGCTGGAACGAACTCCGACGTCTCGCTTACCACTTCCCCGTGCCCGCCAAACGCATCGATGAACTTGGCAAAATCAGGATTGGTCAGCGCCGTGCCGGACACGCGACCAGGGTAGGCGCGCTCCTGATGCATGCGGATCGTGCCATACATCTGGTTGTTGAACACCAACACGATGGGTGCCACTCCGTGATGGAATGCGGTCGCCAGCTCCTGCCCCGTCATCAGGAAACCACCATCGCCGACCAAAGAAACGACCATGCGGTCGGGGTAAACAATCTTGGCTCCCACCGCCGCCGGCACGCTGTAGCCCATCGCACCGTTGGTCGGCCCGATGTAGCGTTGGCCATCCCGAAAGTTGATGAAACGCGTTGCCCAGCCGGCAAAATTGCCGGCGTCGGTGGTGATCAGAGCATCCGGCTCGAGCAATCCCTCGAGCTCACGCAGCACTGTGCCGAGGTTGAGCGTGCCTTGGTAATTCGGCACCGCGCGCTGTGCCTCGCGCAGCGAGCGCAGTTCTTCGGTCCACCCGCCCCAATTGGCCCGCACCGGCTCAAGCGCGGCAACGGCATGGGCGAACGTGTTGAGGTCGGAGACAATACCCAGCGCCGGCCGGAACACCCGGCCGATTTCGCTGCCGTCGGGATGTACCTGGATGATCGGAACGCTGCCAGCCATGTCGAGCAGCGTGTAGCCCTGCGTCACCGTATCGCCGAGCCGTGATCCAATCGCCAGGATCAGGTCGGCGTCCTTCACTTTGCCGACCAAACCTGGATCGGAGCCCACCCCCAGGTCGCCGGCAAAATTGACCAGCGTGCCATCGTACAGCGCCTGGCGACGGAAGCCGACCGTCACTGGGACGTCATTGCCCAATAGGAAATCGCGGATCGCCGCGCGGCCTTCCTCGGTCCAGCACGACCCACCAAGGACAGCAAGCGGCTTGCGCGCGCGGCTGAGCATGGAACGCAACTGAAGCAAGGCCGCCGGGTCGGGATGTGGCGGTGTGACCTTCGCATGCGGCAGGTCCGGCACCTCGATGAGATCCTTCTGCATCTCTTCCGAGAGCGCGATCACCACCGGACCCGGTCGCCCGGACACAGCCACGTCGTAGGCATGCGCGATGATCTCCGGAATGCGCTTCGCCTGATCGATCTGCGTCACCCACTTTGCGAGCGGGCTGAACATGCGTCGGTAGTCAACTTCCTGGAACGCGTCCCGCCCTGCATCTTCGTGTGGAATCTGGCCGACGAACAGCAGCAGAGGCGTGCTGTCCTGCATGGCGATATGCACGCCGATCGCGCCATGGCACGCACCTGGTCCACGCGTCACCATCGCTGCTGCGGGTCGGCCTTTCAGTTTGCCAAACGCCTCGGCCATGTTGACGGCGCCGGCTTCGAACCGACAGGTCACCAGGTGCAGCTTCTGACGCACCTCGTACAGGCCATCGAGCACATCGAGATAGCTCTCGCCCGGCACGGCAAAAACATGGTCGATGCCTTGCGCGACCAACGCATCGGCCACCGCGCGCCCACCGGTTCGTCGTACGATGCGCGCCTTGCGCGCCTGAGCCAGTTCCATGCAAGCCTCCCGCTGGGCGCCTTGGGGCGCTTGCTCGCAGAATAGTCAGGTCGCGTCGATCCCGCCAACGACCCGTACGTAGAATCCCTGTCCGCACAATTCCGAACTTTCCAGCGGTCACTCGAGAGTGTTTGCTCGCCACAAATCCGACAAAACGTCTGCCAATTTCCGCCCTTGCCACTAACCACCGTCTGCGTATCTGCTGAGACTACAGAAAAGAGGTGCCGAGATGCTTCAGAGCATGACCTGGTTCGCCACTGACAGTCTGGCGCGCAGCCAGTTCCAGCTGTTCAGCGAGATTGGCGAGCAGATGCAGCTCAGCGACGACGATCGGCGCCGGGTGCTGCTGCTGTCCGAGCACGAATGGACGCAGTGGTCCGAGTTCTGCCAGGACGGTCCGCTGCCTGCCCAGCCGCAGCTTCCGGTCATGCTCCGTCGCCTCGGCAATGCCAGCCATCGCCTCGCGACGCTGGCCGATCGAGCTGTTGGGCGGGCATAGTTCTACGAGACTTTCACTGCTAGGATGTCGCTATGCGAGCGATATTCGTGCAGATCAAATGTGAGATGGGGCAGGCCTACCGGGTTGCACGGGAGGCCGCCGATACCATCGAGCAAATGTCTGAGCTTTACTCTACATCCGGGCAATACGATCTGCTGGGCAAGTTCTACCTCGAACCTGAGCAGGACATTGGCCTGTTTGTCACCGAGAGGATCCAGACACTTAAAGGCGTGAAGGACACCTACACACTGATCACCTTCAACGCCTTCAGCGGTGGCCGTAGCTAGATTATCGCATCGCGCGATTCAGATCTCCGACGTTCCGCCAGCGATCATCACGCTTAGCGCCGCGCCACGCAGTCGATCTCCACCGATACCCCACGCGCCAGGCCGGTCACACCCACGCAGGTCCGCGCCGGCAAGCGGTCCGGCGGAAAGTAACTGCGATACACATCATTCATCGGCGCATAGTCCCGCTCGAATTGCGTAAGATATGCGCGAACGCTGACCACGTGCTGCAAGCTGAGCCCGAGGCCACGCAGTACGATGATCAGATTGTCCATCACGCGCCGTGTCTGCGCCTCGATACCTTCGGGCAGCGGCGCGGCATCGTCGTCCGGCAGCGTCGGCATCTGACCCGTCAGGAACACCCAACCGTCCGCCTCGACTGCATGCGAGAACGGCGCCACCGGCGTCGGCGCGCCGGTGACCATATGGAACAGCAGTTCACTCATGCACGCGCCGCGGCGATCGCCGACCACAGACGATACGGGCTCGCCGGCATATCGAAGTGGCGGATGCCGAGTGGTGCCAGCGCATCGTTCACCGCGTTCATCGCTGCCGCCATCGCGCCGACGGTGCCCGCTTCACCCACGCCCTTCGCACCCAGCGGATTGACCTTGGTCGGCACCTCGCGGGTCGCCATCAGGATATCCGGCAGGTCCGCCGCACGCGGCATCTGGTAGTCCATGAACGACGCCGTCAGCATCTGTCCTGAGTGCGGATCATGCACAATCTGCTCGGCCATCGCCTGGCCGACACCCTGCGCGACACCGCCATGCGTCTGTCCCGCCACCAGCATCGGATTCAGCACGTAACCCAGCTCTTCCACCGCGCTGTAGCGGACAACATCGGCGACACCGGTGTCGGGATCGATTTCCACCTCGCAGATATGCGTCCCGTTCGGGAAGGTGACGGCAGTCGGGGTGAATTCTCCACTCTCTACCAGTTCATTGCCGTCAACCGTTGTGGCGTGCGCCACCTCCGCAAGGCTCACCGAGCGATCCGTCCCCGCTATAGTGAATCGTCCGGCGTCGAAGGTGACATCCACCTCGGCGGCCTCGAGCAGTTCAGCGGCAGCTTGCTTCGCTTTCTCGATCACCTTGTCCACTACAAGGCTCACCGCGGCACCACCGATGCACAACGCGCCAGACCCGCCGTTGCCCTTGCCACCGGACAACAGATCGGTGTCGCCCGCCTCGTAGCGCACATTGTCCAGCGGCACGCCAAAGCGGTCCGCAACCAGTTGGCAGAACGCCGTCTCCAGCCCCTGCCCGACTGACATCGAGCCCGAGCGCAACACCAGCGAACCGTCTTCCGCCAGTCGCAGGCTCGCCTGGTCCTTTGCCGGTCGCAGGAAGGGGCCGCCAGCCACCT
>JBKPOG010000270.1:0-39041 GCA_046732975.1 Pseudomonadota bacterium
GGTGGCCGGTAGGGCTCGCCCTTCTGTTCTTCGGCATATGGAGCAAGCGCATGGGCTACTGGGGATGCGCCGGCCGCTGGGGCGGCTGGCAACAGCAGAACAGTTGGACTCCGCAAAGCGGTTGGAACCAGCAGAGTGGCCCGCCGCCGTGGGCCGGATTGAAAAGCTTCTGGTGTGGCGGCCCGCAGCGGCAGGCCACCTCGCCCTCCAGCGGCAACCGGGCATTCGATGAATATCGTGCCGAGACGCTTCGCCGGCTGGAGGAGGAGCAGAAGGAGTTCTCCTCGTTCCTCGAGCGGCTGCGCTTTGCCAAGGACAAGGCGGAGTTCGACCAGTTCATGGACGAGAGACGCAACCGGCCGCCGGCACCAACCGAGCCGCCGTCTGGTCAGCCTCAGAGCTGACGCGATACTGGCTCCGCCGCGCTCCGCTGCGCGGCCGAGCTGCCTCTGCGATCGACAGCGCACCAAAGGCCACGGCGAGGCCGAAATCTCGCCGTGTTGCCGTCAGCTTCTCCTGCAGGCGACTTTGGTCCACTCGATGCACACCGATTGGGTCACCAGCCAGCCATGGCAGGATGACAGCCAGCCGATCCGCAAGCGTTGGCTGCGGCTCATGCGAACGCGGCTTCAGCAGCAGTGCCGCGAGAGCTGGTGACAGCGTCAATGAGACAAACACCGAGATCACATTGGCGGCGGCAATGGTGATGGAGAACTGCTGGTAGAACGATCCCTGCAGTCCGCTGATGAAGGTGGTGGGTATATACACCGCGCACAGCACGGCGCTATTGCAATTAACGGGCTGCCGACCGGGCCGAGAGCTCACCATCCGGGTTGCGATGCCCTGCTAAGCTCGAGGTATCGCGGGAACACTGACGAAATGGCGCGACGTGAGCATTTGCCCTGCCCTGGGCATGCGCTAGAAGCAACCCTGCGCGCATTGGGACGATGCTTCGCGCCGTGCCGCGCGCGTCCATGTAGACGGCGTTCTTGCGGCGATGCAAAGGATCTAGTCGGATGGCAGGCGTAGATATCCTCGCTTCGGCCTTCAGCGGCGCGAATGCGGCGTTTCTCGCGGAGCAATATGCCCGTTGGGCGGCCAACCCGCTCTCGGTCGATCCGACCTTCGCCGAGTTGTTCGGCGAGTTGAACGAAGACGCGCGGTCGGTACTGGAAGAGGCGACCGGCGCTTCGTGGGCCCCGCGCCAGCTCGCAAGCAACGGCGAAGCGGGTACTGTCGGGCAGGCGCCAACCGCACTGTCCACCGAGCAGATCCGTGCCGCAACCATCGCGTCGCTGCGCGCGCTCATGCTTATCCGGTCATATCGCGTGCGCGGCCACCTCGAGGCGCGGCTGGACCCGCTAGGGCTGCAGATCCCGCCGTCGCACTCCGAGCTTGATCCGCAATCCTATGGTTTTACCGACAACGACCTTGACCGGCAGATCTTCATCGACAACGTGCTCGGCCGTGAAACCGCGACGCTGCGCGAGATCGTCGCCATCCTGCGCGATACCTATTGCGGCCCGATCGGCGTCGAATTCATGCACATTCAGGATCCCGACCAGAAGTCGTGGATTCAGCGTAAGGTGGAAGGCGCGCCCTGGCGCACCGCGTTCGACGCTGCGGCCAAGCGCAAGATTTTGACTCAGCTCACCGAGGCGGAAGGCTTCGAGGCGTTCTGCCAAAAGCGCTATGTCACCACCAAGCGCTTCGGCCTGGAGGGTGGCGAGATCACCATCCCCGCACTGCACACGATGATCGAGACCGTCGCGGCGCAGGGCGTGGTGGAGGTCGCCATCGGCATGCCGCATCGTGGCCGGCTGAATACCCTGGTGAACATTGTGAAGAAGCCGTTCACCGCGGTATTCTCGGAGTTCGGCGGCGAGAGCTTCAAGCCGGATAGCGTGCAGGGCTCCGGCGACGTGAAGTACCACCTGGGCACGTCGACCGATATAGAGGTGGGCGGCCACAAGGTGCATCTCTCCTTGCAGCCAAATCCTTCGCATCTGGAGGCGGTGGACCCGGTGGTAGTGGGCAAAGTGCGCGCGCGGCAGGACAGCGCCGGCGACACGCAGCGGCGCAGTTCGGTGATGGCGATCCTGATGCACGGCGACGCGGCGTTTGCCGGCCAGGGTCTGGTGTACGAGACGCTGGCGATGAGCCAGCTCATCGGCTACCGCACCGGCGGCACGATCCACCTGGTGGTGAACAACCAGATCGGCTTCACCACGGTGCCGGCGCACGCTTACTCGGGCCTTTACTGCACCGACGTCGCGAAATCGATCCAGGCGCCCATCCTGCATGTCAACGGCGACGATCCGGAGGCGGTGATTTTCTGCGCGCGCATGGCGGCAGAATTCCGGATGCGCTTTGCCGCCGATATCGTGCTGGATGTCGTCTGCTACCGCCGGCATGGGCACAACGAAACCGATGAGCCGGCCTTCACCCAGCCGATCATGTATCGCGCCATCGACAGCCGGAAGACGACCCGAACCTTGTACGCCGAGAGATTGGCGACGGAAGGCGTGTTGTCGGCGGGCGACGCACAGAAGATGTGGAGCGAATTTCAGACGGCGATGGATGCCGCCAACCAAGCCGCGCAAGGTTACAAGCCGAACAAGGCAGACTGGCTGGAAGGCCACTGGGCGGGATTCCATCCGCCCGAGCCGGATTTCGAACTGCACGAAGCGACGACCGCGGTCGCAGAGCCGACGCTGCGTCAGATCGGCATGGCTTTGTCGCGCGTGCCAGCCGGGTTCGACGTGCATCCGCGCATTGCCCGCCAGCTCGAAGCCAAAGAGGCGGTGCTGGAAGCAGGCGAAGGCATTGACTGGGCCACTGGCGAAGCGCTCGCCTTTGGCTCTTTGCTGGTGGAAGGAAACCGTGTTCGCCTGTCGGGCGAAGACTGCCAGCGCGGGACGTTCAGTCAGCGCCATGCCGTGCTGATCGACCAGAGCAATCAGCATGAATACATTCCGCTCAACAACATCGCCCCTGAGCAGGCGAAGATCGAGATCTACAATTCATTGCTATCGGAGGCGGGCGTGCTGGGCTTCGAGTACGGCTACTCGCTCGCCGATCCGCGCACGCTGGTGCTGTGGGAGGGGCAGTTCGGCGACTTCGCGAATGGCGCGCAGGTGATCATCGATCAGTTCATTGCCTCCGGCGAGACCAAGTGGCTGCGCATGTCGGGCGTGACACTGCTGCTGCCACATGGGTACGAGGGGCAGGGGCCGGAACATTCGTCGGCGCGCATCGAGCGATATCTGCAGCTCTGCGCCGAGCGCAACATGTGGGTGTGCGTGCCGACCACGCCGGGCAACTACTTCCACGCGCTTCGCCGGCAGATGCATCGCAATTTCCGCAAGCCGGCGATCATCTTCACGCCGAAGTCGCTGCTGCGCCACAAGATGGCGGTATCTTCATACGCGGAGATGAGTGAAGGCCGCTACCGCTTCGTGATTCCCGAAGTCGACGCGATCGAGCCGGCGGAGAAGGTTCGTCGCGTCGTGATCTGCAGCGGCAAGGTCTACTACGATCTGCTGACCGAACGCCGCGCGCACGAAGAGAATGACGTGGCGATCATCCGCCTGGAGCAGCTCTACCCATTCCCGGAGAATACGCTGGGGCGCGTTCTGCTGCCGTATGAAAACGCTGATGTGGTGTGGTGCCAGGAGGAGCCGGAAAATATGGGTGCCTGGTTCTTCGTCGATCGGCGCATCGAGAGAGTGTTGGGCCGGCTGGAAGGTCGCGTACGACGGCCGCAATACGCAGGGCGCGATGCCGCAGCGAGCCCAGCGACTGGCCAGGCACGGGTGCATGCGCGCGAGCAGGCGACACTGGTCGCCGCGGCACTCGGGATCGGCTGATGGCGACTGAGATCAAGGTGCCCACGCTGGGCGAAAGCGTCACTTCGGCCACGGTCGCTCGCTGGATCAAGCATGAAGGCGAAGCTGTTGCCGCGGATGAGCCGCTGGTTGAACTGGAGACCGACAAGGTCACGGTGGAGGTCAGCGCGCCGACAGCAGGTGTGTTGACGTCGATTGCTGCACAGGAAGGCAGCGAGGTTCCGGTTGGCGCGCTGCTCGCCATGCTGGAGCCTGGCGCGGGTGCTGTTCCTGCTTCGCCTGCTGCGAAGACTGAACCGGCTCCGACAGCAGCGCAGGCTGTGCCGGGCGCGGAAGCCGAGACCCCGCGGCAGCGCGCCGCAGCCAATCCTCCGGCGGGGGTGCATCCGCCGCCGCGTCCGCTTGGCCCGGTGGCCCGCCCCGCGAGCGCACCGCCGCAGCCATTGCCGGCGGCCGCCAAGCTGATCGAGGAACATCGGCTTGCACCCGCAGATATCGGCGACGGCACTGGTAAGGATGGGCGGATCACCAAAGGTGATGTGCTGGCATTCCTGAACCGGCCCGCGCCGGCCGCACCACCACCCGCTGCCAGACCGCCGCGCGAGGCGGAGCCGCGCGAAGAGCGTGTGCGCATGACCCGCCTGCGCCGTACCATCGCCGCGCGGCTGAAGGAGGCGCAGAACACTGCCGCCATGCTGACCACCTTCAACGAGGTGGACATGTCCGCGGTAATGGCGTTGCGCAATGAGTACCGCGCCGCGTTCGAGAAGAAGCATGACGGCGTACGCCTGGGGTTCATGTCGTTCTTCGTCAAGGCGTGCGTGGTCGCACTGAAAGAATATCCCGCAGTCAACGCCGAGATCGATGGCGACGATATCGTCTACAAGAACTTCGTCCATATGGGCATAGCAGTGGGCGGACCGGCGGGTCTCGTGGTGCCGGTGATCCGCGATATCGATGCAATGAGTTTTGCCCAGATCGAGCGCGCGATTGCCGATTTCGGCCGCCGCGCAAGGGATGGTGCGCTGAAGCTGGAGGAACTGACCGGGGGCACATTCAGCATCACCAACGGTGGTGTGTACGGCTCGCTGATGTCGACGCCGATTTTGAATCCGCCACAGTCGGGCATCCTGGGCATGCACAAGATCCAGGAGCGGCCAATGGTGGTGTCCGGCAAGATCGAGGCACGGCCGATGATGTACCTGGCACTGAGCTATGATCATCGCATCGTCGATGGGCGAGAGGCTGTCAGCTTCCTCGTGCGGGTGAAGGAAGGCGTGGAAGATCCGCGCCGGCTGTTATTGGATCTCTGACATCATGCCCGACTCGTTTGACGTTATCATCATCGGCTCTGGACCAGGCGGCTATGTCTGCGCCATTCGCGCGGCACAACTTGGCATGAAGGTCGCCTGCGTGGAAAAGCGTGCCACGTTGGGTGGGACGTGCCTCAACATCGGCTGCATTCCATCGAAGGCGCTGCTGCAGTCGTCCGAGGAGTTCCACCACGCGACTCATGCACTGAAGCAGCACGGTGTATTGGTCGATGGCGTGAAATTTGACCTCGCGCGTATGCAGGCACGCAAGGCCGAAGTTGTCAGCGCCAACGTCAAGGGCGTGGAGTTCCTGTTTCGCAAGAACAAGGTGATCTGGCTCAAGGGTACAGGGCGCATCACGGCGCCCGGCAAAGTGGATGTTGACGGCACATCCTACGAGGCGAAGTACATCGTTCTCGCCACGGGGTCCGAAAGCGTGCCGCTGCCGGGGATCGACGTGGACGAAAAGCAGATCGTTACCTCGACCGGCGGGCTAGAGCTCGACCAGGTACCAGGCCATCTCGTAGTGATTGGTGGCGGCTATATCGGGCTTGAACTTGGCAGCGTGTGGCGTCGGCTGGGCGCGGACGTAACGGTGGTGGAGTTTCTCGATCGCATCGTCCCGACAATGGACGCGGAAATCTCCAAGTCGTTCGAGCGCATACTGGCACGTCAGGGCATGAAGTTCCGCCTCGGCATGAAAGTGACAGGCGCGCGCAAGGGCAATGATGGGGTCACGTTGACCATCGAACCGGCGGCGGGTGGTGCGGCGGAAGAGTTGAAGGCAGACGTCGTGCTGCTGTCGATCGGGCGCAGGCCATATACCAACGGCACGGGCGCTGGCGTCGAGCTGGACGAGCGCGGACGGATCAAGACGGATGGGCATTATGCCACCAACGTCCCCGGCATTTACGCGATCGGTGATGCGATCGCCGGGCCTATGCTGGCGCATAAGGCGGAAGACGAAGGCGTGGCAGTTGCCGAGATCCTTGCTGGCCAGGCAGGCCACGTGAACTATGGAGCGATACCGGGCGTCGTTTATACATGGCCCGAGGTGGCGGCGGTCGGTCAGACCGAGGAGGAACTGAAGGCAGCTGGCATCCCCTACAATGTCGGCAAGTTTCCGTTCACCGCCAACGGCCGTGCCCGTGCGATGGGTGACAGCGATGGATTCGTGAAGCTGCTGGCCGACAAAGCGACCGATCGCCTGCTTGGGGCGCATATCATCGGACCGGATGCGGGCACACTGATCGCCGAATTGACGACCGCCATCGAGTTTGGTGCATCGGCCGAGGACGTGGCGCGGACGTGTCATGCGCACCCGACGCTGGAAGAGGCTGTGAAGGAAGCGGCTCTGGCGGTGGGTGGGCACGCGCTGCATATCTGAGGTATGAAACCGCTCGCCCTTACGATGGGTGACCCCGCCGGTATTGGTGGCGAACTGACCTTGCGCGCATGGCAGGCGTTGCGCCGCAATGGACCTTGCTTTGTTGCGTTGGATGATCCGCGCAGGCTTGCCGCTCTCGGCGGCGATGTGCCGATCCAGCAGGTTGCATCAGCCGAAGCCGCCCGCACCGCTTTCGCCGAAGCATTGCCGGTGCTGCCGATCAGCCTTCCTGCCGCGCCGAAGCCGGGCCATCCCGATGCAGCGAATGCGAAGGCCGTGGTTCATTCGATCGAGCGCGCTGCGGCGCTGTGCCTGAAAGGCGAGGCGAGCGGCATGGTCACCAACCCAATCAACAAGGCCGCACTGTACGGCGCGGGATTTGCCTATCCCGGCCATACCGAATTCCTAGCTGCGCTGACCGGCGCGACCGGGCGGCAGATCATGATGCTGGCCAGCCCGGAACTGCGCGTCGTCCCGGTGACGGTACACGCTTCCCTGCGAAACTCGATCGCCATGCTGACCACCGAGGCGATTGTCGCTGCGACGCAGACCACCGAGCAGGCATTGCAGCGCGAGTTCGGTATTGCGCGGCCGCGCCTTGCCATCGCCGGACTGAATCCGCATGCGGGAGAGCAGGGCGCACTCGGCGACGAGGAGAGTACGATCATCGGACCCGCGATTGACACACTGCGCGCGGGAGGCATCGATGTATCGGGGCCCTGGCCACCGGATACGATGTTCACCGCGAGGGCGCGCAGCCGCTATGATGCGGCGATCTGCATGTACCATGACCAGGCGCTGATCCCGCTGAAGACGCTCGACATGGATCGCGGGGTCAACGTCACGCTTGGGCTGCCGATCGTGCGTACGTCGCCCGACCATGGCACGGCGTATGACATCGCGGGCAAAGGCATTGCCGATCCTGCGAGTCTGATTGCCGCCCTCCAACTTGCCGCCGAACTGGGAAAGCGCCGCGTCAATGCTTGAGGACAAGGACGCCATCCGCGAGCTGCTGCATCGCTACTGCTTTTACATGGATGAAGGGCGCTTTGCCGAACTGGGCGCATTGTTCAGCGACGATGGCGAGTGGATCGCACCGTATCGCACCGCCAAAGGACCCAGGGAAATTAGCACCTGGCTGCAGCAATCCGTTCCACCGTCACCGCGCCGCGTCCACTACGTTATGAACAGCATTATCGACTGTGCTGGAATACGGGCGAGTGCGCGGTCAAATTACCTGGTGATGGTGGAAGGCGCGAACGGACCATTCCCATCGGTGTGCGGCGTATATGACGACATTCTGGTGAAGTGCGACGACGGCTGGCGCTTCCAGCGCCGGCAGCTGATCCACGCGTTCAGGGGCGAGATGGCACTGCGCCTGCCGTAAGTTGCTACCCCGGCGCAGCCCCCTACGTGTTTACCTGTAGCAGATAGATCGACTGGGAAGCCGTCACCAGCAGTTGATTCCGCTTCGGGCCGCCGAAACTCAGATTGGCGCACACCTCCGGCAGTCGGATACGACCAATCAGCTTGCCTTGCGGGTTATAGACCAGCACGCCCGCATAGCCGAGGGGCCCATTGGAGCTGCACCAAAGATTGCCGAACACATCGGCGCGCATGCCGTCGGGTCCGCAATGCACGCCATCCACCGCCATGTCGAGGAACTCGTGGCCATTTGCGACCTTGGTTCCCTGCACATCAAATGCGTGGATTGTACGCGTTCCGCCCGAGTGGGTATCCCCTGGTCCCCTGCTGGTGCTGATCACGTACAGAGTCTTGTAGTCCGGCGCGAAGCAGATGCCGTTGGGATTTTTGAGTTGTTCCTCGGTTATCACCTGATCGAGCCGTCCATTCGCGTCCCAGCGATACACCGCGTTCGGCAATTCCCGCTTGGCTCCGCCTATCGCGCCGGCATTCGGCGCGCCGATCCGCGGATTGAGCTTGCCTTGCGGATTGGCGGAACCGCCAGACTCGTCCGGATGGCCCTCAGCCAGCTGATCGCCGTATGGCGGGTCGGTGAACCAGATGCTGCCGTCGGGGTGTGGCACCAGGTCGTTGGGTGAGTTCAGCGGCTTGCCGTCGAACTGATCGGCGATCACCGTCATTGTGCCATCGTGCTCCCAGCGGACCACGCGGCGGAAAAAGTCCTCCGTTGAAAGTTGCCGCCCCTGGAAGTCGAACGAGTTGCCGTTGCTGTTGTTCGATGGCTTGCGGAATGGCGTGACCCGCAGGTTATCCCAGAGCACGCGGTATTGCGTATTGCCCACCACATCGCTGAACACGAAGTATTGGCCTTCAGACGACCAGGCGGGGCCCTCCGCCCAGGTGAAGCCCGTGGCAATGCGACGGATCGGAACGTTGCCGACGCGCAGTGCGGCGAACGAGGGATCGATCACGATAACATCGGGATCAGGGTAGATGTCCGGTGGCGCGTGCCATCCCCATTGACGTGGCGGATTGGTGATTACCGATGGGGGCGTTCCGGTTGCGGCGCTCGGCTGTTGCGCAAGCGCAGCAGCTGGCGCCAGCGCAGTGGCCGCGATTCCACCGACGAACGCGCGCCTGGTCGCGCCGATCTTGTTGTCCATGCTTTCCTCCCGATTGCGCGAGGTCGCATCCTATGGCGCGGTCACGTTTCCGCCAGACACAATGCCGCTATTTCCAGCTGCTGAGAAAGAAGCGTGGCAGCTCGTCCGGGTAAGGCTTGAAATTCAGCTGCTTCGAATAGCCATAGGTCACCGCGTGGGTGAAGATCGGCAGCCATGAGGCCTTCGTCGTGATCAGCTTGATCGCTGCGCTATACGCCTTGCGCCGTTGGTCCGCATCCACTGTCGCACTGCCCTGATCCACCAGCTTTCTGATCTCCGGATCGCGCGTGTAGTCGTTGCCCGTGAAGGTGAAGAAGTTCGGCAGAATGGCGGACACATCATTCACCGAGTAGCTGCCCCATGAGCCCAGCTCCAGCGGGTTCTGCCCGGCAAGCGAACGCTGCACGACTGAGGCAACCTGCAGTTCGGTGATCTTCGCGTTGATCCCGATGGCCCTCAGGTAGCCTTGCACGGCGCCTGCCCATTGGGGCAAGTCGTAGGTCACGAGTTCGGTGTCGAAGCCGTTGGGATAACCGGCGTCGGAGAGCAACTGCTTTGCCTTCCCCGGATCGTACGGGTAGTGCACTGCGGCACCGGTGTCGCAGCCGAATTGTGTTGGATAGCAGGGTGTGTCGATCGCGCGTGAGCCGCCCCGCATAAGCTGCTTCGCCATGGTCGGCCGATCGATGGCGATGGCGATCGCCTGCCGCACCTTCTCTTTGGTCAGCGGACTGTCAGCGCCAGCGCGTCCGGCCGCATCCATGCTCAGATACTCGACGCGCATCGATTCAGCGCGAGTCGCCTGCAAGTTGGGCATGCGGGCAACGTCGTCGAATTGGTCGGGGCTGAATTTCCAGATCCAGTCGGCGCGGCCGCCGAGCAGTTCGGCCATCTCGGTCGCTGCATCCGGCACTGCGCGAATAACGATCTTACCGATCGCCGGCTTGCCTTTTGGACTGTCAGGAAAATAGCCGTCGTAGCGTTCCAGATCGACTTCGGTGACGCCGTTTATCTTCGCAACCTTATAGGGGCCTGCCGCAACTGGGTGCTGCGAGTATTCCTGCGGTCCGACCTTTTCACGATACGTCTTCGGCATGATGTACAGCGTCAGCGCCATGTAGTCGAGCGCAGCAGGAAACACGCGCTTCAGCTCGATGCGCACGTGCGTGTCGTCCACTTTGGTCGCGTGGTCGAGGTAGGCATAGTTGCTGGGGATCGAGACCTGCTTGTCGGCAACGATGGTATTGATCGTGTATGCGACATCGTCTGCCGTGAGCTTGTCGCCATTATGAAACGTGCCATTGTTGCGCAGGGTGAATTCCAGCGTTGTCTCGTCAACCCACTTGTAGGATTCCGCCAGCAGCGGCTTGATCTGGAATGTCTCCGGATCACGGTAGACCAGTGAATCCCATATCTGATGTCCAATGACGACACCGGCGCGCAGCTGGTTGTAGTATGGCGTGATGTCGGGAACGGCATCGCGCCAGGTGATGCGCAGCGTGTCGACTGATTTCTGCGCCAGTGCAGGAACACTGACTGCCGCAAGAGCTCCTGCCAGAACGGCACCGGCCAAGACGTTGCGCATGTCGGTCTCCGTCGCGCTTGCGCAACCCTAGAGCCGTTCGTTGTCCTTTGAAACGGCCGGCCTCATTGCCAACCTGAAGGCGGCACGAAGCTGCGCCAGTGCTGCTCCAGCAATTTGGCGACGTGGAGGGTAGTGCGATCGCCATGGAATGGGCCGACGATTTGCACGCCGATCGGCAGGTCGGACTTGCTCATGCCGATCGGTGCGACGCTCGCCGGTAGATGGAATCCACAAGTGATGCCGGGCCAGAACAGCATCTCGTTATAGGGTATGGTGCGGCCGTTGACCGTGACCTGTCGTTCCCACGTCTCGCCCTGCTGCATATGCGGCAGGGCAGGGGAGCTGATCACCGGGCACAGCAGCACGTCCCAATCGCGGAAGAACTGACCCCAAATACGGCGGATCTTGAAGCGGTGCTCATTCAGATGCAGCCACTCGCGATGGGTCATGTCCACGGTGCGCTCGAAGATCGCATCGGCACTCATGTCGTCTGCAGCCCGCCTGGACTTGGCCTCGCGCATTTTCGCCAGGAACTCGTCGGTGAAGCGAGCGCTGAGCGCGGCCGCCAGAAGGCGCACGTAAAGATGGAACGCCTCTGTAACGTGGAACTCAGGCCTCGCGGTGCGGCTGACCGTTGCACCTTGCCGTTCCAGGAACTCGGCCAGCGCGTCGATCAGCGCCGTCGTTTCCGTGTCCGTCTCCTGGCCTGGCTCGCTCGACCATACCGCGATGCGCAGGTCGGAAAGACGCAGCGCGCGCGGCGCCGGCAGCGTGACATAGCCGACGTCCTGAACCGGGTCGGCTCCGGCGATGGTGTCGAGCGCCAGCGACAGATCTCGCGCCGAACGCGCCAGCGGTCCGATCACCGCAATGTCGGTCATGCCGGCGATCGGTATCAACGACTGGCCGCGACCCGAGCACAGTCCCCAACTCGGCTTGTGGCCAAACACACCGCAATAGTGCGCCGGCACCCGGATTGACCCGCCGATGTCGCTGCCGATTTCGAGTGCCGAAAACCCGGCCGCGACCGCCGCGGCGCTGCCACCGGACGAGCCGCCCGGCGTATGCGCCAGATTCCAGGGATTGGACGTCGTGCCGTACACCGGATTGAAGCTCTGCCAGTCAGCGAGGCTGACCGGCACATTGGTCTTGCCGAACACCACGGCGCCCGCTGCTGTCAGGCGTTGCACCGCCAGCGCATCCTCGTGCGCGATGCTGTTGCGCTGCTGCTCGTAGCCCCACGTGGTCGGGTGACCTTTCAGGTTAAAGCTCTCCTTCACCGTCATCGGCACGCCGAACAACGGCGTCACGCGGCCTTCCTTGCGTTGCCGTTCGAGCAGGCGTGCGCGCTCGCGGGCGCGGTCGAAATCGCGCACCACCACGGCGTTGGTCTTGCTGTCGAGCCGCTCGATCCGAGCGATGCAGTGGTCGAGAAGTTCCAGGCAGGAGAAGGCGCCGCCGCGGATCAGTTCTGCGAGGCGCCATGCCGGCAGGAAGGTTGGGTCGGTCATGTGCTCGATGAATTGAACGCGCCACCATCAAGCAGCAGGTTCTGCCCGACGATGAAGCTGATTTTGGCCGAACACAGGAAGGCACAGGCATCACCGAACTCGGCCGGATCACCGGCACGGCCGGCTGGATTGCTCTTCATCCGCTCCTGCACGAGCTCGTCGACTGGCCGGTTGGACGCGCGGGCCGCTTCGGCAAAGCCGCTGCGCAGTCGGTCCGTGAGGAACGGGCCCGGCAGGATGTTGTTGATGATCACGTTGTGCTTGGCGATCTGCCGCGCGGTTCCCGCGACGAAGCCGGTAAGACCGGCGCGCGCGCCGTTGCTCATGCCGAGTTCGGGGATCGGCGACTTCACCGACGCGGACGTGATGTTGACGATGCGACCGAATTTGCGCTCGATCATGCCATCGACCACAGCTTTGATGAGCAAGATCGGCGTCAGCATGTTTGCATCGACTGCCTTGATCCAGTCGTCGCGTCCCCAATCGCGAAAATCGCCCCGCGGGGGGCCGCCGGCGTTGTTGATCAGAATGTCTGGTGCGGGGCAGGCGGCGAGCGCCGCGGCGCGGCCGGCATCCGTGGTGATGTCGCCGGCGACCGGCGTCACCTTCGCACCGGTCTCCTTGCGGATCTCATCGGCGGTCCTTTCCAGATCGGCCGCGGTACGGGCGGTGATCACCACGTCAACGCCCTCGCGTGCGAGCGACATGGCGCAGGCGCGGCCAAGCCCCTTGCTCGCCGCACACACTATGGCTTTCCTGCCCTTTAATCCCAGATCCATGGTTTCCTCCTGCTCGATATGACCACGCTGTCATTGCGAGCGCAGCGAAGCAATCCCTGGCGGCGCCGAGTAGCTGCGCTCGCAAGTATGGTCAGGCAGCGATGCCTTGCAGCACCGTCCGGGACGCCTCCGGCACCGGCACCGGCCGCTGCGTCGCGCGATCGACGAAGACGTGGACAAAGTAGCCCTCCGCCGCCGCCACATCGTCGTCGTTGCGAAACACGCCGATTTCGTAGCGCACCGAACTGCTGCCGATGCGCGCCACCCGGATGCCGACCGAAATGCGATCGGGAAATGCCACCGAGCTGTGATAGCGGCACATGACCTCGGCTACGACGCAGTGGACCGGACCTTCCAGCAAGTCCACTACGCGATTCGTCATCTCGTAATACGTCACTGCGGTGTCGAAGAACGAGAAGTAGTTGACGTTGTTCACGTGCTGAAACACGTCATTGTCCATCCAACGCGTCGTGATGGCGTGGAACCAACGATAATCGGCGCGTCGGCCGGGTGGGTGGCGACTCATGCAGCAGGCTCGTCGAGATTGAGTTCGATGACTGATAGCCGATAGAGGCGCGCGCGGACAGCAGCCACTTCTGTCGCCTACTCTTAGCGTGGGCGGCAGTCGCAGACGCGCCTCGTGAACAGCTTCAGGCCGAACGTGGCATGCTGACCGCCCCCAGGTCAGGCAGATGCAGTTCCACATCGCGAGTTTCCGGTCCCAGCAGGGCGCCCGCAATCATCAGGACGCCTCCAAGCCCGAGAAGCAGCGTGGGAGCAAAGAGATAAGGCACAAGGTGCGACAGCCACAGCACGTAGATGCCGGAGAACGATGGAATGACCACAGCCAGGCTGTAACCGATGCCATAGCCACTGGCACGCACATGAGTGGGGAAGCGTTCGCAGATGTAGACTGTCGCCGCGCCCCACGGACCGATGGCCAGGACGTGGAATAGCCCTATCAAAGCGGTGGTGACCAGCGGCGAACCGCCAGTCAGCGAATTCGTGATAGCTGCATAATACAGCGCCGGGCAGCAAATCAGCACTACCACGGCCGAGATCACGATGCTGCGGCGCCGGCCAATCATCTGGCTCAGCAGACCATATGCCATGAACGCGAAGAACAGCGCGATGCTCGCGAAGAGGAACCCGTTCGAGGTCATTCTGCTCGGCACATGCAACTGCTGGATCATGATACTCGGCAGCAAGGTGGACGGCTGGCCGAGCAGCCAAAACCCGCTCATCATGACAAAGACCTGGGCGAGCGTGCGGAGATGCCGACCGGATGTCACGGCCTTCAGCGGCGCCTCGCTCTTCTCGGTGGCCTCCCACAATGTCGATTCAGGCACCCTGCGATAGTACAACAAGAATGCCATGGCGATGACAAACCCGATGACGAAGGGGATCCGCCATCCCCACGCAAAGTATTGCTCCTTGGTGGTTATGGTCAGCATGATCGTCGTGATCACCGAGGTCATGGCAAAGCCGACGGGGAACGCACCTTGAATTAATCCACCGACAAAGCCGCGTCGGTCCTTCGGCACCATCTCCAAAGCGAGCGTATTGTTGGAGGTATATTCGCCGCCCATGAAGATACCGCCCAGGAATCGTATCAATATCAATAGATACAGCGACCAGATGCCAATCGCAGAGCTGCTCGGGATGAACACGATCAGTAACGTGAACGTGCCGAAACCAGCGATGCTGATCATGGTGGTACGCCGGCGGCCAATCTTGTCCGCCCAGTGGCCGAAGATCACTGCGCCGCACGGCCGACCGAGCAGCGTGGCAACTATGGTGAAGTAATAGATCGTGGTGGTTGCGGTGGGGCTGAGTCCCTGCGGCTCGAAATAACCCATCACTGGCGCGAGTACCAGCGCGGGGAGATAGATGTCGAAAAAATCGACGGAAAAACCGACGAATCCCGCGAAAATGGCACGCCGCGCCGCTGGCGGCAGAGGTTCGTTGGCAAACAATCCTGATTTCATGACCGACCTCCCGAGTTGCCAGGCTTAGCCCAGTCTCACTTCTTTCAGGGCTTTGCCTGATTTCTCCTGCTGGGCACGCCGGTCTTCCCGGACAATGCCAGGTAGACATGCAACGCTACTGCGCGACTGAAGAAGGTGACAGCCCCGCAGGGTCGGGTTACGCAAATTTATGAAATCGTTCTGGGGGACTAGAGATTACCGCGAGGCGTAGCGGGCCGCCAGATATTGCGCCAGCAGAGTGGCGCCGGCCATGAAGTCGTCCATCGCCATGGCCTCGCGTGGATTGTGGCTGCCGTTTTCGTTGCGTATAAAGATCATGCCCATCGGCACGCCGACGGCGGCGAACGCGGCCGCGTCGTGCGATGCAGGGCTGCCGAGTTGCAGCACTGGGATGCGCAGTTCGTCCGCACAGCGTTCCAGGTCAGCTTTGATCGACGCATCCACCTGCCCAACCGCGGCACGTGCCTTCGGTCCGCGATGAAAAAACACGCCACGCCGCTGCTCGATGCCAGCGATGATCGCATCGACCCGGGCGCCTAGTTCCTCCAGCACGGCTTCGTCGTAGGCACGAACGTCGAGGCTGAAGTGAAAGGCGCCAGGAACAATTGTCAGGCCATGCGAAGCAGCATCCGTGTGGAAGCGCCCAATCGTGCACGCCATTGGCACGGCTTTCGTATCGTACTCCTCCCACAGATGATCGAGCGCCACTGCAAACTCCGCACCGGCCATTGCGGCGTCGCGGCGGAAGCGGCGCGGCAGACCGACATGGTCGTGACTGCCCTCGATCCGCACATCGGGGTAGCGGAAGTTGCCGGGAATGCCGGTGCAGATCGCCACGGGACATCTCGCTTCGACGAGGCTCGGCGCCTGTTCGATATGCAGTTCGACGTACGCGCCAATGCGAGCCGGATCGAGGTAGCGTGCGCGATTGCTAAGCGCCTCGGGGTCGCCACCGCACCCCGCGATATGTTCCGCCAGCGTGCGGCCGGTGTCGATGCGACGCACGTCCAGAGCGCCATCCGGCAATGTGCCGAGTGCACTGCGGCTGCCGATGTACGAGACCTGAAACCAGATGCTCTCCTCAGCGCGGATGCCCATCACCGTCAGGTCGGGATCGAGGACGATGCCAGCCCGCTGCAATGCCGCGACAGCGACCAGACCTGCCACCACGCCTGCGGCTCCGTCGAAATTGCCACCATGCGGCACGGAGTCGAGATGCGAGCCAACGATGACGCGCTTCGCCGATGCGTCGCGGCCACGCTGCGTCATGTAGAGATTGACCGCCGCATCGCCTTCAATTTCCAGACCGAGCTGGCGCGCTGCCGCAGTCACGGTCGCATGCGCGCGTTGTTCGCCGGCGCCATAGGGATCGCGCGACACACCCGGCTCGTCGAGCCCATCACGCCGGAGCTGATCGAACAATGAGCTCGCCAGGTCGCGCTGTGCTGTTACTGCTGCCGTAAGATCCATTCGCGACCTCCCGATAAAGTGCCGCGTAACGTGCGGCCGGCCGGCGCCAGCTTACATCCGTCCGCATAGCGTTCCGTTGCAGCTGACGCCAGATCTCCGGCTGCCGCCACACCCCGTCAACGCGCAGGATCGTGGCGCTCAGCATTTCGCTCGTCACGGGAGAGAAATGGAACCCGGTACCGATCCCCTCTGTCAGCGCCATTTCGTTGGCATCGATCACAGTGTCGCACAGGCCCCCCACATGCGCGACCACAGGCAGTGCGCCGTAGCGCATCGCGCAGAGCTGCGTCAGTCCGCACGGTTCGAAGCGGGACGGGACCAACAATGCGTCGCAGCCACCTTGGATCAAATGCGCCAGGCTTTCGTCGTAGCCGATCTGCACGCCGATATCGGGCCCGGCCGCCGCACGCAGTGCTGCTTCCAGCGCAGCATCGCCAGAACCAAGCAGCGCCAGCTGCGCGCCGGCACCCACCAGGGTTGGTAGGGCCGCCAGGATCAGATCGATCCCCTTTTGCACCGAGAAGCGGCTGACCACCCCGAACAACAGGCTTCCCGGATCGGGGCGCAGGCCAAGACGTTGCTGCAAAGCCGCTTTGTTTGCGGCGCGATCACCAGGAAGGAACGGGTCGTTCGTAGGATCCCACACGGAGGTGTCGATGCCATTGATAATGCCGGACAGCACGTCGGCGCGGTCGCGCAATAGGCCGTCCATACCCATGCCGCCTGCCAGTGTGCGGATTTCTGCCGCATAAGTTGGCGACACTGTGGTGATTCGGTCGGCGAACCGCAGTCCTGCCTTCAGGTAGCCAATCGCGCCATAGTACTCGACTCCCTGGACGGTGTACGAGTCACCCGGCAGCCCAAGTGCACCCAACAGATACGCTGGATACTGTCCTTGGAAGGCGAGATTGTGCAGCGTCATCACACTCGGCGTCATGACGCCCGCATAGTAAAGATAAGCCGGCGCAAGTCCTGCCTGCCAGTCGTGCGCGTGCACCACGTCAGGCCGGTACCCGTCCACCAGACCTTGTGCCAGCAACAGTGCGACGCGTGACAATGCGGCAAAGCGGAATGCGTTGTCACCCCAGTCAGAGCCATCCGGTGCCCGATACGGATTGCCTTCGCGCGCATAGAGATGCGGCGCGTCGATGACGAACAGCTGCAGCCCTGCTGCTTTCGCTGCCACGATGCGCGCCTCGCCGCCGAACAGATGCTCGGTGGCGACAACCACGCCGCCCTCCAGTGCACGCAAGACCGGCGGATAGCCAGGCACCAATGTGCGCACCGATACGCCTTCGGCAGCAAGCGCAACCGGCAGAGCAGCCGCGACATCGGCGAGGCCACCTGTCTTGATCAGTGGAAAGATCTCGGAGACGACGGCGAGTACGTTGAGCGTCGACATCACCTCAGACGGTCAAGCATCGGCTGGGTGATCAGGCATATGCCGCTGCCCGTGCGCCGGAAGCGTTCGGAGTCGGCCAGCGGATCCTCCCCGACGATCAGTCCATCCGGGATCCTTACGCCGCGGTCGATGATGACCTTGTCCAGCCGAGCGCCCCGGCCGATATCGACATACGGCATCACCACGCTGTTCTCCACCCGGGCGAAGGAGTGCATGTGCACGCCGGTAAACAGCAAGGAGCGCCGCAGCAGCGCGCCGGAAATAATGCAGCCGCCCGATACGAGTGAGCTGATCGCCTGGCCGCGACGGTCGTCGCCGTCATGCACGAACTTGGCGGGCGGGGTGACTTCTGCATAGGTCCAGATCGGCCACTCATGGTCGTAGAGATCAAGCGGCGGAACCACCTTGGTCAGATCAATGTTCGCCTCCCAATAGGCATCCAGCGTGCCGGCATCACGCCAATACGATTCGGCTTCAAAGCCCGAGCGCACACAGGACTCGCTGAAGCGATGGGCGATTGCCTTGCCATGCTTCACCAGATAGGGGATCAGGTCCTTGCCGAAGTCGCGGCTTGAGTTGGGATCGGCGGCATCGCGACGAAGCTGGTCGAACAGGAACTTCGTGGCGAATACGTAGATGCCCATGCTGGCCAGCGCCATGTCGGGTCTATCCGGCATGCCAGGCGGGTCCTTCGGTTTCTCCAGGAACGACACGATACGGTCTTCCGTGTCCACCGCCATTACACCGAATGCGGTCGCCTCCATACGCGGCACCTCGATGCAGCCGACAGTCACGTCGGCCTGCCGCTCATGGTGCATCTGCAGCATCGGCTCGTAGTCCATTTTGTAGACATGATCACCGGCCAGGACTATGATGTGGTCCGGCCCGTAGCTCTCGATGATGTCGATGTTCTGATACACCGCATCGGCGGTGCCGGCGTACCATTCCGTTTCGGACACGCGTTGCGACGCCGGCAGAATGTCGAAGCTCTCGTTGCGTTCGACGCGGAAGAAGTTCCAGCCGCGCTGCAGGTGGCGGATCAGGCTGTGTGCCTTGTATTGCGTGGCGACGCCGATGCGGCGAATGCCGGAGTTCAGCGCATTCGACAGCGCGAAGTCGATAATGCGCGATTTGCAGCCGAAGAACACGGCTGGCTTGGCGCGTCGGTCCGTCAGCTCCATCAAGCGGCTGCCACGGCCTCCTGCCAGCACATAGGCCATTGTCGTGCGCGAGATCGGTCCCGATTTTGGAATGGCCAACATGCAAACCTCGTGTCAGGTATAGTTCCGGGCAGCAGCCCGGGGTTCAACGCCTGCCACCGGGCTGGTCCCGGTGGTCATCGACGGGGTCGACCCACCCATCAGGTGTCGGCGAGTTCGGTCAGGATGCGATCGCGCGCGGCGGTGTCGCCATCATTGTGCACCGGTTGGATGCAGACCTGTGTTGCACCGGCGGCGAAATGTGCGCGCAGACCTTCCTGCACCTTCGCCTTGCCGCCCCACAGCACCATCGCATCGATGAACCGATCGGAGCCGCCGTTGGCCAGTTCTGCTTCCGAGAAGCCCAGCCGCAGCCAGTTGTTGCGATAGTTGTCGAGCACCATGTAGCGTGACAGCTCCTTCCGTCCCAGTGCGCGCGCCTTCGCCGGGTCGGTTTCAAGTGTAACCTTCTGTTCTGCGACCAGCCACTTATTCGGCCCCAGGATGCGCGCGGCCTCGGCCGTGTGTTCTGGTGTGGTGTTGTACGGCAGCGCGCCACGCGTGTGGCTGGCTGCGAGTTTCAGCATCAGCGGCCCGAGTGCAGCGATGGCGAGTGGCCAGTTGTCCGCGCCGGCCTCGCCCTTGGTGATGCCTTCGAGGTAGGCACGCATGGCCGGTACCGGCCTTTCGTATTTGTGGCCCCGAATGCCTTCGACCATGGGCAAGTGGCTGACACCGAGACCAAGGATGAAGCGGTCACCGTACAACGCCTGCAATGACAGCAGTCCACGACGGGAGGTGAAGGCATCGCGTGCATAGATCGATGCAATAGAGCTTCCAAGTTTAAGTTTGGTTGTATTGCCGAGGATGAATCCGCCTACCGAGAAGGATTCGTAACCACGCGATTCGGGATACCACAACGTGTCGTAGCCCAGGCGTTCAACGGTTTGTACGAAGGACTTGATCTGCTGGGCACCACCCAGTTTGTCAGTTGAATACCACGCGCCAAGCCGACCGAGTTGCATCGCTACCTCCTCCCCTCGTCATTCACGCGCGCGGACCTCGTCATTCCGCGAAAGCGGGAGTCCAGCCCTGGATCCCGCATTCGCGGGAATGACATTAAATGGCGCCGCTCTTACGAAACCCTGCGATCTCTGCCGAACTGTATCCCAATTCGCCCAGCACCTCGCCGGTATGCTGCCCGAACATTGGCGGCGGCCGATCTACCCGCGGCCCATCATGCGCGAATTTGAAGGCCGCCACGGGCACGGTGAATGGCCCGTCGATGCCCGGCGCACTCTCGTGCCGGTGGAGCACGCCGCGCGAGGCAATCTGCGGATCGGCCAAAGCTTCGCCCATGGTGCGCACACGCGACGCCGGAACGTGGCGTTCCTGCAGCCACACCTCCCACTCCGCGGCACTCCGGGTCAGCATGATCTCAGTCAGCAGCGTTTCCTCGCGGTCGTGATCGGTATGTCGTTCGTCGTTGCTGCGCTTGATCATCTCGGGATGCTCGAGAACGGTCCATAGCCGCTTCTGCTGCCGCAGATTGGATGCACCCAGCATCACCATCCCATCCTTCGTCCGGTACGCCATGCTGGTGGCATGCGGCATGCGGTTGCCGGATGGCTTCGGATGATGGCCGTTGCGCAGATAGCCGGTGACGTGCGAGGCCATCAGGATGATCGCCACGTCCAGCATTGCCATGTCGATACGCTGACCCTGTCCGGTGCGCTCGCGTTGGAACAGTGCCGCCGACAGCGCGAACGCGCCCATCGTGCCGGTGGAATAGTCGATCGCCGGCGCCCCGATCTTCACCGGGTTTGCCTCCGGTGTGCCGGTCATCGCCATGATGCCCGAGGTGGACTGGATCACGTGATCGTACGCTGTCTGCTCCCGCCGAGGTCCGCCCTGGCCGAACGCCGAGAATGATGCGTAGATCAGCTTCGGGTTGATCTTGCGCATCTCCTCGTAGCCAAGCCCCAGTGCCTCGAACGCGCCCGGCCGATAGTTCTCGACCAACACATCCGCGGTGGCGACCAGCTTCTTGAGGATTGAGCGGCCCTGCTCGGTCTTCAGGTTCAGCGTGATCGAGCGCTTATTGGATCCCTGGGTCAGGAAGCCTGTTCCCATGTTCGCGTGGTTCAGCATGTTATCGCTGCCGGAATCACGGCTCTGGTCAGGGTCGTCAGGGTGTTCCACCTTGATCACATCGGCGCCCATCAGCCCGAGTTGATACGCCGCGAACGGTCCGGCCAGAACATGTGTGATGTCGATGATGCGGATGCCCTCGAACGGACGCGCCATAGCGGCTTTCCTCCAGTAACAGAACAACGCTGCCGCCTTGCCCGCATGACGTCAACACGCTTGGATGGTCCGAACCAGGCGGAGGAGCGCATGTCGGTCGACCTGATCATCGAGGGCCCAGTGGCCAAGATCGTACTCAACCGGCCGGAGAAGCTGAACGCGCTGACCTACGAGATGCGCGCGCAGTTGCGCGACTACACGCAGCAACTCCGCTTTGATGAGAATGTGCGTACTATTATCGTCACCGGCGAGGGACGTGCGTTCTGCACCGGCGCCGATGTCGGACGGATGCAGCGCGGCGGCCTGCGTGCCGAACGGGAAAAGATGCAGGGCGGCAGCCATCAGTTCCTGCGCACGCTGCATGCCATTGAGAAACCGGTGATCGCTGCGGTGCGTGGCCCGACGGTTGGCATCGGCTGGTCGATCGCCCTGGCCTGCGACCTGATCGTTGCATCGGAAACCGCCCGCTTCTCGCAGGTGTTCCGTCGTATCGGCCTGGCCCCGGATGGCGGTGCTATCTGGTTCCTGACCCGCCGCATCGGCCTGGCGCGCGCCAAGGAGCTGGTGTTCACCGCCCGGTTCGTCGAGGCACAAGAGGCGTTGTCGCTCGGCCTGGTGAACTATGTGGTGCCGGACGGCGAGCTGATGGCGAAGACCGAGGAACTGGCCGCGGATCTGGCGACCGGGCCAACCTTCGCATTCGGCATGGCGAAGAAGCTGTTTCACATGGCCAGCGGGCCGAGCTACGAGGATTTCCTCGACCTCGAGGCATTCGTGCAGCCGCAGCTCGATCAGACCGAGGATCATCGCGAAGGGGTTGCCGCATTCCGCGAGAAGCGGAAACCGAACTTCGTCGGACGCTAGGAACGAAGAGCGAGAGCGCGCGTTTTCAACCTCATGGACGCACACTCCCAGCGCCGGCCGACCGAGCTGGAGATCAAGTTTCACCTGTCCTCCGGATCAGATGAAGCGCTCGAGGCGCATCCGATGCTGCGATCCGATAGGCAGCCCGAGCACGAGGTCACCACCTACTTCGATACGCCGGCCGGCGATCTGTTGCGGCAAGCCTTCAGCCTGCGGGTACGCGCAATTGGCACCCAGCGTGTGCAGACCTTGAAGCTGCGCGGGGATCAAGCGGGACCATTCGCGCGCGGTGAATGGGAATGGCCGGTCGGCTCCGACAGGCCAGACCTTGACCTGCTTGCCGATACACCTGCCGCGTCCCTGCTCCAGGCGAAAGAACTGGAGCCGGTGTTCACGACCGATGTGCAGCGCAGTGTTCGAACAGTGCAGCAGGATGGGGCAACGATCGAGGTGGCGGTTGATCGCGGGCGCGTCATCGCCGGCGGCACGGCCGAGGAAATCCGCGAGCTCGAACTTGAGCTGAAGGCTGGTGATCCCGAACCGATGTATCGCCTCGCTGCGACGCTGCACACCAGTCTCGCCATGAGCCTGAGTGCCGAGAGCAAGGCTGATCGTGGCTGGCGATTGCGCACCGGGCGCCCGCGCAGTGCCGTGAAGCAGGCGAGTATCGATCTGCCGGAGGATGTCACAGCGGCCGCGGCATTCCGAATGATCGTCGATGGTGTGCTGGCGCATTTCATGGCGAACCAGCCTGCCGCGGCGTCGGGTGACATCGAAGGCGTGCACCAGATGCGCGTCGCGGTTCGCCGGCTGCGGGCCGCGCTACTGCTGTTCCGGCCGCATCTCGAGCCACACGCCCAAGGTCGGTTCACCGAGGCGCTGCGCTCGCTGGGCCGCGTGTTTGGCGAGGCTCGCGATTGGGACGTGTTCTGCACGGAGGTGTTGCCGGGCGCGGCCGAAAACGGCATTTCCGCGCCTTGGCTTGATCTGCTGCGTGGGCCGGCCGAGGACAGACGTATAAAGGCGCATGCGAGCGCTGCTGCCGAATTAGGAGCCCCCTTGTTGACGGCCACCGTGCTCGGGCTGGCCGGATGGGCGGGCGATACTGCCGTCGTGGCCGGGCAGTCGAATGGTGGCGCGATGCATCGGCCGCTGGCTGACCTGGCGCCGGGCCTGATCGCACGACTTGAGCGCAAGGTGCTGCATCGCGGACGACATATTGGCCGCCTGGGAGACGCTGAATTGCATGCGCTGCGCAAGTCGCTGAAGAAGCTGCGCTACGGCCTGGAATTCGTGCAACCGCTATACCGCCACAAGCAGGTGAAGGCGTATCTGCACGCCTGCAAAGGTTTGCTGAACCGGCTCGGAGAATTCAACGACGCGGTGGTCGCCGTCGAATTGGCCGCAGGACTAGGTGGGCAGCGCCAACCGGAGCTGGCGCCGGCTGTTGCGGCACTGGCCGGCTGGTCGGCGGCGCATCAAAGCAAGGCGCGGCGCCGCCTGCGGAAGGACTGGGATAACTTCAGAGGATCCTGCTTACCGGGATAGCACCCGGCGGACATGGCCGGGACAAGCCCGGCCATAATCACGCACCGGCTCAGACGGGATCCCAGGGATATACGTCGCGCGTACGCTCCAGCGGGGTGAAGCTGTTCTTCACGGCCGGCAGCCAGTGTTCGGCCAGCTTCTCCGGTGTCCAGCCATCAGGGCGCGCCATTATCCGGATCGGCCGCGGCTGGTTGTAGAGATACACTTCATTGCCGCGTACGCCAAAAATCTGCCCGCTCACGTCCGCCGCGGCGTCAGTGCCTAGGAACGCAATCAGTTGTGAGATGTGGTCTGGTCGGGTCCTTTCGGCGCGCGCCTTCATCTGCTCCTCGGTCTGGCCAGGCACCGTCTCGATCATGCGGCTGAAGGCGTGCGGGCCAATGCAGTTGGAACGGATGTGATAGCGCTGCATGTCCATTGCGATGCAGCGCGACAGTCCGGCGATGCCGAGCTTTGCCGCGCCATAGTTGACCTGCCCGACGCTGCCGATCAGCCCGGACGTGGAGGTTATGTGGACGTAGCAGCCGCTCTCCTGCTTGCGGAAATGCACCACGGCGGCGCGACTGACATAGAAGGCGCCATATAAGTGCACCTTCATCACCGCATCGAATTCCTCGGGTGTCATGTAGTGGAAAATGCGATCGCGCAGGATACCCGCGTTGTTCACCACCATGTCGATGCGGCCAAAATTGTCGATCGCGGTCTGCACGATCTTCTGCGCGTTTTCCCACTCGGCGACGCTGTCGGTGTTCGCTACTGCGCGGCCCTGACCGTTTGCCTGGGCGATCTCAGCCACCACTTGCTGCGCCGGGCCGACATCATGACCCTCGCCGGTGACCGCGGCGCCGACGTCGTTGACGACTACCTTTGCGCCATTCGCCGCCAGACAGATCGCAGTCGCACGGCCGATACCACGCCCCGCGCCGGTGACCACCGCGACCTTGCCGTCCAACATTCCAGGCATCCAGTTCCCTCCCATCGTCCAAGATGGGCGAAGCATGCGCCGGGCGGGTCACTTCTTCAACAGGCCGGCCCCGCTCAATACGAATTGCGCCAGTGCCCGGCCCAAGCAGCCATTCAGTTCGTCCAATGCCTTGTCGCGGTCAGCCTTCGCTGTGTGTTCAAGATCAAGGCGCGCTTCGTTGGCCCAGGTCCGCATCAGATCGAAGCGGTGAAACAGCACGACACCTGGCATTGTCGCCACCTGCTGCATCACGTTCTCATATGGATCGAGATCAGTATTGGCGCGAAGAAAGCGGCTGAACTGTGGATCGATCAGCACCAGGTCGCCGCCAGCGTCTCGGATATGTGCAGCGCCGGTGTGCAAGATATCGAGCAACCCATCTGGCTGCAGTCCTCGCACCGCCTCCACGGTGCCGGTCTGCCACAACACCAGCGCAAAGTGTTGATGTTGCAGGGCGCCGTCGATCAAAGGCAGCATGTCTTCGGCCGTCATGCCGCGGCCGCCGCGCACAGTGAGATCGAACGTGACCGACGGAATCGCTGCGTGCAACGCGCGGATCATCTGCCAGGGAAATGCGCCGCCTTCCGCCGCGCTGTTCAATCCGGCCGCATTGACAGAACCGACCGTCGTTGCCGATCCGACTGCCAGCACATTCACGACACCGCCCACTGTAACAGCCTGGCTGAATTGGGCCAGCGACTCATCGGCGGTGACGAACTCGTCCGGGGCTCCACAGGTCCCGGTCAACTCAGTGGCTGACAGCGATGGCTGCAAGGACGCGAAAACCGAGCAGAGCAGGATTGCAGAGGCCAACCGACGCATACAATTATCCGGTATCAGTCCTCGCGACCGCCGGCAAGGTGACGGGCTGCCGTTGCGCTGGTGCTCGGGCCTTGCCGCGATACCAGGCGGTGATTCCAGCCACTGCTACCATTGCGAGTGCACCGCACAGATTGACTGCAATCTGCATTGCAACACTTTCCTGTGCTTCTAATGCAAGCCGGGCGATGAAGCCGAAGAAGATGCCGGAACAGAACACTGGTAGCGAGTTCTGTCCCAGCAGCACGAGCGGTGCGGCGAAGCGCGAGCGCAGCCAGTTTGCCTCGGGCGGCACCGAACGCGCAGTCAGCCAGGCGAGCGAAAGGATCGACAGCAACCGAAATGGATGCAGCCCCGTCTTGTCCTCTGTGATGACGAAGCGGATCACTGGCGAGGGCATGGCGGCCAGGATGCTCGGGTGTGTATCGATTACCCAGATGACCACAATCCCGGCGAGCAGAATCAACACCGATGCCACATCAATGGGCCAGCGGACACGCGGCGTCCTCGGCGGGGCGTAGGAGAGGATGGCGCCGATCATGAACAGGAATTGCCAGGCAAATGGATTGAAGTACCATCCCTCGCCGGTCCAGGCCGCCATATTGATCCCAGTGACGCGCACCAGCAGGTAACCGGCGAGCGATATGCAGAACAGCAACGTCGGCTTGCGCAGCAGCGGCAACGCAATCACGAACATCAGCAGCAGCGCCACATACAATGGCAATATGTTCAGCAGGCTGGGCTGAAAGCGCAGAAGCAATGCTTCGAGCAGTGCGCGATACGGCGCATCGGCCAACACGTCGAGTCTTGTTTCTTCCAGATAGAACACGCGGTCCAGTGCGGCAGCCGAATAAGCCACCTGCGCGGTGTAGACCACGAACAGAAAGATGTGGGCGATATACAGCGTCCAGGCACGCCGCAGCGTATCGGCCGCTGCATATAGATAGCCCTGACGGTTCATCACAGAGCCATAGGCAATGCCGGCGCCAAAGCCTGCGAGTAACACGAATATCTCGGTTGCATCGCACATGGCGAAGTTGCGCAGGCTGTAGTCACCCAGCACGTCACCGGGGATATGGTCGGTGTAGATCCACCACAGCGCCAGCCCGCGGAAGAAGTCCACGCGCAAATCGCGTCCGCGGCTGCTGCGAATGAGGTTCATGCCACCCCCTCCGCGTCCGTATGTGGTGCGGCGCAGCAGAGGCTACAACAAACGCGCGATTGCCTCTACGTCGTTGGCGGCCGGCGCGTTCGGATGCCGGGACAGCAACAGCGTCTGCCGGCGAATGGCATCACGGACGCGTTCGTCGCGCCGGACAATTCCGGCGAGACTCGGGGCCCGCCCAAGGAAGGTCTGGCATGCACGCTCCAGCGTGGCAAAAGTCCGTTCGCCGGCCGCGCGGGTCGTAGCCTGGTTCACGACGATGCGAACGTTGCCGTCCGGCCGGTCTGCCGCGTGAAGCTTCAGCACCGCGTAGGCGTCGGTCAGACTGGTGGGCTCCTCGGTGGCCAGCACCAGCAGCCTGTCCGCCCAGGCGGCCATGCGCCGCACTGCGCGCTCCAGCCCGGCGCCGAGATCGAGCAGGACCACATCGCAGCGTGCTGCCTCAGTCTGCAGCGCTGCCAGTATGCGCTCCAGTGTCGCCGGATCGAGCGTCGACAACAGACCGGAACCCGAGCGTCCCGCGACGATTGAGAAGCCGCCATCCGGATAGTGCAACGTCGCGTCTGCCAGCGTGGCCTTGCCGCTGATCACGCTCGCCAGATCCAGCCGAGGCGTCAGACCCAGTTGAATATCGACATTCGCCAGGCCGAAATCGGCGTCGAACAGCAGAACATGGCGGCCAAGCCTGGTCAGCGCATGCGCGAGCGTAATGGCGAACCAGGTCTTCCCAACACCACCCTTGCCTGAAGCGATGGCAATCGTTTGGCCTCGGGTCATCCTGGAACTCCGCTGAGTAGACGCGCCGCCAGCCAGGCAGGAGTGATCGGCAGCAATCCATCCGCCGCACCCGCGCCGATGCCGGCCTCGGTGAGTGCCAGCCCGGCGCCGGCCGCCGCCAGGATGCCCCCCAGTCGTCGCGCCAGGTCGAGCTTCGTCGCGACCAGCAGGCGTGCCCCGGCCGCTGCATAGACACGAGAGATGTCCACCGCTTCTGCCGGGTCCAATCCCCCGCTTAGAACCAGGACCGTCGCTGCATTGGCGGTGCTGGCCAGCTCCGACAATTCTTCCACCTGGGCAGGGTCGAATGCATCGCATCCCGGACTGTCGATCAATACAGGTGTATCCGGCTCGCGTCGGGTCAGTGCCCGACCGACAGTGACGGGGTGGCAGGCAACGACCAGGTTGATGCCGAGCAGCTTGGTGAAGGCGGCGAGTTGCTCGGTCGCGCCGGCCCGTTTGCCGTCCGCGGTGATCACCAACGGCTTGATGCCTGACATCACCAGTCGGGTCGCAAGTCGTGCGACGGTCAGCGTCTTGCCTGTGCCAGGCGGCCCAACGATCAGCAAGGGCCGCTCCTCAAGCGGGAGAGCAGCAAAGCTTAAGGACGATGCGAGGTTGGTTGCCAGATCGCCACGTTGCAGATCGCTGCGAAGCAGATCAGGAACCCCGTGAAAATCCAGCGCTGCGACCAACGTGGGGTCCACGGATACAAGTGGGATGGGGGGTCCTTCATCCGGTTCCAGAGCGGCAGTCACCTCGACCCCGTTGCCGAGACGCTGCGTCGCCAGGATCAATGCGTCCTCGCCAAGTTCCGCTCGGACCTGCGCCATCGCCTGTGCCATACCGGAGGCGCGGTAGCGCTTCAGGCGCATGGCAACAACCGAAGGTTCATATCGTACCTACGGTGCGGATGCGTGCTCGTGGATGGATTTCGGCCTGTGCAAGCACCGGAGTGCTTGGCCTGATCCGCTCGACGATGGCGCGCACGTGGCTGCGAATGCCGCCGGAGGTCAGCAGTGCCGGCGTCTCGCCCGCAGCCCCCGCGGCGTCGAGCGTCGTCCGAAGTTTCTGCATGAATTCCTGCAGTTTCGTGGGCGCCATGGCGAGCTGGCGGTCCTCGGCTGGCCCAGACAGCGCTTCGGCGAACGCCGCTTCCCACTCCGGCGACAGCGTAACAAGAGGAATATAGCCACCGGGACCGGTGTGGCTGTCGCTGATCTGGCGGGCCAGGCGCGCCCGCACATGTGCCACGATGGTCGCGATGGCGCGGCTTGCACCGCCACACGCCTCCTGGGTGCCCTCGAGGATCGTTGGCAGGTCGCGAATGGAAATTCGCTCAGCCAGCAGGCTCTGCAGTACCCGCTGTACACCACCGACTGCTATCTGCGAAGGAATGAGATCCGCGACCAGTCGCTGTTGTTCGCGCGGCTGCTCGTCCAGCAATTTCTGTGTCTCGGCATAGGACAGAAGCTCGGCCATGTTCTCACGGACGATTTCAGTCAGATGCGTGGTGAGCACACTGGACGGATCGACCACAGTGCAGCCGCGGAACAACGCTTCTTCCTTATGCACCGGATCGATCCACAGTGCCGGCAGGCCGAACGCAGGTTCGCGCGTCGGCTCGCCCTGCACGGGCGGTGTGCCGCCGTTCGGGTCCATCACCAGCAACATTGTAGGACGCAGCTCACCGCCGCCGGCTTCGATCTCCTTGATGCGGATCGAATAATTGTTGGCGGGGAGTGCCATGTTGTCCTGGATGCGCACCGGTGGCAGCACGAAGCCCATTTCCGTCGCGATCGAGCGCCGCAGCCCCTTGATCTGCTCGGTCAGCCGCGCCGTTTCACCACCGGCCAACGGCAGCAATCCATAACCAAGCTCGAGTCGGATCATGTCAATTCGCAGCGCTTCGCTGATCGGCTGCTCGGTGATGATGGGCGGCGCAGGCGTATCCACCACCGAGTCCGGCAGAGCCTTGTGGCGAAACCAAGCGCCTGTGCCGGCCAATCCGGCAAGCGCCATGAAGGGCAGCATTGGCAGGCCAGGCAGCAGTGCCAGCAGCGTCGCCGCACCCGCGGCCATGGCGAGCGGCTTTGGACTGCTTCCCAACTGCCTGATCAGCGCGGCGTCCGCGGTGCCCTCCATCCCACCCTTGGTGACGACGATGCCAGCCGCGGTGGAAACCAGCAGGGCCGGTATCTGTGACACGAGACCGTCGCCGGCGGTGAGCGTGGTGAAAGTCGCGGCAGCGTCGCTAAACGACATACCGTGCCGCAGCAGCCCGATTGTCAGGCCGCCCAGGATGTTGATCACGGTGATGATCAACGCCGCAATGGCGTCTCCGCGCACGAACTTCGCCGCGCCATCCATTGCGCCGTAAAAGCCGCTCTCGGCTTCCAGTTCCTTGCGTCGGCGGCGTGCTTCCTTGTCGTCGATGATGCCGGAGGACAGGTCGGCATCGATCGCCATCTGCTTGCCAGGCATGGCATCCAGGCTGAACCGCGCGGCGACCTCGGCAATGCGACCGGAACCCTTGGTGATGACCATGAAGTTCACCACCAGGAGGATTGCGAAGATGATCAACCCGATCACCACGTCGCCGCCCATCAGGAAGCCGCCAAACGCCGCGACAACATGTCCGGCCGCGAGCGGGCCTTCATTGCCGTGTGACAGGATCAGGCGGGTGACCGCCACGTTCAGCGACAGGCGGAGCAAGGTGGTGAGCAGCAACAGTGTCGGAAAGGAGGAAAAATCGAGCGGGCGGTTGAGGAACAGCGCGACCATCAACACCAACACGCCCGCCGTAATTGAAAGCGCCAGCCCAAGATCCAGCAACATGGTCGGCAGGGGCAGTATCAGGACGGATAGCAGGGCCACGACACCGATCGCGAGGCCGACATCGCTACCCGGCGCGAACTGGCGGATGCGCCCGGTCAGCGCAGGGAGGATGCTTGCAGTGACAGCGGCGTCGGACATGGCGATCTGCCTTACGCCGCGACCCCGGCGGCCGGCGGCGGCACAGCGACGCCCTGTGCGGCGTAATCACGCAATTTGTTGCGCAACGCGCGGATCGAGATGCCGAGGATGGTTGCCGCGTGCGTTCGGTTGCCCAGGGTGTGGCCGAGCGTCTCGATGATCAGATCACGCTCCACCTCCTCCATGCGTCGACCCACCAGTGACGCCACGCCACCGGCACCAGCCCCGGCCGGCTGCACAGCGGTCGCGGGCGGGCCGAGTTCGATGGCCTCGATACCGATCAGATCCCCCTCAGCCAGGAGTACGGCGCGATGGATCGCATTCTCCAATTCGCGCACGTTGCCTCGCCATGAATGCGAGCCGAGCCGCAGCAGCGCCTCGCGCGACAGGGGTCGAAACGGTAGCCCGTTCACTTCTGCGTAGCGACGCACGAAATGCTCGGCCAACGCTGCGATGTCGCCGGGCCGTTCGCGCAACGGCGGAATACGGAGCGACACTACGTTCAATCGAAAATACAGATCCTCGCGGAACGTCCCCCTTTGCACCTCGGCCGGCAGATCACGATTGGTGGTTGCGAATATCCTGACATTCACCTTGACCGGGGCCCCGCCCCCGAGCCTGTCGATCTCTCTCTCCTGTAAGGCGCGTAGCAGCTTGGCTTGCAAGCGCACGTCCATCTCGCTGATCTCATCCAGCAGCAGCGTGCCCCCATGTGCGGCTTCGAACTTACCAATCCTTCGCGCCACGGCACCCGAGAACGCGCCCTTCTCGTGTCCGAACAACTCCGACTCCAGCAGATTGTCCGGGATAGCCGCGCAGTTCAGGGCGACGAATGGGCCAGCGGCACGGCGCGACATGTTGTGGATATGGCGTGCCAGCACTTCCTTCCCCGTGCCTGACTCGCCAGTGATCAGTATGGATGCTTCCGATTTCGCAACCTGTTCGGCGCGGCCGACCGTCGCCTGCATGGTCGCATCGCGCACGACCATCGCGTGGGTCTCGCCCGCAGCTGCCTGCAGGATGGCAGCGATCAGGTCGGGATCCGGCGGCAGCGGCAGGAACTCGCGCGCACCGTCGCGAATGGCACGTGCCGCCGCGTCCGGGTCGTCTCCCGTGCCACAGGCCACGACCGGCACCGCCATGCGTTCGGCGGTCAGTGCTCGCACAACTGTGCCGACATCATGGATGATGTCGCACAGCACCAGATCGACACGGGCATCGGCGCGCAACCATGCCAGCGCAGCATCCGTGTTGTCGGCCTGTTCCAGCTTGGCGCCGCGCGTGATGGCGATCCGCGCCGCCTGACCCAGTTCGCCGGCCAGAGATCCAATGATGAGGACGCGCATTGCGGCTACCCGGCGCGATCCGTCTTGACGATTTCTGTCATCGTCACGCCAAGCCGACTGTCGTCCACCATGACCACTTCGCCGCGTACAACGAGGCGATTATTTACGTAGATATCGATGGCTTCGCCCAACTTGCGATCCAGTTCCACCACCGCCCCGCGACCGAGCTTCAGCAGCTGGCTAACTTGCATCGTAGCCTTGCCAAGGACTGCGCTGACCGTGACGGGGATGTCGTAGACCGCCTCCAGTTCGCGGACGCCTCGCGGCGCGTTGGCTTCGGCATTCGACGCCATGCCCTCTGAGAGCTCTGCGAGTTCCATGTCAGTCGCCATCGACCATCTCCTTCACACTGGCATCCACCCGCAGCAGTCCAGCTGGCGCCAGAACATCGACTACCTGCTGCCATAGCGCATCGACGCTGCGTACCGCCGACCCGTTCCGCCAGGTGATCCGCACATCGCCGGGTGGCATCGCCTCGGAAGTCACCGTCTCGACGCGCGTCCTGAGCTCGGGATCCAGCTTGCCGATTTCGCGAGAAATGGCTGCGGTGGTATCCGCGTGGGTACGAATTGTGATTGTTGGCTCTTGCGCCAACGCGGGCAGCACGCTGCGCACGATCGCGCGTGCCTCCGCATTTCCGTAACGCGCCGAGAGAGCCGGGAATGTCGCTGCGAGACTTCCCAGCAGCAGCCGCGCAATGGACTCGGCCTGCTGTTCCGCCTGGATTAAGGCTGCCTTCGATTCCTCGCGCAACTGCGCGGCAATCTGCGCCATCGCCTCCTTTGCCGATGCCGCGTCTGCCGCGGCCGCCTCCAACAGTCCGGCCTCATGCCCCTCGCGCCATGCTGTCTCGCGCGCCGCCGCCAGGTCGCTGGCAGAGAACACCGGCTCAATTACCTCTGCTGCAGGAGCCGTCTCCGGCAGATCAAAGTCCTCGGCAAACAAGCTTCCGCAGCGTTTTGCGTGTGGAGATCTGTCCATCTAGTAGACCATCTCCTCGTCCTTGCTTTCAGCGATCTCGATCGCGCCCTGCGCGGCCAGCTCTTTGGCTAGTCCAACGATCCCTGCCTGTGCCTCATCCACATCGCGCAACCGTACCGGACCGAGTGCCTCCATATCGTCTTTGAGGATCTTCGCGGCACGCTCCGACATGTTCTTGAAGAACATGTCTCGCAGTTTCTCGGAGGCACCCTTCAGGGCGACCGGCAGCTTGTCCTTCTCGATCGCTCTGAGCAGCACCTGCGCGGCCTGCGGCGTCAACCGGATCAAGTCGTCAAAGGTGAACATCAATGCCTTGATGCGCTCGGCTGACTCGCGGTTACGCTCTTCCAGAGAAGAGATGAACCGGCTCTCCGACTGACGATCGAGGTTGTTGAAGATGTCGGCCATCATCTCGTGCGAATCGCGTCGCGTGCTGCGCGCCAGGTTGGACATAAATTCGGATCGTAAAGTGCGCTCGACGCCGTCCAGCACATCCTTCTGTACGCTTTCCATGCGCAGCATTCGCATCACCACTTCCATGGCAAAGGAATCGGGCAGCAGCGTTAGTACGCGCGCGGCATGCTCGGAACGAACCTTGGAAAGCACCACTGCCACGGTCTGCGGATATTCGTTCTTTAAGTAGTTTGCCAGCACGGCTTCGTGCACGTTGCCCAGCTTGTCCCACATCGTCCGTCCGGCTGGGCCTCGAATTTCGTCCATTATTTGCGCCGCACGGTCGCGCGGTAGCGACTTCTGCAGCAACCGCTCGGTGCTTTCGAAGCTGCCGACCAGGTTACCGGCAGCTCCCATATTCTCGACGAAATCGATGCACAGCCGTTCCACGACCTCCGATTTTACAGCGCCCAGTTGTGCCATCGCCGACGAGAGGTCCTTGATCTCGTCCTCGTGCATCATTGCAAAGAGTCGCGTGCATTGCTCTTCGCCGAGAGCCAGCATGAGGATCGCCGCCTTTTGTGGGCCTTTGATGCCGCGGTAGTCTTCCGACTTCAGCACCTCAGTTGTTCTCCTGCACCATCCACCCGCGTACGATCGACAGGGTTTCTTCGGGATGCTTTTCCACCAGCTCGCCGATACGGCGCAGTGAGGAGGCGCGCATCTGGCCTTCGATCTGTGCGATGTTCACCATACTCTCGTCTTCAATTAGCGCCGGCGACGCGCCGGCGGCGATGGCCTGCGCTGCCGGCGCGGGCAGCGCAGTTCCCATCGGGCCTGCCAGAGTGGCGAGCGCCGCGCCTCCTGGACCGGTTATGGCTGCTGGCGTGACCGAGGTTATCCGCAGGACCATGGGTCGCAGCACAACCAGCAACGCCAGGACGCCGATCAAGCCGAACAGGGCGGTCTGCGCGAGACGCAACAGGTCGGCCTTATCCAGTTCGAAGCCGAGGATGCCACGGTTCCCAGCAATCGTGGAAAGTTCGTCCGAGGTGAAGCGCATGCTCACCACCTCGACGTGATCGCCACGCTTCTCGTCGTAGCCGATTGCGCTCTTCACCAGGCTGCCGATCCGATCAAGCTCTTCCGCTGGGCGCGGCTGCCAGGCTTGCTTACCATCGGCGCCTATGCTGTTGGCCCCGTCTACCATCACCGCCAAGCTGATGCGTTCGATTTGCGGCTGCTCGCGGATCAAGGTGCGGACCGTCTTGCTGACTTCATAGTTTGTGGTCGTTTCCTGCCTTCCTTCCTGCGAGCCTGCGCTCTCGTGGCCAGCATCGGCGTTTGGCAGGTTGTTTTGTACCGTCACTGTATTGTTGGGCTCGGTACTCTTCGACGTGCTGTTGACCTCCTGCGTGCTGCGTGTCACCTGCCCATCGGGATCGAAGCGCTCCTCGGTCTGGTTCAATCGGTCAAAGCTCATGCGAACGGCGGCTTCTGCACGCACGTGCCCTGCGCCAACGCTGTGCTCCAGCATCTCCTCGACGGCACGTGCGAGGCGCTGTTCGGTGGCCAGGCGCACCTCCTCGGTCGAGAGCGCGGTTGCGGTCGGACCGACCGGTTCCCCGGCACGCGCAAGCAGGTTGCCGGTGGAATCCGCGATGGCAATGTTCTGCGGCCTCAATCCCGGTACAGCGGCTGCGACAAGGTTCAGGATTGCCTGGATGCTTTGATTGTCCAGCCGTCCCGCGCCAGCCATGGTGAGCATAACGCTGGCCTGTGCGTCTTGCCGGTCGCGGGCGAACGGCTCGCGCCGCGGCAGCACCAGGTGGACACGCGCCGCACGTATACCGCGCATGGCGCGGACGGTGCGGGCGATCTCGCCTTCAAGCGCGCGCGTTTCATTGATCTTCTGCTGGAACTCGGTGGCTGCGATACCATCCGATCGGTCGAATATCTCATAGCCGATCGATCCGCCGGCGGGCAGGCCCTCGCGGGCGAGGTCGAGCCGCGCCTCCGCAACCTGATCGGCAGACACAAGCACCTGGGTGCCATTGCCGGCGATGCGATACTGGATGTGGTGACGTGCGAGCTGGTCAACCACCTGGGCAGAGTCGCGCAGATCGAGGTCGCCATACAGCAGCGCCATAGGCTGTGTACCACCATGGAGCACCATGAGCGCCAGCATTCCGAGCATGCCGAGTGCGACAGCACCCAATGCGGCGAGGCGGGCAGGCCCCAAGGCGCGCAGCCCTTCCAGGAGCGCCTTCATCTTCGGTTACCCCTTTACCCGCGACCCGGGCACGTCAGTCGTTCGAAATGTGACTCGTCGGGCTTATTTTGCCGTTAACGACGCGGCACATTGTGCCGGGTCCGGCCGAAGCGTTGCGCATCAGCGGCAGGTAGCTGCAACATTGCTGCAACAGGGGCTGATACGGGGGCAGGGGTCGATGAAGTCCAGCAGGATGACAACCTATATACTCGTGGCGATGCTGCTGGGCATCGCCGCTGGCGGGCTGATTCATGACCATTACCCGAATCCAGCCACGCAAAAGCTGATTGCAGGCTACATCTCGTTCGGCAGCACGATCTTCCTCCGCCTGATCAAGATGATCATCGGCCCGCTGGTGTTCTCGACCCTGGTGGTGGGTATTGGCCATATGGCCGATGCTGGTACCGTCGGACGGGTCGGCGGGAAGGCCATGCTGTGGTTCATCAGCGCGTCCATCGTGTCGCTGGCTCTCGGGCTGTTGCTGGTGAACCTGTTCGAGCCCGGCATCGGCATCCACAAGGTTGCGAGCGGCGTCAGCTCGGGCATCGACTCGCACGCGATGACGCTGGACGGGTTTGTCAAACACGTGTTCCCCGATTCCGCAGTTCGTCCGATGGTGGACAACGAGATCCTGCAGATCGTGGTATTCTCGATTTTGTTCGGCATCGCCTGCACCGCGATGGGTGAGCGAGCCAAGCTGCTGCTCGATGGTATCGAGGGATTGTCACACGTTATCCTGCGAGTGACCGGGTACGTCATGCTGCTGGCGCCGATTGCGGTGTTCTGCGCCATTGCCGCCACCATCTCCACCAATGGCCTGGGTATCCTGGTGAACTATGCAAAGTTCATGGGCGAGTTCTATCTCGGTCTGCTCTGCCTGTGGCTCGTGCTGATCATCGTCGGCTTCTTGCTGCTGGGCTCGCGAGTCAAGCGGCTGATCCTACTGATGCGCGAGCCATTCCTGCTTGCTTTTTCGACGGCAAGTTCGGAAGCCGCATACCCAAAGATGCTGGAGCAACTGGCGAAGTTCCCTGTCTCCCGCAACATTTCCAGTTTCGTGCTGCCATTGGGGTATTCGTTCAATCTCGATGGCACGATGATGTATTGCACCTTCGCCAGCGTGTTCATTGCGCAGGCCTACGATATCCCGCTGACCTTCGGCACGCAGATTGCCATGCTGCTGACTCTGATGCTGACCAGCAAAGGCGTTGCTGGCGTCCCCCGGGCATCGCTGGTGGTGATCGCGGCGACGCTGAGCCAATTCAGCCTGCCGGACGAAGGACTGCTGCTGATCCTTGGGATCGACACGTTCCTCGACATGGGTCGCTCCGCGACCAACGTCATCGGCAACTCACTCGCGACCGCGGTGGTGGCGAAATGGGAGGGACAGCTGGTCAGCGACGTCGACACCGCCGCGATGATCGAGGAGATGGAGGTGGAGCCAGTATGAACTGGCTCTTCGCCGCCGCATTGATGACGTTGGCTGTGGAAGCGACGGGGGGCAGCGTGCTGGCGGAAGAGGGCACGGTGCTCACTGGAACGCTAAAGACAATCAACGACCGCGGTACAATACTGATCGGCTATCGGGAGAGCTCGCTGCCGTTCTCGTTCCTGAACAAGGCCGGTCAACCGGTGGGCTTTTCTCTGGAGATCTGTCATGGCATCGCCGAGGACGTCGCACGCACGCTGAACCGGGACCTGCTGGAGCCGGATGCACCTGCCTGGCAAAGCGGGGTGCGGATCGTTCATGTGCCGGTCGCGGCGGACCAGCGGCTGCCGATGGTGATCTCGGGCCAAGTCGATCTGGAGTGCGGCTCGACGACTGCCAATGCTGAACGCGCCAAGCAGGTGGCGTTCTCGCCGGTATTTTTTCTCAGCGGCACAAAATTGATGGTCCCTCTTGATCCAACGGGATCTGCCGGGATCAGTTCGTATCGCGATCTGGCTGGCCGCACAGTCGTGGTCAGCGCCGGCACGACCAATGCCGAGGTGATGCACCGCTTGGCCGACAAAGTGTCGCCCGGCATTGCCGTGACGGAGCTGCCAAGCCTTTCCGCCGCCTATGATGCGCTGGCGGCGGGGAAGGCCGATGCTTTTGCATCGGACGACATTTTATTGGCCGGCTTCATTGGCGCCCACCCTGGTGTTCGCCGCTTTGGCATCGTCGGCGATTATCTTTCATTCGAGCCGTACGCGATCACCCTGCGCCGCGACGACCCGGTGTTCGCCGATCTGGTCAAGTCGTCGTTTGCCCGAATGGCGAGCGAGGGCACATTGGCTCGCCAGTACACGCGGTGGCTGGTGGATCGGCTGCCGACAGGCGAGACACTCGGCATCCCGATGAGCCCTTACCTGTCAGAGATGTATCGGGCTCTCGGCCAGCCCGATTGAGCTCTGCTAGGCAGCAACCGTCTCGTGGGCTGTCACGTCGGTCTGCGCGGCCTGTTCACGAATCATGTAGCCACGACCCCACACCGTGCCGATGAGGTTGTCCGCCCCGGCTAACGTCAGCTTCTTCCGCAGCTTGCAGATGAACACGTCGATGATCTTCATCTCGGGTTCATCCATCCCGCCGTAGAGGTGATTGAGGAACGCCTCCTTGGTCAGGACCATCCCCTTGCGCAGAACCAGCAATTCCAGGATGGCGTATTCCTTGCCGGTCAGGTGCACCGCCTGGCCGTCCACCGTTACCTCATGACTGTCCAGATTGAGCAGCAGTGGGCCGATGCGCAGCGTTGGCTGGCTGAATCCTTTGCTGCGGCGGACGATTGCCTGCATGCGCGCCAGCAACTCGGCCTTATCGAAGGGCTTGGTGATGAAGTCGTCGGCGCCCAGGCCCAACCCCTTCACCTTCACCTGTGGCCGCGACAATCCCGACAGAATGAGTACCGGCGTGTCGTTGCGCGAAACGCGCATGCGCCGTACGACCTCGAAGCCCTCGATGTCCGGCAGCATCAAATCCAGTACCACGATGTCGTAATCGTAATGCCGCGCGAGTTCGAGGCCTTCCTCGCCGGTATCTGCATGGTCGACCACGGCGCCTGTGGACTTGAGCATCAGCGAGACGCCGCGCGCCGCGACAAGGTCGTCTTCAATGAGCAGGATCCGCATCCTAGGCTACTCCATCACTGCGGCGTTAATGTTTACCACTGTTGCGTGTATATAGCCAACGAACTTTCATCTTTGGCGTGTAGTTTAACTGAACCGCTGCACTAGAGGGTGGCATGGGAGCTATTTTTCAGCGTGAAGTCCAATTCTGATACGATGAAGTGTCTCAATGAGATACATGGGGTTCCTGGAACGTAGCGCCGCGTGTGCAGCCATGTGACCGGCCTCTCCGGACTGATCGTGGACGTCGACGGCCTAGCCGGACGTGTCTCGGTGGGAGATAGGCTGATCTTATCGGCCCGTGATGGGCATCGCGTGCCTGCCGAGGTCGTCGGTTTTCGCCGTGGGCTGGCACAGACGATGCCATTCGGAGCTCTGGACGGGCTTGGTCCGGGTAGCTCTGCATTTTTCGAACTGCGCGAAGTCGGCGCGAAAGGCAGCGGCACACTCG
>JBKPOG010000271.1:0-15508 GCA_046732975.1 Pseudomonadota bacterium
TGGGGCACCGACTGGACGCGGACAATTGGCATGCTGACCTATGAGCAGGGCGTCGCGCCGTTCCGTGACACCAAACGCCTGTCCGACACCGATAAGGCGGCGCTCATGGGCGGGACGTTGCAGAAGGTCTACAAGTGGTAACTCGACGGATAGCTCAGGAACCGAATTATGGCGCTGCTCATCGTTGATCTCGACAAATATATCGGCAACGCCATGGCGTGGCGCGAGACGTTCGGGGAACAGCTCCCTGATCTGGAAATCCGAATTTGGCCTGAATGCGGAAACCTGGCTGATATCGAATATCTCGCGTTTATGCATCCTGATTTCGATTCACTACCGGTGTTTCCGTCTCTTAAAGCCATGTTCAGCCGCTCGGCCGGGGTCGAGCCCTTTGTCAACCATCCAAAGCTGCCGAGTGCCCCGCTGTGCAAGATCGAGCCGCCCGGCGGCGATCCAATGATGACGGAATACGTCATCATGCATGTTCTTCGTTTGCATCGTGATATGCCCGGGTATCAAGAGGCTCAGGCAAAGCGGGAGTGGCGTCGCACGACAATAGTGCGACCTGAACAAAGGCGTGTCGGATTCCTTGGCTTTGGCATGATGGCGAAGGCGCCCGCGGTGGTGTTGCTGTCGCTCGGATTCAAGGTGCAGGCGTGGGTCCGTAATCCAAGGCACGAAAGCGAGGTTCCGATTTTTCATGGTCCCGACAAGCTTGAGCCGTTTCTTCAACAGACCGATATCGCGGTCTGCCTGCTGCCGCTTACGAGGGAAACCGAAGGCATATTCTGCGCGCGCACCTTCGCCATGATGCCACGCGGGGCGATGCTGGTGAATGTCGGCCGCGGCAAGCATGTGGTCAACGAGGATCTGATCAAGGCGCTTGACTCGGGACAGTTGTCACACGCCGCGTTAGACGCATTGTGGCCTGAGCCCCTGCCACCAACGAGCCCACTCTGGCTGCATCCCAAGGTTACCGTGATGCCGCATGTGGCACGTCGACCGACCGTTGCTCAACTCGTGACAGAGATTGCGGCGAATATTCGAAGCCTGGAGGCTGGCGGGCGGCCTTTGCAGGAAATCGACATCACGTTGGGGTACTAGCTAAGAACCATGAGCTAGATCACTTCGTATCCGTTACGATGAGTGCAGGCACATTCCCCCTTTCTTTGCCGAAGAACCTCTTGTTAACTGCAAGGGGCGGGGCTAAGCCCAGCGCCCTCCGCTGATTGTCTGCAGGGGTGTTGCAATGTTCTCCCGCATGCTCGGCTTCATGTCAGCCGACATGGCCATCGACCTGGGAACTGCCAATACCCTGGTCTATGTCCAGGGTCGCGGCATCGTGCTGGCCGAACCCTCGGTGGTCGCGATCGCCGATGTCCGTGGCAAGAAGCTGGTGGTCGCGGTCGGCGAGGAGGCCAAGCAGATGCTCGGCCGCACCCCCGGCTACATCACCGCGAGCCGGCCGCTTCGTGATGGCGTGATCGCCGACTTCGAGGTCGCCGAGGAGATGATCAAGCACTTCATCCGCAAAGTGCATAACCGCCGCGGCTTCGCGTCACCGCTGATCATTGTCTGCGTGCCGTCTGGATCCACCGCAGTGGAACGGCGTGCGATTCAGGAGAGCGCGGAAAGCGCCGGTGCGCGCAAGGTGGCACTGATCGAGGAGCCTATGGCGGCGGCAATCGGCGCGGGGCTACCGGTGACCGAGCCGTCAGGTTCGATGGTGGTGGATATCGGCGGCGGCACCACGGAGGTGGCGGTCATCTCGCTGGGCGGCATTGTCTATTCCCGCAGCGTCCGCGTCGGCGGTGACAAGATGGACGAAGCGATCATCAGCTATATGCGCCGCCACCATAACCTGCTGATCGGCGAGCCCACCGCTGAGAGAATCAAAATGGATGTGGGCGCCGCCGCTCAGTCTAACGACGGCGATCAGGGGCCGCTACGCGAAGTGCGCGGCCGCGATCTGATGAACGGCGTGCCCCGCGAGGTGCTGGTGAGCCAGCGGCAGATCGCCGAGAGCCTGGCCGAGCCCGTGGGCACGATCGTTGAGGCGGTGAAGGTCGCGCTGGAGAACACACCACCGGAACTGGCAGCGGATATTGTGGACAAGGGTATCGTGCTGACCGGTGGAGGCGCGCTGCTGTATCGGCTTGATCAGGTGCTGCGCGATGCGACGGGGCTTGCGGTGGTGGTGGCAGAGAACCCGCTGCAATGCGTGGCTCTCGGCACAGGGCGCGCGCTGGAAGAGCGCAAACGGCTGGGGAACGTGCTGACGTCGATGTACTAAATCCACCGGCGGCAGAATATCGCAGACCTTTTCGATGCAACATCAGGCGCAGGTCCGTCGCGATCTTTGGCGAATAGTGGCCTACCTGCAGGAAACACGGCACGACGCCGGTGCCGTGTTAAATCGTGCCGTTGACAGCGGTCATCGCTGACTCGGAGCAGGGCTGGTCAGAATTGTTGCCGGAAGGTTCGGTTCGGGCGGTGGCCCACCCGGTACTTCGGGCCTATCGGACGATATCTGCGTTGCACTCGATGGTGTCGTGAACCCTATGCTCGGAACGTCCTTTCCAAAGGTGCCTGAGCAATTCGCAAGTGCCAGCAACGCCAAGAACCCACCAATGCTGCACCAGCTCTGCTTCTCGCTTCGTCGTGTCCTCCGGTTCGGCGCCGTTTGGCTCCCTGCGGAGCGACCGACTGCCTCGTCTGGGCTCAACGGTCGAAGCAGACCGCTGGCCCTTAGAACTGGAGCGGCTTGCACATTATGCGCTGCAGTGCGCTTGCCGCCGCTGGAACATGCCTCGCCCAGTTGCGCCACTCAGCCAGCGGGGCCATCGAGGGTCAATTCGACGCGCCGATTCTGCGCTCTGCCCGCAGTGGTATTGTTGGGAGCAAGCGGATCAGCCTCGCCGTAGCCGTGCGCCGCGACCAACTCGGGTCTGACGCCCTGTGAAATCAGAAACTGCATCACGGCTTCAGCTCGCTTCTGAGAAAGGATCTCATTTGAGGTGACACCTTGTCGCTGCAGTGCGGCGCCGATTGGCGCGTTGTCGGTGTAACCGTTCACGACCAATTTGTTCTGCTGTGTTGGCGCCAGCTGCGAGGCCATCTTTGCGATGATCTGCTTGCCCTGATCGCTCATCTGCCAGCTCCCTGGCGCGAACAGAAGGTCACTGTTGACTGTATACTTAATGGCTCCCGCGAGCCGGCTGATCTGCGCCTGCTGCGAGGCGACTTGCTGCTGCAGTTGCCGGTTTTGTGTCTGCAGCGCCTCGTAGTCGCTCTTCCAGACGCAGCCTGTCAGAAGTCCACTGGCCACCAGTGAACCCGCAAGGGCAAATGGACGGTAACTCTTCATGACAAATCCCCTATGCTCCCTCTTGGCTATGCGGGCAGCCAGTCGATGGCGCCCGATTCGCCTTGAATGAGTAGCATGATTCACCAGCAGGCGGATGGCTAATCGGCAAGCAGCTCAACCACCGAGCACAAATCACTGCTCTGCAGGCTGTGTCAAGGAATCGTCCTCCAGCTCCAGCAACCGCTCGGCGCGTTCGGTCTCGATCGCCTCCACGCCGCGCAGCTTGCGGCCAACAGCGCGAGTGCGACGCCGCGCGTTCTCGATCGTGTTGCTGAATGTACCGGCCTGCTTCGCCAGGCGTTCCAGCACGTCGTCCATCTTCAGCATCTCGGTACGCGTGGCGCCGAGAAGGTCGCGAATCTGGTCGGCCTTCTGCTCCAGCGCCAGGGTGATGAAACCAAGATGGATGGTGCGGAGCAGGGCAGGAAACAGTGAAGGTCCCATCACCAGCACGCGGCATTCGCGACCGATGTCGTCGATCAGCCCGGGAATGCGTGCGACTTCGGCATAGAGTGCGTCGGTCGGCAGGTAGAGCACGGCAAATTCCACCGTGATCGGTGGGTTGATGTACTTCGTTGCAATCTTTTTCGCTTCGTCGCGCATGCGCCGCTCCAGCATGCGCGACGCCACGCGCTCGGCTTCGGCGTCGCCGGCGTCCGATGCCGCCAGCAGCCGCTCGTAGTCCTCAACTGGAAACTTGGCATCAATCGGCAGCAGCGGGCGGTCCGCGCCCTTCACCGGCATGCGGACTGCGAACTCGACAACGTCGTTGCTGTCAGCGCGCACCCGGCAGTTGGTCTCGTACTCGCCGGCCGGCAGGATGTCGTCCAGCATCGCGCGAACCTGAGTCTCGCCCCAGCCGCCCCGCGTCTTCACATTAGAAAAGAGGCGCTTGATGTCGCCGATCTGCGCGGTGACGGCCTGGACATCCCCCATCGCCTTCTGCACCGCGGCAAACTGGTCAATGACGCGCTTGAAGCTTTCATTCATCTGCTTCTCGACCGCTGCGTGCAGTTGCTCATTCACCGTCTTCTGGATTTCCGCAAGCTTCGCCTCGTTCCCCTCGCGCAACTCGCGCAGCTTGCTCTCCAGCGCGGAACGGATGCTCTCGAAATGCGCGGCGATCTCCTGGCGCTGCTGGCCCTGCTCACGCGACAGCGCCGCGCGGGTGGTTTCCGCTTCGCTGCGCGTGCCGGCGATAGCCTGCTCGAGCAGCAGACGCAGGCGCTGCAACAGGGCTGCCTGCTTCAGCACCACAAGCGCTGCGGCGGTGGCCGCAAAAGCCGCGATGACAGCCAGGATTTCGTTCACCATGCCTCACCCACAGAGAATCGGCTGGAATAATGCGCGTTCGACGCGAGTCGCATGTTGTTACAGTCCAGTAGCCTTGTTGAAATCCGTGCGCACTAGCTCAGCACAGGACCTGAGAGGCACCATGGCTCAGCAACTGACGGCCGCTTGTCGGAGCTGGATCGATCGCTGTTACCTCCCGCTATTGGTCGGTCTGGCCGGAGCGGTGTCCAGGTCAGAAGACCGCCAATATGCGTGCATCACGCTAAATGGCGGTAAAGGAGTTGTCGTGGCTGCCGATCTGAGCGCGGCGGTGCTCCGCGAGGTGCAGCTGGGCGATCTGCTGTGCCTGCGGCTGAACCACGGCGTGGCGGTCACGGTGGACTTTGCCGATGGCCGGCCATCGCTGGTCAGTGCCAGCCTGCCCCACGCCAGCGCGGCCTGATGCGGAAACCTGCTTGCGCTCGGCCGTCTTCGGGCTAGCTTGCGCCGCCTCTACTCGGCGACCACATCAGTTAGATTCCGCATGCCAAACGAACTCCAGCCGCCTCGCGGCACCCATGACCTGATAGCAGAGGACCAGCGTCGGCATCAGCACGTGATCGATACCGCCCGGCGGATCGCCTCCCTCTACGGCTTCGACGAGTGGAGCACCCCGATTTTCGAGGATACCCGTGTGTTCTCGCGCACCCTGGGCGAGACGTCCGATGTGGTGACCAAGGAAATGTACAGCTTCCAGGATCGAGGCGGCGATGCGATCACCCTACGCCCGGAGGCGACGGCCGGCATCTGCCGGGCGCTGGTGACCAACGGCCTGACCCAGTCCCTGCCGCAGAAGGTGTTCTGCGCCGGTCCGATGTTCCGTTACGAGCGACCGCAGAAGGGACGGTATCGGCAGTTCCACCAGATCGACGTCGAGCTCATCGGCTCGGCCGAGCCGCTGGCGGATGCCGAGGTGATCGCCTGCGGCTGGGAGATCCTGAAGGCGCTGGGGGTGGCCGGCGACACTCTCCTGGAGATCAATACACTGGGTGATCAGGAGAGCCGGCAGGATTATCGCGGCGCGCTGGTGGCCTATTTCTCGAAGCATCGGGCGGCGCTGTCCGCGGACAGTCAGGCGCGGCTGGAACGCAATCCTCTGCGGATCCTGGACAGCAAGGACGAGCGCGATCGCGCGATCGTGGCGAACGCGCCGACCATTGCCGGGTTCCTGACCGAACCAGCGGCGAAGTTTTACGCGCGGCTGCAGACGTATCTGGACCGGTTCGGTGTGCCGTTCCGGGAAAATCCGCGCATCGTGCGGGGACTGGATTACTACGGCCACACGGCATTCGAGTTCGTCACCAGCAAGCTTGGAGCGCAGGGCACGGTGATGGGCGGCGGGCGCTACGATGGTCTGGTGGAGGAGATGGGCGGACCGTCGACGCCGGCGGTCGGCTGGGCGGCAGGCATCGAGCGGCTTGCCATGCTGCTGGAAGACCCGCCCCGCGCGCCGTCACCCGTCGCGGTGGTGCCGGTGGGGGAGAGTGCGGAGGCGGTGGCTCTGGATGTGCTGCAGGAGCTGCGCCATGCCGGTGTCCGCGCCGAAATGGCGTTTCGCGGCAACCTGCGCCGTCGGATGGAGCGCGCCAACCGGATCGGCGCGCGCGCAGCGGTGGTGATCGGCGACGACGACATCGCCCAGGGGGTCGCGCAGGTGAAGGACCTGGGGAGCGGCGAGCAGGAGGCGGTGGCGCTGGCGGATCTGCCCCGCCGGCTGCGATGAACCTGGCGCCGAAACTCGACCGCATCGCGGCGCGGGCCGAAGAGCTGCGCGACATGCTGACCCAGGGGTTGTCGGGCGAGGCTTATGTGAAGGCGTCGAAGGAGCTGTCGGACATCGAACCCGTGGTGGCTCGCATCGGCGACCTGCGCGCGGCGGAGCACGCCCAGCAGGACGCCGAGTCACTGCTCGCCGATCCGGAGATGCGCGAGCTGGCGGAGGCCGAGTTGCGCGACCTGAAAGAGCGCATCCCGACGCTGCAGCACGAAATCCGGGTGGCGCTGCTGCCGAAGGACGCGGCGGATGAGCGTGCGGCGATCCTGGAGGTGCGGCCGGCGGCGGGCGGGGATGAGGCCGCGCTGTTCGCGACCGAGCTGTTCGGGATGTATCAGCGCTATGCCGAGAGCCGCGGCTGGCGGTTCGAAATCCTGGAATACAGCGACACCGAGCTCGGCGGTCTGAAGGAGGGGATCGCCGAAATCACCGGGCGTGGCGTGTTCGCGCGGCTCAAATACGAGTCAGGCGTGCATCGCGTGCAGCGGGTGCCGACGACTGAAAGCCAGGGGCGGATTCACACATCCACCGTCACCGTCGCGGTGCTGCCGGAGGCCGAGGACGTGGATGTGCAGGTGGACGAGACCGACCTGCGGATCGATGTCTACCGCGCATCAGGCGCTGGCGGGCAGCACGTCAACAAGACGGAAAGTGCGGTGCGGATCACGCACATGCCGAGCGGCATTGTGGTGACGATGCAGGAGGAGAAGAGCCAGCATAAGAACCGCGCCAAGGCGATGAAGATCCTGCGGGCGCGGCTCTATGAGCAGCAGCGTGCGGCGGCGCACGCATCGCGCGCGGCGGATCGCAAGGCGCAAGTGGGGACCGGCGACCGGTCGGAGCGTATCCGCACCTACAACTTCCCACAGGGGCGCGTGTCGGACCACCGGATCAATCTGACGCTCTACAAGATCGACCGAGTGATGGCCGGGGAACTGGATGAGTTCGTTGATGCGTTGACAGCCGAGGACCAGGCAGCACGGCTTGCTGCGGACGAGTGACGCGAGGGAATTGCGAGCGTTCCGATGCAGACCGCGATATCCGTTTGCGCGGTCAGATCACATGGCTTTCCGCCAGAACCGCGAGCTCGCTTCGAGACAGTCCGAGCTCGTCGCAAAAGATTTCCGTATTGTGCTCACCGATCAACGGCGCTCGCCGGGACAGCCGCCAGGGAGAGTCACCAAAGATTGCGGCCTCACCTGGATAGGTGAAGCTGCGACCGAGCTCTGGATGCTCTACCTGTTTCCAGAAGCCACGATCATGCAGGTGAGGGTCATCGAACAAGTCTTCCGGGGCACGCACCACTCCCCAGGTGAAACCGCGTTCCTGGGCGGCATGATACGCTTCTTCAGCCGACAGGCTGGCGATGAAGTTGGCAACCATGTCGTCGATAATGTGCGACGTGTTCTCCGCGATGACCGCGGGGTCCTGATACTTAGGATCCTTGAGATCGCCGGCCATGCCGTAGGCGTCCAGCATGTCCGCCAGGTTCCTCACGAACCTCGGGTTGAGTCGCCCACCTAACAGGGCGCAGACGTACTTGCCGTCCTTGGCACGGAACTGGGTACGAGGCGTGGGATTGGCGGCATGATGCCGGCCTGTCTGACGACGCAACACCTCTCCCCGGTATACGTAGTTGGCGATCGCCGCCTCGGTCGTCAGGGCACACGCCTCGTGTATCGACGCGTCGATATACTGCCCCTGCCCCGAAAGCGTTCGATCGACCAGCGCGGCCATGATGGCGATGCAGGCGTAATGACATCCCATGTGCCACGCATTGCCCCCGCCCGGGGCAATCGGCGGCCCGTTCGACACGTCCGCCTCATCATAGCCACAGGAGGCCATCTCGCCGCCTGCCGCCATGTGCAGCAGATCGCTCGAGAGGTAGTCGCGCCACGGGCCGGTCTGACCGAACGGGGTCAACGAGCACAGTATCAGCCGAGAGTTCTGCTGGCCGAGGACATCATGATCCAACCCCAAAGATGCCATGAATCCTGGCGCGAAGGTTTCCACAATAACGTCTGCCGTCGCTGTCAAACGCAGAAACAACAGGCGGCCATCGGCAGTTTCGAGGTCGAGGGTGATGCCACGCTTGGATGTGTTGTAGTAGCAAAAGGACAGGCTGCGCTCAGGGGAAGGGACGTCGTCCAGGAACGGGCCAACGTGACGATTGGGCTCGCCGCCAGGCGGTTCGATCTTGACCACATCGGCGCCGAGATCGCCGAGAAGCTTGCCGCAGAACTGGCCTTTCTCGTCCGCCAGTTCCAGCACTCTGACCCCCGACAATGCCCCAGGCGTCGGCTGGGCATCGGTCACCGTACCATCTCCTCCATGTAGGGAAAGCGCGGACGATGCGCCGGCCAGAACGTACCGTCTGCGAATCCCGCACGCAGCTCTTCGTGGTCGTAGCCCAGTAGCCCTTCGACGATTTCTTGTGTGTGCTGGCCGATCAACGGACTTGGGCTGTGATTGACGGCCGGGGTTTTCGATAGCCTGAAAGGTGCATTTTGAACCAAGTGTTGTCCGAGGGCGGGATGTTCAATCGGCAGGTACATCTTCCGGTGACTGAGTTGCGGATCATGCTCGACACGGTCTTCTGCACTCTGGACGGGAAGGGCGCGCACTCCCGCAGCCTGGCAGCGCTCCGTCAGCTGGTATTTTTCCAGCGTCATGCTCCACGCTTCAATGCATTGGTCCAGTTCCTCCTGATGCTGCAGCCGTCCAGCGAGCGTTGAGAATTTTTCCGCGGTGGCCCAAGACGGCGAGCCCATGACCTGAACCAGTCGTTGCCATTCCTCATCGCCATGGCAGACGATGACGCACCAGTCGTTGTATCCACCAGGATGCGTGCGATAGGCATTATGCGGAGCAACTGTCGGTCCGCGGTAATTGTTGACCGGCTGCGTGCCGGGCCAATGCGAACGATTTCCTGGGGGAAAGCCTGCGCGCCGCGACCCGCGTCCGTTTGCTGTGAAGTCCAACAGTGCGGGACCATTGAGCGGAATGCTTGCCACCATCTGCGACAGGTCGATGTGCTGTCCGCGTCCAGTGGTGTTGCGATGGTAGAGGCCGGTAAGCGCGCACAGTGCACCGTACATGCCTCCGGTATCATCCATATAGGACCAACCCCAACCAGCCGGCGGCTGGTCGGGCAGACCGGACAGAAAGGTCAGGCCCGAAACCGCCTGTGCGACGGGGCCGAACGTCGTGTAATGGTGATTCCGCCCAGTGTGGCCGTAGCCTGACATCGATACGTAAACGATGTCAGGCTTGATCCTGCACAACTCCTCGTAACCGAGGCCCCAGTTCCGCAGCACACGGGAACTGAAGTTTTCGATGACGACGTCAGAGATGGCGATCAGTCGTTTCACAATCTCCAGGCCTTTGGCGCTTCGCACATTCAGGCTGAGGCTCTTCTTGTTGACGTTCGTATCATTGAAGTTGCCTGAGGTGTTGAGGTTCACCTCAAGATCCTGCGGCGTCGTGGTGCTAGGTAACCGGCCACGTTCGTTCTCAGGCCACTCGATCTTTATGACCTCGGCGCCAAGAGCACCCAGCCAGCGTGTGGCCCATGGTCCGGCCCGCACCCAGCTGAAATCCACCACCCGAATGTTATCAAGCGCGCGCCGTCGAGACGCCGCGCCAGTCACGTCCCAACGCCGAAATCAACGAGCTGCCGAAGTACATTGCCTTCCTTCAGCTTTGCATAACCCTCGTTGATGTCGTCGAGCTTGATATGGCTGGTGATCAGATGATCGAGTTTCAAATGACCTTTCTTCCAGGCATTCAGCAAACGTGGCATGTCGACACGGAAGCGGTTGCTGCCCATCGAGGATCCCTGGATTTTCCTCTCACGCAGGAAATCGTAGGCGTGCAACTCAATCTTCATCCCGAATGGCACCATCCCTATGATGGTCGCGGTGCCACCTGGCCGCAGACACTCAAATGTCTGTTCAGCCGTCTTCTTCAGCCCCACGGCCTCGAACGCGTATTCCACCCCGCCGCCGGTCAGCTCCTTGATGGCCTCGACCGGATCGGCGTTGCTCGCGTTGATGATATCCGTCGCCCCCATCTCCTTGGCTGTCTCGAGCTTCGACGAGATCGTGTCGACCGCAATGATCCGGTCGGCGCCGGCAATCGCCGCTCCGTTGACGGCGGACAGGCCGATGCCACCGCAGCCGAACACCGCAACCGTACTGCCAGCGGTCACCTTGGCGGTGTTGATGACGGCTCCCGCACCGGTAATGACACCGCATCCGACGAGCGCTGCCCGATCCAACGGGATTTCTGGGGCGATCTTCACCACCGCATTCTCGTGCACGAGCATCTGCTCGGCGAAGGTCGAAAGATTGAAGCACTGCACGATCGGTTTGCCGTTCAGGAATAGGCGCTGTGCCTTGCCGGGCGGCATCTTGACCGCAGTGTTGTTGCACAGATTGGGGCGGCCGGTTGTGCAGTACTCACAGGTGCCGCAGAATACCGAGGTGCAGGTTATGACCTTGTCGCCGGGCGAGACATAACTGACTTCGCTGCCGACTGCCTCGACCACAGCCGACGCTTCGTGGCCGAGCACGCAGGGGGTGGGCATCGGGTACAGCCCTTCGATAAAATGCAGGTCGCTATGGCATAGCCCGGTGAATGCAGTCCGTAGCAGGACCTCATGTGGTGCCGGTTTAGCGATCTCGAGGTTCTCGATTGCCAACGGCTGACGTGCCTCGTGCATCACTGCGGCTCGCATGTGGCTTCCTCCTTGGTGAACTGATCATGTTTCTGCTGAGGCAGAGCAGATCATCGATCTGGGTGTGCTGCAACGGGGTAGGCAGCAAGGCACATCCCTCTCACAGCAACTGGTCTCATCTGATGGACTGTTCACAGAAGGGGCAATATACCCTCGAGACCAATACGGTTCCCTGGAGGACGTGATGCCAACATTAGATTCTCAGGTGCACGCTTACGAACGCAACCACCCTGCTCGCCCCTGGGTTGGCACCTTGACGGGACCGGCTGAGGTTACCGGCGACCATATGTAGCCGCCATGAATGATGTCGGGGTTGACGGTGCGATTCTGGTCTCTCCCTACAGCATGTATCGCTACGATGCGAGCTACGCGCTTGAGGTCTTTGCTGCTCACCCTAGTCGCTTTAGGCTGGTTAAGCCGGTTGACCCGACCGATCCTGCGGTGGTCGACACGATTGCCGGCTGGGCTGCCACTAATGGCGCGATCGGCATTCGGATCTTTCTCAGAGATAACATTTCGACCGATCCGGCGGATCCCGCCATCAATCGCGTTCTCGCTGCTGCTGCGCAGCGGTCGTTGCCGGTCAATGTGGCATGTACCGGACGGCTGGAGCAGGCGGGCCAACTGGCCGCCCGCAATCCCAATACTCGCATGGTGATTGACCATCTGGGCCTACCGCAACCGCACGAACCGCCGGCGCCGGCGAAGCCATTCGCCGATCTCACAAAGCTACTCGCTCTTGCGCAATACGAAAACGTTGCGGTGAAAATCAGCGGGGCCTGTACGTTGTCGCATGAGCCGTTTCCCTACACGGACATATGGGATCCACTCCACCGCGTCTTTGCTTCTTTCGGCTTCGATCGCTGCATGTGGGGTACCGACTGGACCCGGGCTGTCAACGTATTGACGTATAGAGAGGGAGTAGAGTCGTTCCGCGTCACTGACCGCCTGTCTGACAGCGAGCGGGACGCGCTCATGGGCGGTACGCTTCAGGAGATGTATAATTGGCACTGGGCGCCAGCGTGAGAGCCTATCAGGCCGCAAGATCACCGGTGGAAGTGTGCGTCGTTGTAGGGAATGGGAGATAGGCGTTGCCGAATGATCTGCTTGTCCAAAGCGTCCGACCGCTGGGCGGCGATCTTTCGGATATTCTGATCCTGGCCGGGCGTATCGTGCAAGGACCTGCGCCAGCCGGTGTGCCCATCCTTGATGGAGGTGGACGTATTGCGCTGCCGGGTCTTGTGGAGGCCCATACCCATCTCGACAAGTCGCTGCTCGGCCTTCCGTGGTATCGCAACGAGGTTGGGCCTCGCCTGATCGATAAGATCCAGAACGAACGCAAAGTCCGCAGGACGTTGCCAATCGATCCGCGCCGACAGTCCGAACGTCAGGCGCTCCTTTCCGTAGCGCATGGCAGTACCTTCATCCGCAGCCATGTGGACGTCGACATGGAATGTGGTGTGGCCGGGATAGAGGGTGTGATGGCGACGCGGGAGGCACTTGCGGATGTCGTGGCTATAGATCTCGTCGCGTTCCCCCAGAGCGGACTGTTGGTCCGGCCCGGTACGGTGGAACTGCTGGAGAGGGCGCTGCGGCTTGGCGCCGAAACAGTAGGCGGGCTGGACCCATGCGCCATCGACCGCGACCCGCGCGGCCATGTCGACGCGGTATTCAGGCTGGCGGACAAATTCGGGCGCGGCGTGGATATCCATCTGCATGAACCGAACGACATGGGTGCGTTCTCGATGGAACTGATCATCGAACGAACAATTGCTCTTGGGATGCAAGGCAAAGTGATGATCAGTCACGCATTCTGCCTGGGTATGCCAGATGCAACGGTGGTTGACCCGCTGATCGATGCATTGGCAGAGGCTCGGATTGCGATCATGACCACAGCGTCGGCGTCGCGCCCCGTGCCGCCGCTGAAGCGCCTGGTGCAGGCTGGTGTTGTCGTGTGTGCCGGATCCGACGGTATCCGGGACACTTGGGGACCGTATGGCAATGCGGACATGCTGGAGCGGGCGATGTTTGTGGGCCAGCGCTACAACCTTCGGCGAGACGACGAACTGACGTTGGCGCTCGATGTGATTACAACAGGCGGTGCCAGGGCGTTGAACTTGGAAGGCTATGGGTTGACCCCAGGCTGCGGCGGCGATCTGGTGTTGGTGGATGCAGCGACTATTGCGGAGGTTGTCGCTCAACGGCCTCGACCACGAACGGTGGTAAAGCGAGGCCACGTAATTGTCCGCGAGGGCGTGCTCGAACCATGATGATCGATAAGCGCGAGTATTTCAGGACATACACTCTGCGCCTGCGCGATTAACGCGCGCAGGACGGCATGGCTCGTCCACGCGTTTTCACTGATTGCCGCGCAATAGCCTCATTGCCGTCACCAGATTTCCTCACGAGGCGGCAATGATCCCGTGTCGATTGCACGGAAGGATGCGGAATGACACGCAAGATCGTATTGGGAATGGCATTGAGCAGCATGCTGCTGGCACTCACCGCGTGCGGCTACAGTCCCGGTACGCGCGCGGTGACAGGCGGGTTGCTGGGCGCGGGAGCTGGGGCGGGCGTGGCGGCCGTGGCCGGCGGCAGGCCGGCGACAGGTGCACTGATCGGCGGCGGCGCAGGCGCACTCGGTGGAGCGCTAACAGCTCCGTAAGCGGTTGGGACAGATCGAGGACCAGATTGACTGAACCAGCGGATCAGCGGGAACCGCGGGTCGGGCCGCAGGTCCAGACGACCCGACCCACCACCGCTATGTTCCCCGCCTGGGCCGCCGGGATGTGCTCAGGTTCATAGGTTGCGTTGTCGCTGATCAGTGTGAGGCTGCCGTCGAGCTTTGGTTGCACCCGCTTGACCAATCGCTCTCCGGCGACCTCCAGTACATAGACGCCGAAGCTGCGGAAGCGGTTCTCAGTCCTGTCCACCAGCAACAGATCGCCGGGCTGTATATTCGGCAACATCGACTCGCCGACTGCCGTCTCGATCGCCAAATGATCCGGCTCGATGCCGAATTCCGAGCGTACCCAGTCGTGGCGGAATGCAATGAACTCGGCCGGCCCCGCTGGCGGCGGCGACTCTGCACCGGCTGCGGCGGAGTGAGGTCGCTTAGGCAACAGGAGATAGTCGCGCTGGTCTATCCCGCCTGATCCGGGCGCAGATCGCGATGATGGAATTCCGCCGCCGAGCCGCGGGGGCGGTCCTTCGCCACTTGCCAACCACCCCACGCTGACCCCGGCCGCCTTGGCGAGCGCTACCAGACGTTCACGACTAGGCTCCGCGTCCCCCCGCAGCCATTTGCGGAAGGCCGACGGCGAGACGCCCGTGGCCCTCGCCAAGCGATCGGCACTTGGCCAGTGGCGCACGATTTCCTGCAGCCGGGCAATGAACGCGGCGGCATTTGCGGCGAGATATTCGGCTCCCGGAGTGATCTCCGCCGCCTCGCTTCTACGTGACATCTGCCGTGCACCACACAAAATCTCGACACTTTTGCGCCAGGATGAGGTCGCCTTCACGACGTTCCACCCAGTGAGGAGAGCCAAATCGACCATCGTTCTCCGGAGAGAATGTGGCATGGATGCAAGGGACAGTCGCCAGAGCAACCCGCGCGAAATGAACGACTGGCATCCGGCGGACGTGCTCGCGGCTCTCAAGAAGCGAGGCCACAATCTGGCGGGATTGTCCGTGACAAACGGATATCACCCGACAGCGGCTGGCAAGGCGTTGAAACAGCAGTGGCCTGCGATGGAAAAGTTGGTGGCCGAGGCGATCGGCGTCGCGCCGCAGGCGATTTGGCCCAGCCGCTACGACGGCGACGGAACTCCGAAGCCGCGCGCCAAAACGTGATGTGTCAAAACGTGCAACCTTGCGCGTTGCCGTCCAAACCTTCGGCGCGCGCGACGTGCCACGCTGGTATAGGCGGCACCTGCCTGCCCGCGTTGCGGGAGTGCCGGTGGTTTGAGCGCTCTGCGGTAGCGTTATCGCGCACATGGCGGACATTTTCATTTGATCGTAACTGGCGGGTCAGAAACGACAAACGGGCATGGTGGGTTCGTTTATCTATGGTAGGACCGGATTGAGACTGATCTCCACATGAAGAGTTCCTATTCGATGCAGCCGAGCGGTATGGTCGTTGACGATGACGCGTTGGTCCGCGAGACCGTCGCCGAGGTGCTGGAAGACCTATGTGACCATGTCTATCAGGCCTCGAATGGTGAGGAAGGTCTCGAGGTGCTGCGGGAGCACCCGGACATTTCGGTCGTTGTCACCGACCTGTCTCTTATACACATCT
>JBKPOG010000272.1:0-8376 GCA_046732975.1 Pseudomonadota bacterium
CCTTGTTGAAGTTCCAGCCAGGCTCCCACTGTCTTTGCTCACGAACCCAGCCATAGAACGGAGCTGCACCAACGCCACGGACGTGGGCAATACCTGCCATGGGGAACTCTACGCCGAAGGTGCTTTCGCAGAATGTCTTCACAGTCTGGTTGTCGGCTGACTCCTGATTGAAGTCCTGACTTGGCACGCCGATCACCGTCAGTCCACGCGGCGAGCCCGCTTTCTGCAGCTTCTCCAACCCTTCGTATTGATAGGTGTAGCCACAGAAGCTCGCGGTGTTCACCACCAGCAGCACGCGTCCCCGGAAGTCGGCAAAATCCAGAGTACCTTCATCGACCGATGGAAATGCAAAATCCCATGCGAGTCGTTCTTTGTTTGCTGCCATGCCAACCCCCCATGCGGCCACCAGGACCATGCGTCGCGTCGGTTCAGTCATAGCGCTCCTCCTGCCACGGATCGCCATTGTTGTGATAGCCGCGTTGCTCCCAGAAGCCAGGATGATCGCTGATGGTAAACTGAATCCGCCGCAGCCACTTCGCTGACTTCCAGAAATACAGGCGTGGGACCAGCAGCCGCACGGGGCCGCCATGCGCACGGCTCAATGGCTTGCCCTCCCACGCATGCACCAAGAACACGTCCGGCTGATCGAACTGGTCCAGCCGCACATTCGAGGTATAGCCATCGAAGCTGTGGAACAGAACGTGGCGCGCCTCCGGTTTCGGCTGCGCGATGTCGAGCAAGGCGCGCGCCGATACACCGGTCCAGTGATTGTCATACCGCGACCACTGCGTGACGCAGTGGATATCGGAAACGCTGTCGCTCTGCGGCAGTGCCATGAACTCATCGAGCGACAGGCTGAGCCGGTGCTCCACCATCCCATCGAGGTCGAGGCGGAACTTTTGCGGCGTGACGTTCGGTTCCGCGCCGAGATCGAGCACTGGCCAGTCCCGCACCAGCCGCTGTCCGGGCGGCAGGCGGTCGCGTTCAGGATCGCCAACCGTTCCGGTCAGCAGCCGGCCCTCGCGCGCCCAACGCTGCTTGGCCTCGATCAGCTTGTCGTTCATTCAGCCTCTTGCCCGCATCAACCGTGCCTTGTCGCGCTGCCAGTCGCGCTCGGCGACCGCAGCGCGCTTGTCCTGCTTCTTGCGACCCTCGCCCAGTCCCAGAAGCACCTTGGCGCGGCCACGCGCATTGAAGTGGATCTGCAGCGGTACCAACGTGATGCCTTCGCGCGACACCGCGCCGGCCAGCGTGCGGATCTGCTTGCGCGAGAGCAGCAGCTTGCGCGGGGCACGCGGCTCGAAGCGCGACAGAACACCACCCTGGTATTCAGGGATATACGCGTTGAACAGCCACATCTCACCGTCACGCTCGCCGGCCCAGGCCTCTGACAGCGTAGCGCGCCCGTTGCGCAGCGACTTCACTTCGGGGCCCTTCAGCACCAAGCCGGCTTCCACCGTATCCTTTATCGCGTAGTTGAACCGCGCCTTGCGGTTCTGCGCCGCGACGCCGTGCGAGATGAGGCCCTTCTTGGTCTTAGCGTCAGCCATCAACAGAATTCACCACGGAGGACACAAACGCACAAACGCCCGCGTGTGTGACCTCGTGGCGCTCGTGTTATCTCAGTTCAGCAACCCCACCTGAGTCATCGCCGCACGCACCTTGGCTCGCGTGCTGTCCATCAGTGGCGCGAGCGGAAGCCGGCAGCGCTCGGAGGTCTTTCCAAGCAGCGATGCGGCAAATTTCACCGGCGCCGGACTGGTCTCGGTGAACAGTGCGTCATGCAGCGGCACGAGCCGGTTCTGAATTGTGATCGCCTCGCCCAGTCGACCGTCCGCCCAGGCATCCTGCATCGCTGCGACGAGCCGTGGCGCGACATTTGCCGTAACACTGATGCATCCGACGCCGCCCGCGGCATTGAACGCGAGTGCGGTGTGATCTTCGCCTGATAGCTGACAAAAGTCTTCGCCGCAGGCGCGTCGCGTGTGCAGCGGTCGGGTCAGGTTCGCGGTTGCGTCCTTGACACCGACGATATTCTTGTGCTTCGCCAGTCGCGCCATCGTATCAACGCTCATATCGACGACCGAGCGCGGTGGAATGTTGTAGATGATCATCGGCAGATCAACCGCGTCGGCGATTGCCTTGAAGTGCAGGTACATGCCTTCCTGCGTCGGCTTGTTGTAGTACGGCGTCACCACCAGCGTCGCATCGGCGCCTGCCTTCTTGGCATGGCGCGCCAGGTCGATCGCCTCTTCCGTGCAGTTCGATCCCGCACCGGCAATCACCGGCACCCGCCCCTTCGCAACCTCGACCGCGATTTCCACCACCCGCTTGTGTTCGTCGTGCGACAGGGTCGGTGACTCGCCTGTGGTGCCCACAGGAACCACCGCGTCGGTGCCCTCCTTGATCTGCCAGTCCACGAACTCGGCATAGGCCTTCTCGTCGATCGATCCGTCCGTGTGCATCGGCGTGATCAGTGCGACGAGAGATCCCTTGAACATTGTGTTCTCCCCTGGGTTTGGTGGGCGCGGAAGGCTAGGCGGGCGGAAGGTGCGCCGCAAGGGCCGGCTGCGCTACAAGGGCGGTCATGCTCGCTTCGATTCGCCTGCGTTTCGCCCTGCTTGCCGCATTGACGGCGACGCCGGCGGCAGCGCAGCCAAGCGACCCGATCGCAGCCATCCGTGCCGATCGCTGGGCTGATGCGCAGCGTGAAGCAGCCGCCTACGCCGATCCGGTCGCCCAGAAGCTGATCATTTACTATCGGCTGCTGGCGCCGGGCGGGGCAACGGCGGACGAGATCACCGACTTCATGGCACAGAGCCCTGATTGGCCGAACCAGGCGCTGTTGGAGCGCCGACGGCAGGAGGCGATCGCTGCCGATCCCGATCTCGCTTCGACGCTCGCCCAGTGCGGCAGCAACAAGCTGACCCTTCCGGCTACTCTCCTGCACTGTGCCGAGGCACTGGCCACCGCCGGTCGCCATGTCGAAGCGGCCGAGGACGCGCGCCGTGCCTGGGTCGGCGGGATCGGTGATGAGGTGGAGTTCTTGCGCCGCTGGTCCGGCGCGATGGGGCCCGAAGATAACTGGGAGCGGTTCCAGAAGTTGGTGCGGCCGGACGCCGCTGCGGCGGCGCGACTGCTACCGCGCTTGGATGCCCCCCACCGCCTGGCGGCGGAAGCACGCCTTGCTTTGCAGCGCGATGCCACGAACGCGGAAGTGCTGCTGGGCTCCGTGCCAACGGCTCTGCGCCGCGAGCCGGGTATGATGCTTGACCATGCCCGCTGGCTGCGGCGCGCCGACCGCACAACAGACGCACTGGCGCTGTGGCAGCGCGCCGGCGAAGCCGCGCAGCGCGAAGCTCCCGCTGATGAACTTTCTGGCTTCTGGACCGAGCGCAACCTGCTGGCACGTCGCCTGCTGCGTGACGGCAACGCTGCCAAGGCCTACGCGCTGGCCAACCGTCATGGCGAAATCGCGGCCGACCAGGTGCTGGATGCGGAGTTCCTGGCCGGTTTCATCGCGTTGCGCCGCCTCAAAGATCCGCCCGCTGCACAACGGCACTTCAGAGTGCTGGCTGATTCATCGAAGGCGGCGATCACCCAAGCGCGCGCGCATTACTGGCTTGCACGCGCCATCGCGGCGACGGGCGGCGATCCGAAGCCAGAGTACCAGCGAGCCACAGTCTGGCCGACCACTTTCTACGGCCAGCTCGCGGCACTGGCGCTGGGCGATGATGCCACGCAACTCGCCGCGCGCATCACCGCATTGCACGACCCGCCCTACACGCGCGACCAGGTTCTAGCCTTCACGGAGCGCGAGGTGGTGCGGGCTGCGGCGATGCTGGTCGTATGGAACGACCCGCGCCGGGCGCGCGCCTTCCTGCTGCGAATGGACGAGCTCGCGCCGGATGCGCCCGATCGTGCCCTGACGGCACGTTTTGCGCTGCGCCTAGGCCTACCCGACACGGCGGTGTTCATTGCACGCCGCATGGGCCGCGACGGTCTGGCCTTACCCGAAGCCGGATGGCCGGTTGCGGCCGAACCGCCGGATGGACCCGTCGATACCTCGGTGGTACTTGGGTTGATCCGGCAGGAGAGCAGCTTCGACATCGCCGCGATCAGCCCGTCCGGCGCTCGCGGCCTGATGCAGCTCATGCCGTTTACCGCCCAGGCGGTGTCGAAGCAGATTGGCACCGCTACCTCGCTGGTCTCGCTCACTTCGGACCCGGCGCACAATATGCGGCTTGGCACAGAATATCTGCACCAGATGCTGGACCGGTTCGACAACTCGCTTCCGCTCGCAATCGCTGCCTACAACGCTGGCCCACACCGCGTGGACGAGTGGCTGGTGGAGAATGGCGATCCGCGGATCGGCCCGATCGAGATGTTGGACTGGCTCGAGCTGATCCCGATCAATGAGACGCGGAACTATGTGCAGCGCGTGTTGGAGAACATTGTGGTCTATCGCGCGCGCCGGGGCGAGAACTCGCCGACGCTGCTCTCGCAATGGACCCAATAGTAGAACATCGTGCAGCCGTGGCCCGTCTGCGCACATCACTTCCACTGATGTCGCTGGATGCACCAAAGCATGATACAGTTTGGCCCAGTGGCCTCGCACCAGCGCTCACGGAGCCGGATTGGCCTGCCACTATCCGAACATTCCTCCTTCACCGCGCGGAACATCGCATCCCTGTCATGTGCCACCGCGCACTGCTGCGGGGGACTGTCGGCACGTCATGACTCTGCAACGCTTCATTGCCAGTGGCTGCGGCTGCGGTTTCGCGCCGGTTGCGTCCGGCACGGTCGCGTCGGCGGTAACGCTGCTGCCTGGGGGGCTGCTGCTCCGTGTGTCTCCTGCTCTGCTTCCGCTTCTGGTGGTGCTTGTAATACTCGCTGGGCTGTGGGCGATACGCGCGGCACGCGTCGATGGTGATCCTGAGTGGGTCGTGATTGACGAGGTCGCTGGACAACTACTCGCGATTTATGGCCTCCCGCATTTCTCCCTGCAGGGCTTGCTATCAGCCTTCCTGATCTTCCGTGTGCTCGATGTTGTGAAGCCAGGGCCAATCGGCTGGGCAGACCGGCAGAGTAGCGTCGCTGGTATAATGGCAGACGATGTCATCGCAGGCGCTGTCACGGCCGGCATCTTATGGGCTATCGGCTCGCGGTGGTCGGCGTTGCTGGGCTAAAGTCTGGGTAGCTGCGCAGCATTGTATCGAATGCGTTAGTAATTCCATGTCCGCTTGCGATGCCACTGCGACTGCGGTGTGATCGCGGGAACAGTCGGGGGAGTGCAAAGAGTGCCCCTGGAGAACGCCCAACCCGACGATCTGTTATCCGCTGCTGAACGACGAGCAGCAGGGCAGGATCTGCGTCGCCTCGTTCCGCGCGGCCAGCACGCATCGTGGATCGCGCCCTCGGATAGGCGCGATCCGTTGGGGATCCTTATCGAGACCAGCCGTCACCGCATTTCGTGGCTGCTGCCACTGCGGTACGGCCGCATGCAGGCCTCGCCGTTCACCTTCCTACGAGGCTCAGCCGCGGTAATGGCGGCAGATCTCGCGACCACGCCCGCCAGTGGCATTCGGGTTCAGTCCTGCGGCGACTGCCACTTGGCAAATTTCGGTATTTATTCTGCAGTAGACGGCACCCCGGTCTTCGATGTCATCGATTTCGATGAGACGCTCCCGGCCCCATTCGAATGGGATGTCAAACGCCTTGCCACGAGCTTCGCCGTTGCCGCGCGAAGCAGGAAACTGCCGGAGCACACATGTCGCGATCTGGCGCGTAAAGCGGTTACGGCATATCGCCACCACATGACGAAGCTTATGCGGCTCGATCCGCAGGCCGCCTGGCATTCTCGCGTGGATGTGGTCCGGGTTGTGGAAAGCCTCGATGACCCCAAACTGCGCCAGCGTGAGATCAAGCGCCTCCGTGTCGCGTCAGAGGCACATCGCAAGGGCTATCGCAAGTTACTGGAGCGCCGAAAATCAGGTTGGCGCATTCGCCCGCAACCGCCGCTTGCTCCACCATCCGTCTCACAGCAGGACGATACGCTTGAAGTCGTGGCGCGCACTGCATTCGAGGCGTACAAGGTCAGCCAACCAGAAGAGCGGAGTGTGCTGCTCGACCGCTATCGGCTGGCCGACGTCGCCTTCAAGGCGGTTGGCATTGGCAGCGTCGGTACGTTTTGTGCGCTAGGCCTGTTTGCCGATCACGACGGCGCGACCCTGCTGCTGCAATTGAAAGAGGCGCAACTATCGGTGCTGGCGCCTTATGCCGCTCCGAGCCTTTACGCAAACCAGGGCCAGCGTGTGGTGACCGGACAACGCATCATGCAGGGCGAGCACGACTCGTTCCTCGGCTGGGCCAGCGAGCACGGCAGCGACCAATACTGCTACGTGCGCTCCCTGAAGGACTCGCGCCTCTCCGCCATTGGTGAGGAGATTGCCGATAATGCGCTGCCACTGCACACCTCCCTGTGCGGCACAGCCCTCGCCCGCGCCCATGCACGCTCCGGAGACGCGGCACGGTTGGCTGGCTATATGGGATCGGGCACATCGTTCGACTCGGCCGTGGCCGAGTTCGCCCTGAGCTATGCCAATCAAGTCGACAGCGACTGGCGTCAGTTCGTCGAAGCCATCAAATCCGGCACGCTCGAAGCCAGAAGCCGATGATCACGCAGGCGTTGCTCGATGAGCCGGGGGTTCAGTCAGCGCCTCTCGGACGAGCCATTTGAAGCTTGCAACAGCCGAACCGGAGCGACGTCAAGTCTTAGTGGCAGGCACACCCGTTGGTGGGGCCGCGGTCCCCGCGTACGACGTGATGGTCGATCCATTCCGCGACCAGTCGACGAGCCTCGTTCAGCGAGGCCTCCGGGTGATGGAGACCATACAGCACGGTGCAGGCCTGGAAAGCCGCCAGGTCGTCTGAACCCAATTGCCGCAAATCGCGATAGGCGGTGACAACGGCGCGCTCACAGCGTCGGGCGATCTGGCTGACGTCGGAACCCATCGGCGAACATTCCCTCCTAGATGCGAGTCACTCGCAACTGATCGGGTAGAATACGTGCCCGATCCGGGCACGGCAATACGCTGAGCGCTCAGGCCAGTATCCCGCTCGCCTGCGCCACCTCCACCTCGGTTGCACCCACGCCCCACTCGGCGAGAACTGCGCGCAGGTCTGCCCCACCCGCGGGCTCCGGCGGGGTCGGCGAGCTCAGGGGCGTATCGCTGAACCGGGGCGCCGGCGCCGGCTGGGAGACCCCATCCAGATCGACGAAGAGGTTGCGCGCGCGGTTGTGCGGATGATGCGGCGCCTCTTCCATTGACAGCACCGGCGCGAAGCAGGCGTCGGTGCCTTCCAGCAGTGCACACCACTCGTCCCGCGTGCGGGTCCTGAAGCGTTCAGCGAGACGCTGCTTCGTCTCCGGCCAATGCGACCGGTCCATCTGGGGCGGCAGCGTCGCCGGATCGATTTCCAGTAATCGCAGCAGTTCGGCGTGGAACTTGGCCTCGATGGCTGCGACCGAGACGTAGCGACCGTCAGCGCATTCGTATACCTCGTAGAAGTAGGCGCCTGAATCAGTGATATTGGTGCCGCGCGGTCCACTCAGCCGTCCGGACGCCTTGCCGCCATAGATTGAGGTCATCAGCGAGGAAGCGCCATCTACCATGGCGGCATCCACCACTTGGCCGCGCCCAGACTGTCGTGCCGCGATAATCGCGGCAAGCACGCCGACAATCAGGTAGAGGGCACCGCCGCCGAAATCGCCGACCAGGTTCAGCGGTGGCGTCGGCGGGCCACCGGCGCGACCGATCGCATGGAGGGCCCCGGTGAGTGCGATGTAGTTGAGATCGTGCCCCGCGGCATGCGCCAGCGGGCCGTCCTGCCCCCATCCCGTCACCCGCCCGAACACGAGGCGCGGATTGCGTGCGAGGCAGATATCGGGGCCCAGTCCCAGGCGCTCCATGACCTTGGGACGAAAGCCTTCGATCAGCGCATCCGATTGCTCCACCAACTGCAGTGTCAGTGCAACGGCCTCCGGGCGCTTGAGGTCAAGGCGGATGATGTGGCGGCTGCGCTTCAGCACCTCGTATTTTGTGGGCAGCGGAATGCCCAGGTCGCTGTCGGCGATGCGGTCGATGCGCAGAACAGTCGCACCCATCTCGGCAAGCATCATAGCCGCCATCGGGGCCGGACCGATGCCGGCGAATTCAATGATCCGTATGCCTGTAAGCGGTCCCATTGAGGAAAGTTAAGCGGTAAGAATGCTTCCGGCAACACGCAGTCCGGCCACTTGCCCGTCCCGGGACATCTGACCACAATGCCCGCCGAAGCTCACTCTCATTAAGGATGATGTGCGGTGACCGATCC
>JBKPOG010000273.1:0-24364 GCA_046732975.1 Pseudomonadota bacterium
ACAACGGTTTTTCCTCCGGCGGTGCCATTCGCGTCGGTCGTGTGCTGGAGGAGCTGGGCTACTGGTGGTTTGAAGAGCCGGTGCAGCATTACCACGTCAAAGCGATGGGTGAGGTCGCACGGGCGCTTGACATCACTGTATCAGCCGGCGAGCAGACCTATACTTTGGCGGCACTCGCCGACCTGATCGACGCCGGGGTGCGAATGGTGCAGCCGGATCTTATCAAGATGGGTGGAATTACCGGCTTGGTGCGTTGTGCCGCGCTGGCGCATGCGCATGGTGTGGAACTGGTGTCGCATCAGACGCAGCCGATGATCGGGCACCTGGCAAACATGCACGTCGTTGCTGCGCAACTGCAGGCGAGCAAGCCGATCGAATGGAACGATCCGTCGATGCGTACACATGCGGTGTTCGAGAACCCGCCGAAACCGGTCGATGGGTTGTTCAATCTGACGGATGGACCCGGGCTGGGTTTGCGGGTGAAAGAGGCGGAACTGGTGAAGCGGCGGGTGGACCTTTGAGGCTCGTCAGGGCAGATCGACTCCGTAATCGTTGAGCGCTGCTTGCCGGGACACGTAGCCCGCGCGTACGTCCCGCCGCACGGCTTCCGGGTCACGCTCCTTTGCGGATCCCATACCTCCACCGCCGGGCATTTCAACCAACAGTCGATCGCCTGATGGGACCAGACCTAGGCCTTTAGGCTTCAACTCGGCTCCCGATTTCAGCGACAGGCGACCCGCGCCCCCTGCCCTGCCGCCATGCCGGCCGCGCGCCGCAAATTTCACGCGCTCGAAGCGCGCGAAGATGCCGAACGCAGCGTCCTCGCGCGAACCAATTTCCATCACCTGGCCGAGCCCGCCGCGCTGACGTCCGGCACCACCGGAATCCTGGCGCAGCTCCTTGCGCCATATAACCAGCGGTGTGATGGCCTCTGTCGCCTCGACAGGCACGTTGCGGACGCCCGAGGGAAACGGAGTCGCGGACAGTCCATCCTGATTCGGGCGCGCGCCGGCGCCGCCGGAATGGAAACTGTTCACCATGAACGGTGTGCCAGCGGCTCGCCCAATGCCGGTGAGACCATGGCCGGCTATCAGATTCAACGTCCAGAGGTTCGATGTACCTTCGGCCGGCACCCTGTCGGGCAACGCCTGGTCGAGACAGGCATATACAACGTCAGGCAACATGTGACCCATCACCGAGCGCGCGTACACCGCGGCAGGGTGGATGGCACTTAGGATGGTGCCCTCCGGTGCGGTCACTCGCACGGCATCGAGCGTGCCGGTGTTGTTCGGGATATGCGGTGCCACCACGCAGTTCACCCCGAACGTCGTGTAGGCTTCAGTATAGCAGAGCGGGCAATTGATTGCGTAGGACGACATATCGGAAGTGCCGGTATAATCGACATGGATCGTATCGCGGCCAATGGTCAGTGTGCCGACCAGGTCGATTGGCGCTTCATAACCGTCGATGCGCATCGATGCAGTCCACGTGCCTTGCGGCAGCTTGCCGATGGCTTCGGTCATGCCCTGGCGGCTGCGGCTGATGATCGCCTCACCCAGCATATCGAGATCGCACAACGCGAACTCGCGCATCATAGCGACCAGACGCCGGCTGCCGATCTCGTTGCAGGCGATCAGCGCGTAGACGTCACCGATCACCTGCACCGGTTCGCGCACATTGGCGCGGATCATCGCCAGCAGGTCCTCATTCATTTCGCCGGCACGCGCGAGACGCAGCAGGGGAATGAACAGACCTTCGTGGTAGATCTGCCGGCCTTCCGGCGTCTGGCCGACACCGCCCATGTCCACCAGATGCGTCGTGCAGGCGAACAGCGCGACAATGCGGCCCTCCATGAATGTCGGCGACACCACGACCAAGTCGTACAAATGCCCCGTGCCCTTCCACGGATCGTTGGTGATGTAGACGTCGCCCTCTTTCATCTGCGCAACAGGGAATACCTCGAGGAAATGACCGACCGACCGTGCCATGGTGTTGATGTGGCCAGGGGTGCCGGTAACCGCCTGCGCCAACATCCTGCCTTGCAGATCGAACACGCCGGCCGAGATATCGCCCGCCTCGCGCGCCGAGGTGCTGAAGGCGGTGCGAACCAGGGTCTGCGCCTGCTCCTCGACCACAGACAACAGTCGGTTCCACATGATCTGCAGTTCGATCTCGGCAATGTTCCGTCGCGTCACGTTGCAAGTTCCTCGATCACAATCTCACGTGCGGCCCCAACCCTCGCGGTATACCCTGTCGGCACAATCGTTGAAGTCCCGTCCTCGATGATGACACAGGGACCGGTCAGGAACGCACCAGTCGGCAGAGATGCACGCTCGTACAGCGCTGCATCGACCTTCTCGCCGGTCGCAGTCTCGACCAAGCGACAGGTCCGCGTCGGCGAAACGCTGCCGACCTTCGCCGGCGGCGGCAGACGCTCGGGCAATTCATGTGGTTCGGTCAGCGATAGCGTCCAGGTGACGGCTTCTACCTCAAGCCGAGGGATCACTCGGCCATATAGGCGTGTATACGTGGCATCAAATGCCGTGCGCAGCGCCGCGGGGTCTAGCTGGCCGTCAGGTAGCGGGACCGCAATCTCGTGTCCCTGTCCGCGATAGCGCATGAAGCCGGTGCGTATCTCGATCAACCTGCCATCTGGCACGCCAAGACGCACCACGGCTTCCGCCTCTGTGCGCATTTCGGCGAATAACACGTCGATGACTGGCTGATCGAGCGCATCCAGACGCACCAGCAAAGTTCGCACAACCTCATATCCGATGGGCGCGCCAAGAAAGCCAAGCGCGGAACCGACGCCCGCTTCCAGCGGCACGACGATGCGATGAATGCCAAGTTTCTGCGCGAGGCGTGCCGCATGCAACGGCGCAGCCCCACCGAACGCGATCAGCGTGCGATCAGACGTATCCTTGCCATTCTCGACGGCGTGTACGCGCGCCGCACTCGACATCGTCTCATCGACTATCTCCGTGATCCCTCGCGCGGCCTCCTGCACGGTCATCGAAAGCGGTGCAGCTATCGCCTCAGTCACCGCCTGAGACGCGCGTGCGGGATCAAGCAAAATCTTTCCGCCGGCAAAGCGCGACAGCTCAATGCGCCCCAGTACAACATCGGCGTCGGTAACTGTCGGCTGATCGCCGCCTGTCGCATAGCAGGCGGGACCAGGATGTGCCCCGGCGCTGTCAGGTCCAACGACGATGCGGCGCAACCCATCGATCCGCGCAATCGATCCACCACCGGCACCGATCTCCACCATGTCGATCACTGGAATGCGCACCGGGAAGCCGCTGCCCTTGGCGAAACGATAGGCGCGTGCCACTTCGAAGTGCCGTGACTGCTGCGGCGTGAAGTCGTCGATCAGCGTGATCTTGGCCGTCGTTCCCCCCATGTCGAAGGAAACCGCCCGGTCGTAGCCGCCCTGCGCCGCAATGTGTCGCGCCAGGATCGCACCGCCGGCCGGACCGCTCTCGACGAGTCGCACCGGAAAACGCCGCGCGGTTTCGACTGTGCATATTCCGCCTGACGACATCATCAACAGCAACGGACAGGCCACACCGATCCCACGCAAACCCTGCTGCATGCGCGCGAGATAGCGATCCATCATCGGCAGCACGTAGGCGTTGGCGACGACGGTGGAGGTCCGTTCGTATTCGCGAATTTCCCGGCATACCTCCGAGGACAGCGTGACGGCGATGTCTGGCAGCGCTGTCGAGAGGAGATCGCGCGCACGCTCCTCATGTGCAGGATTGATGTATGAGTGCAGGAAACTGATCGCCACCGCTTCGATATGCTGTTGCCGGAGGGTCGACAGCAGACGTTCGAGCGAAGCCTCATCGAACGGCAACAGGATCGACCCATCGGCCGCGAGGCGTTCGGTCACTTCCAGGCGCAAATCGCGGGACACCAGCGGCGCTGGACGCTCCATGTAGAGATCGTACTGCTCGAAGCGATGTTCGTAGGCGATCTCCAACGAATCGCGGAAACCGGCGGTGGTGATCAGTGCGGTTCGGGCACCCTTTCGCTCGATCAGCGCATTGGTCGCCAGCGTCGTGCCGTGAATTACCAGGTCCACTGACGATGCGGCCACCCCAGCCTCCTGCAGGATCGCCTGCGTCCCGGCGATCACCGCCTCGTCCGGCGATTCATGCGTGGTCAACAGCTTGGTCGCAAGCGTGCGATCCGGCAGCGCCAGAACGACATCGGTAAAGGTCCCACCGATATCGACGGCGAGGCGGGTACGGTCGGTTCGCGGCGGCATCATGCTCGACCGGACTGCGCCTCGCTCTGCGCCACAGTCACAAACCGCTGTTCGCAAGAACGCCGAGTTTTGCTGACCATCAACGCATCCTCTGCACTGCATCCAAATGGTAGAGCGCGCCTTATAATCAACAAAGCTGTTGATCATCAATCGGTACGTTGATTAGGCAGCGTAACGTCGCTTCAAGCGGTCCGTACGTCAGAGCAGGAGGCAAGCGAGCGGACGATGCTGTTGAACCCACGCCTTTTCGCTCTGTCCGACCCGGTGTGGCGCGCCATCCTGACGTGCCTCAAGGAGGGGGAGTTGCTGATGTCCGAACTGGCCGCTCGGTTCGATATCTCGCTGGAGGCGGTATCGCGCCATATCCAGGTCTGGTGCGCGCTGGTCTGGTGCACCAGGAGCGATCCGGGCGTGTTAGCCGATGCCGCCTTGACGCCGGCCCGATCTATGCCGCTGCCGCCTGGCTCGAGCGCTATAGTGCCTTTTGGCGGCAACAATCGGATCCGTTGGCAACCGCGATCCTATACCCAGACGACACCAAACTGACCAAGCGTCGGAGAAGGAGAAGAGACGATGAGCGACCCGACATTGTCCTTTCCGACGACGCTCGACTTGAGGCACGCCAGCGACTGCTTGCAAAGGAAAAGGAGTCGGCTGCGCGACCTATTGCGCGCTGAACGATGAACCTGCCATAGGAGAAGGTCGACAACCCATTTGTTGTGTTTGCCGGCCCAACGGGCGCGGCGCTGGCTGATCTCGCTGACATTTATCTACACTATTCTTGGCGGCGGCGAAGCCATTGTGACGATGGCTCACTGCGCGCCTGCGCCATCCGTAGCAGGGCGGAAGGCACGCCGGCACATTGGGCGCATCTGGCGGCTGACGACGAATGCTGAGCTTCGCTTGAGCGCTCTGCATTTGGCGGCTGATTTCCCGACGTCCCGGTACTCCGTCCGACCCAGGCCACGGCTTTGCGCCGCCTGGCATTCTGTTCGACCTCCTGTCCAAAGGCGCCAGCAGCTGGCGCCAAGGTTTGCCTGTCCGTGACTACGCAGTGCCGGTGAGGCTTTGGGCAATGCCGGACGCGAGCAGGCTGTGGGCCTGCGCGGTTGGATGCAGCGAATCGAAGAACAAGAACTGGTTTTGCGTCGATCCGGACGCCTGCAGCGTGCCGCTGCTGGAACTGGTCAGCCCGCCGGTCCAAACCGGGTCGTTCACGTCGGTGAACCCATAAGCGGCCGGATTCGCCTTCGCCTTATCGAGCACCGAGAACGTGTCGATCAGGTCGATTCGCAGCGCACCGGATGCCTCCAGCGGCTGCAGCGCTGCGGCCAGGTCACTGTTGTAGAGTGACGAAAGCGAGGTTGCGGTCTGCGCCGTCGTCGCACCGTGAGCCTGCTCGTACGGCGTGATCCCGAGATCAGGCACATTCAGCACCAGCAGATTCTGCGCTCCGTGCGCAACCAGACCGCCGATCACGGACATTTCGTTATTGACCGCGTCCTGCACGTCCGCTTGCTGTTGGGGCGGCGTCAGCGAGGTGTTGTTGGCAATGTCGAGGACGTCGTTCGCGCCTACCCACACGGCGTACAATGCTCCCGCAAGCGGCGAAGGCGACTGTTGTAAGAATTGGGTGTACTGCGACGTCAAATCAGTCGGGTTCACGGCATGGTTTTGCGTCTGCCCCGTCTCGGCACCACCATACGCGAAGTCTGTGCCCCCTGCCAAACTTGGATTGAGTGACGGCAGTCCGAGTTTCTGCGCCAGGTCTTGCACCCAGACGGGCCCATTGCTGAAACTTTTGTCAACATAAGGTGGTGAAATCGGCACCATGCCCGTGGTCGCAAGTGAGACGTTGCCAGTATCACTCAGGCTGTCACCGAATGCATATATCGCGGGGTATGCAGCGCCAGCCGGAGCCGGGGTCGGCGCAACTGGCACTGCGGAAAGCAGCGCTGCAGAAACGTCGGAGCCGATAAAGTTCAGAGCTGATGGCTGGACCAGCGTCTGGTCGTTGATCGGCGCTGGGCTACTCGGAAAGATGCTGCCAGCGTCCTGATTCAGCAGGTCCTGAAGCGTCGACATAGATCCCATCCAGGTGGTATGTGCCGCACCGGAAGTGGGATGCCGTGCACTGGGTTTCCTTCACAAACCCGCGCGATGGCGCTTATACCGAGCCTCTCAGTATCGGTCGTTGCCTTTGTCCGTTAAGCAAGAAAAGTGCGCACACGAGCACTGCAGAGCCATCTGGTCATCCATGATGGCAGCCATGCACTGTGCTTTTGCCAGCATTGCGGTCAGCCGGACCCAGCCTCCGCCGGTGGTAGCTCGGCAAAGAACCTGCTGCGAGCACTCGCGCCCATAACGATATAAGAATGGTCAGAACCGGTCAGCACGAAACGCGCTCCCATGCCGACGTAGCGCGATGCGTTTTCCTCATCATACACACCGCCCATGCCCAAGATCTTTCCATGCTTGCGGCAAGCTGCGCCTACCGTAGCATAAGCATCGACGACTTTCGGATGTCCCATCTGGCCAGCAACGCCCAGCTCCGACGACAAATCCGAGGTGCCGATAAATAGCACATCGATACCCTCGATTGCGGCAATCTCGGCCGCATTGTTGATCGCCGCCGGACTCTCCAGCATGACGACCGTGAGGATCTCGTTGTTGATCGCCTGCTGCGCCTCGGCCATCGCGGGTGGACGATACCCGTATATCGCTGGCGGTCCACCCCAGCTGCGCCGCCCGCGGGGTGGATAGCGAAATGCCTCGGCGATCGTTCGCGCTTCCTGTGCTGTATCGACATGTGGCATGACGATGCCGAGTGCGCCGTTGTCCAGCGCACGCGTCGCCTCATCTATCGCATTGGCACAGACCCGTACCATCGGCGTCACACCCGTCGGCAAGGAGGCGATGCACAGCTGAGCAATTTCGTGCACCGAGAACGCGCCGTGCTCGTTGTCGAGAAACAGCCAGTCATGGCCCGTGGCTGCGGCAAGTACAGGTGCTGCGGCGCTGCGCAGGTGATGCACGCCGAAACCCAGCGCAACCTCGCCTGCAAGCATCTTGTGCCTGGCGTTGTTCGGCACCAGAGGCATCACGCAATCTCCTCCCGTTTGAACCGCAAGCCAGCGCAGCACGCGGCTGCAGGCTGGTCAATCGGCGGCGACTATCGCCGGCTTGCCTTCCACCAGCGCCATCAGTGTCTCCAAATGGTCCGCCTCCGCTGCGGGCTTGTCCGTGCGAATCCGCGCGATGCGCGGAAACCGCATAGCCACGCCTGATTTGTGCCGATTGGAAAGTTGGGCAGCATCGAATGCCACTTCCAGTACTAGTGACTTCTCCACTTCACGCACCGGCCCGAAGCGCCCCACTGTGTGGTTGCGGATCCAACGGTCCAGGAATATCAGCTCCTGATCCGTGAAACCGAAATAAGCCTTTCCCACCGGGACGAGTTCATCTTCGCGCCACAGTCCGAATGTATAGTCGGAATAATAGCTGCTGCGTTTGCCATGGCCGCGTTGCGCGTACATCAGCACAGCATCGACAGTCAGCGGGTCGCGCTTCCACTTCCACCACAAGCCTTTGACCCTGCCTGGCAGATACGGCGCATCACCTCGCTTAAGCATCAGACCCTCAATGGATGCGGCGCGCGCGCCGTCGCGCAATGCCATCAGCTCATCGAGCGAGCCAAAGCGGATCAGCTCGGATAGATCCATCCGGTCCGGTCGGGTGCGCGCATACCATGCCTCGAGTCGCGACCGCCTGGTGTCGAACGGCAACGGACGCACATCGTCCGCTTCGTCGAATAACAAATCATAGAGCCGGATGCCGACGGGATAGTCGGCCATCATGCGTGCGCTCACCACCTTACGGTTGAGCCGTTGCTGCAGATCAGCAAACGGAGCGACCCTGTCTTCGCGAACGACCAACAGCTCTCCATCGAGCACCGCATGAAAATCCATCGCCTCGACGATCTCCGGAAACGCGGCGGAGATGTCGTCCGCACTGCGCGAATAGAGGCGCCTGCCACCCTCCGTCGCCACCAGCTGCACACGGATGCCATCCCACTTCCATTCCGCACGCCAGTCAGCCGGCTGCAGGCCAGCGATGTCGCCGTCCTCCAATGGATGCGCCAGCATCGGCGGCCGAAACACCGGTGCCTGCGCGGGATCCGGCCGTGGCGCACGCTTCTCCAGCCACGCGAACAGCGGCAGATACGGCGGCGCGAGGCCGTGCCAGACCTCCTCCACCTCGTCCGGATCTACGCCACCGATCTCGGCCAGCGCAATCTTTGCGATTCTCGCCGATGCGCCGACGCGAAGACCGCCAGTGATCAACTTCAGCAGGGCGAGTCTCACCGACGCATCCGATGCATCGAGCCAGGCCGCAACGATCCCTGGCAGTGCCGCCTTCGGCGCAGTCTCCAGCGCCTCGACGACTTCGGCCAGGCGTGGCGGCTCCGCATTGGTGGGCGCAGCCGGCCACATCAAAGCCACGGTTTCCGCCAAATCGCCGACGTAGTCGTACGACCATTCGAACAGCACCGGATCGGTACGTGTCGCGGCAAGCTCGCGAATCAGACCAGGCTTTGCCGCAGTGAACGATAACTCGCCAGTGATCGCGGCCAGACCAATGCCGCGGTCGGGATCGGGCTGGGTCGCGAAATAGCGCCGCAGCAGCGCGATCTTTGCATTACGCGATGGTGTGAAGACCAGCCGCTCCAGCAGGTCGGCGAAAGCGATCATGGTGCTTATGTTGGCGCGGGACGTGGATTATGCCAGCGTACTGGCTGCTCGACGGGAATCCGATGGTCGCTCGGTGTGCCGCCCGCTCATCCTGCCCGTCGTGTGGTTGATCCCTCTGCTCGGGTGCAGTACGCCGTCAGCCGGGGCGTGTTACCCCAACGACACGCCTCCTTGGGGAACGCTCGATTTGGCCCTGGCTGACCTTTGACGTAGCCTCCACGGATCACGCACCGGGGAAGGATCGTCGATGATCATCGAAATGCGGACATATACGTTACGGCCTGGCACCATGGCCGAGGTCGAGAAGCGCTTCGGCGAAGCGCTGCCGAACCGCGAGAAGCACGGCAAGCAACTCGCCGCCGTCTGGCACTCCGAAGTTGGCCGGCTGAACCAGTTTATCCATGTCTGGGCCTATGACAGTTTCGAACAGCGCGCGGCTGCACGCGGCGCGGCGATGAAGGCCGGTGGATGGCCGCCGAAGATCAGCGAGTTCATCGTCGACATGCAGAACGAGATCTTCCATCCGGCCCCGTTCTCGCCGCCGCTCGAACCGCGTCAGGTTGGTCCGCTGTTCGAGATCCGCCAATACACGCTGATCCCCGGCGCCATTCCAGGCCTGATCGAGCGCTGGTCGGAGAAGATCGAAGGCCGGCAGAAATTCTCGCCGCTGGTCGCCGGCATGTATTCTGAGTTCGGCGCACTCAACAAGTGGGTGCACATCTGGGCCTACAAGGACGCCAACGAACGCGCGTCGGTGCGCGCTGCGGCATCAGCGACCGGACAATGGCCGGCGCGTAATCCGCCCGGTGTGGTGGTAAAGCAGGAGAACGCGTTCGTGATGCCGGCGGATTTTTCACCGATCCGCTAAGGCTGCCTGTGTCATCGTGAGCGAAGCGAAGCAATCCCGATCAGGCGAGAGATTGCTTCTCTTCGCAACTCGCAATGACAGGGAGCGCGGGCTACTCCGCCCAAGCAGGTTTCGCGAGCCGCATACCATGTGCACCGTCGTACGACGCGACCTCCGGCGGCTTCCAGCCTTGCAGCAACCGGTCGTTGATGGCGTAAACCTCGACGCCGAGTGGGCGGCAGACATCGATCGGATCGCGCGCGTCAGGTCCCCATAGCGGCACCGACAGATCGCCACCGGGACAGGCAGAGATCGCACAAAGCAGATCGATCTCCGCGAAGAACTCCAAATAGTCTCCTGGCTTTGCCGGACATGCGCGCATGAAATACTTATCGTCGTCGTTCAAGCCGGTGACCTGGAAGACATTCAGCACGTCGTGCACGTCGAATTCGGTCAGGCCGTAAGGTGCGACAGCACGCACCAGATTCGAATGGCAGTGAAAGTCGAAATCGACACCCATCAGCAGTCGGTTGACATAGGGATCACAACGCGTGCCCAGCAGGTCGTGTACGCGGCCACCAACCTCATCGACGCCATAGCCTGAAAGAGTGTCATCGGTGATCGTCACCAGCGGACGCAGATACGGCAGGTTCGACCACAGCCGGTCGAACGTGGAGACATGCGCCGCCTGCAGCTGGCGTGACCGCGACGCCCACATGCGCTCACGCGGATTGTGCGCGTTCCAGATGTTCAGGTCGCCAACCTGCGGACCGTCAATCGTCACGATGCGGAACACGTGGCCTGCCGGCACGCGCCAGGCGCGCCCCGAGCGGATCGGCACGACCAGCTTGTCGATCAATCGGCGCGCATCCTGTTCCTGAGCGATGCGTCCATAGAAAGTGCGATCGACATCGAATGGCGATCCTTTGCCGGCCTGATACGCGGGAGCGGCGTTTGCCATCGGCCGCCTCCTCAGCTCAGTGCCGGCCGCACTTCCCCCGCGAAAAGATCGAGCGAGCGGCGTGCTTCATCGGTCGTCAGATCGCCCCATTGGAATGCGCCGCACAGATAGTTGTGCTTCGGCCCCACAGTGTCGACATAGCGCCGAAGCGCATCGCGCACTGTCGCAGGGGAGCCCGCCAGAATCTGCCCTGCCTCACGCATCGTATCGAAGTTGGTGCCGCCCGGCATTGGTAGCGCAGCCGGGGTCGCATGCGGCCCGAGCCGAGGATCGGTGCAATAGAAGTGCTCAGCATAGGCGATGAAGGCGCGTCGCGCGAGCGCCACCGCCTCTTTGTCGGTCTCTGCAATGACGACATGCCGCGTCGAGCCGACCAACGGATCCTCCCCCAGGAAACGCGGATCTTTTCGCTCGCGCCCTGCCTCCCAGATCTGCCAATACTGGTCGACCATCTCGCGTGTAGCGCGTCCCAGGCCGTTCATGCCCTGCTCCGCCGCTCGCTGCAGATTGCCGGCATACCAGAAGCGCGGATACGGCTTCTGCACCATCTCAAAATGCACCGGCTCATCGTCGTACTGGAATCGCTCGCCGTGATGCGTGATGCGCCCGGTGCTCAGCCCTTGCTGTAGGATCGCCAATACCTCCTCATAAACCTGCCGCATCGAAGCAAGGTCGCTGCCGAACAGTTCATGCTCGGGATCACGCACACCGCGTCCAACACCCGGCATGAATCGCCCATGTGAAAGCTGGTCGATCATGCAGAACTCCTGCACGAGCCGCGTTGGGTGGTACAGCGGCAGGCACAGCACCATGGTCCCCAACCGTATCGTCTTCGTGGCGCGCGCGGCAGCTGCGAGAAACACGATCGGCGACGGTGCCATATCGAGCGTGGTGAAGTGGTGCTCCGCGATATGGTAGCCGTAGAAGCCAAGCCCCTCGGCATGGCGGATCAGCGCGATCCGTTCATCGTATTGCTGCCACAGCGGCAAATCCGACCGCTGCTCGAAATGGTCCCACCAGCCGAATTGCAAAGTCATGCGATGCTCCCTCGCCTATGCGAGCCCGATGTGATCGGCCAACTGCGCCGCCGTATATGTTTCGCCGAAGCTATCCGGACTTTCCGGCAGCATCGTATCGCTCCACGCCTGCCATTCGCGCACCAGGCGTTCGGCCACGTCGCGCTCCCGGTACCAGAGATTCGCCCGCTCGCGCGGATCCGCGACGACATTGAACAGGAAGCTGTTGTCACGGATCTTCAGATATTTGTAGTCGCCATCACGCAGCGCACGCTGGGCATTGGTCTTGTAGCGCCAGAACAGCTTGCGCGGCACCGGCGCACACGCGCCGGTCAGCATCGGCAGCAGGCTCATGCCATCCGGCGGATAATCGGCATCAGGTGTTACGCCCGCCGCCTCAATCAAGGTCATGAACCAGTCCATAGTGATCGCCACCTGGTCGGAGACCTGCCCCGCAGGTATGCGCGCAGGCCAGCACACCAGACTGGGAACGCGCAGGCCGCCCTCCAGCAGCTCGGTCTTGATGCCGGTGAACGGCCAAGTGTCGGAGAACCGCTCCCCGCCATTGTCGCTGGTGAAGATCACAATCGTGTCGTCGGCAAGTCCGTGCATATCGAGCGCCTGCAGGACGCGGCCGATCTGGAGGTCCATCGCCTGGATCATGCGGTAATAGGTCTGCTGCGTACCGCCGTCGTAGTGACGCAGGGCGCTGCCGCGCAGGCGGTCCGATTCGGCACGATCGCCGGGCGCCTCCCACGGCCAGTGCGGCGCGTTGAAGTGCAGGCTCAGCAGGAAGGGAGCTTCACCTTCGGCAAAGTCCTCGATGGTCGCGACAGCCTGATCGCCAAGGAGGTCGGTCAAATAACCGTCGTCATGGACCGATTCGGCACCTTCCCACAGATCGTGTCCGCCGCGCGTGTTGTTATGCGAATAATAGTCCGCGGCGCCACTGTACATGCCGTAGAACTGCTGATAGCCGCTGTTCAACGGTCCGAAGCGCGGCGGGACGCCCAGGTGCCACTTGCCGACCAACGCCGTGCGATAGTCAGCCTGCTGCAGCAGCGATGGCAGAGTGGGATGGTCGGATGGCAGTCCTACATCGTTTTTTCCAGCCAGCGGTTCTTCGAGACCCAATGGCAGACGATACTGGTAGCGCCCAGTGATCAGCGCGAGGCGGGTCGCGGAGCAGACCGCCGAATTGGCATAGCCTTGCGTCAGACGCACACCGCGGACGGCGATGCGATCGATGTTGGGCGTCGATAGCTCGGGACGTCCGTAGCAGCCAACATCGGCATAGCCCAGGTCGTCCGCCATGATGAACACGATGTTGGGGTGCGACATCGGGCCACTGTGAAGCTATCCTCCATCAGCGTCCAGACAGCGCCCGATTGACCTGCCGGATCCCCGGTGGCGTGCTTGCGGCAGCCGAGGAGGTGTCCATGCCACTGCTCTCCTACCCCGCCGTGTTTATGCGCGGTGGTACCAGCCGAGCGATCATGTTCCATGCCCGCGATCTGCCGGATCGCTCGGAATGGGATTCGATCTTCCTTTCTGCCATGGGCAGCCCGGACCCGAACGGGCGACAGCTCAACGGCATGGGCGGTGGCATTTCGTCGCTGTCCAAGGTGTGCATTCTGGCGCCGTCGGATCGGCCCGATGCGGATATCGACTACACCTTCGCCCAGGTGCAGATCCGCGAACCGCACGTGGACTATCGCAGCAACTGCGGCAACATGAGTTCTGCGGTCGGCCCGTTCGCAGTGGATGAAGGCATCGTGCGACCGAACGGCGACATCGCTGTCGTGCGCATCTTCAACAGCAACACGCGGAAGATCATCCGCTCCACGTTCCCACTGCATGACGGAAGGGCGGCCACCGATGGCGATCTTGCCATTCCGGGTGTTGCGGGTACCGGCGCACCGGTAAGGCTCGACTTTCTTGCACCCGGGGGTGCCACCACTGGTCGGCTGCTGCCGACCGGCAAACCCCTCGACCGGCTGGACGTTCCAGGCATTGGTCCGATCGATGTATCGATGGTCGACGCCGCGAACGCCTGTGTGTTCGTGCGGGCGGCCGACCTTGGACTGACCGGTCGTGAACTGCCTGAAGAACTGGAGCGGGACACGTCATTGTTGGAGCGCCTGCAGTTGATCCGGCGTGCGGCGTCGGTTGCCATGGGCATCGCGCACAACGACGCCGAGGCGCGCGGCGTCGCCGGCGTGCCTATCATCGGGTTTATCGCGCCGCCGATGGATGCCCCGACATTGTCCGGCGAGCCGATATCGGCCGCAGGGGTAGATCTGACCGCGCGCTTTCTTTCGAACGGCCAACCACACCGGGCGCTGCCGTTGACGGCGTCACTGTGCACGGCGATTGCCGCCAACATTGCCGGCACGCTGGTGGCCGAAGCACTCAAGCCCGGAACCAGTGGACAGGTGCGGATCGGCATGCCCTCCGGGATTCTAACCGTCGGCGCCGAGGTGGAACAGAAGGCCGATGGCCAGTGGATTGCGCATAGTGGGGCGTTCTATCGCACCGCACGCCGACTGTTCGACGGGCGTATCTACGTGCCGAGTTGAGGCTTGTGAGCCGGCGGGAACGCACGCCGTGCCTACACCAACAGCACCACCCCTGACACAACAAACAGCACGTTGACCGCGAACTGGAATTGCCGATTGGTCATGCGGTGGAAGCACGCAAATCCGATCAGCGTGCCGATCAGTCCTGCCGGGATATACAGGTACGCCATCGGCGACCAGCCGTGGCGCGATCGGGCGTCGATCGGAGCCCGTGCTGTATCGCCGCTCGACGGCATGACGCAATCCCCTACTTAATGATAGACCTGATTTGCATCGATGACTGCCGCCCCGGCGGTAACTTGACTCGCGTTTGTCGGTGTAAAATTGTATTAGCGGCGTCGTCTCTCTTACTGGTGTCTTCGCATGCATTCTTCTCGAGCGCAGCCAGCATTCGCGCTCGGCGCAAAGTGCCCGAGGCGGCCGCAACAGCTCAGAAACTGGTTAGGACCGCCCACCAGCACGGCAAGGTCATGAATGCGAGAAGTGTACCCGCGCCGACCATCACGGTGACAAAGCTGGGGTTGAGGCCGTATTGCGTAGCGACGATCGCGCCGCCGATCTGCGGACCCATCGCAGCCTCAAAAACGGTCACTTGCGAGTTTGCCGCGGCACTGCCTCTGATAAGCACGAAATAGACCACCGCGAGCAGTGCCGGCGCGACGATAAGCTTATAGCCGAGACCAAGGGCAAGAGCAGACCAGTTGCCTTGAAAGGCCTTGAGCCGGAGCTGTAGGCCGACGGACACTAGCGCCAGTGGAGCCAAGGTATTTCCCAGCCGTCCCAATATCTCATCTGTCCACCTCGGATACTGCACATCCATCATGATAGCGGCAGCCAGCACGGCGATGAGGGGCGGGAAGGTAAGAACTCGCAGTGCGATGGCTCGGGCATTTGGAGCCCCGCTTGAGTAAATGCAGGCCACCGTTATGCCGAGTGTGCTGAGCACGAGGTATGTGCCCAGAGTATCAATGAGGATACCTGTCGCTATCCCGCCGGTTCCGAAGAAAGCCTCAATCATGGGAAGACCGATGAACGATGTGTTCCCCAGCCCACCGGTCAGCATCAACGCGCCGGTTGTCCCAGGCGATAGTCGGAGCCACCGGGAAATCAACCAGAACACCGCGGCACCCGTCGTAAACAGCAGCCAGGGCATCATGACCGAGTAGATTGTATCCATCCCCACATGCACCCCGTGGACCTGGCGCAAGATGAGTGCCGGGAAGGCAACGTAGATGATGAAGGCATTAAGGGTGGCATGCGCGTTCTCAGGCACCTTCCCGGACGCGCGCAGCCCCATGCCAATTCCAAGACAGAGAACGAGCAGGATTATGTTCTGCATCTGCGCAGCGGCTTGACGCCTCCCCCTCAGAGCTTTTGCCGAGCCTGGCTCGTTATCGGCGTAACCGCTGTGATTTGGTTCACATCGCTTGTCTGATGTCCGATTACTGGCGTGGTCTCTGTTGCCAGTCTCCCAATCGCTCTGTGTCGCTTACCGTGGTGTTCGCGTGCGGTCTTCTCAATCAGCGCAGCCCGTATTCGCGTTTACTGCAAACGTTTCCGAGCCGCGCACCGCACGATCGCTTGTCGCAACCGAACCGGATGCAATACCGTTCGCGGCGCGCGCATGAGCACGGACACGGACGCGAACCGACCGACAGCCGATGGGACCGAGAGGATTGTCTTTGCCCGGCCCCCCGGCATCGGCGTTGCTTCGCCCTACCCGGGTTTGATGGGTCCCGGCAAGTGCCAAGTCCGCTGAGAATGTGCGCCGCGATTTGCAGGAAATGCGAATGCTGGCTGCGCTGATTGAGAAGACGGGCCCCCAGCATCGCAGATAGGAGAGAGGGCACCCGCAAGACGGCTGCATCACATCGGGACCGCGGGGACCGCCAACCCTGGCTGGGGAGGAAGCATGTTTGATTCAACTGAAGAGCGTCGCGCCATGCCAGCAAATGAAGGCGCGATCGAGGTGGCGGCATGGCTACTGCGTTGGTGCCCCCATCAGGCACGCGCGTTCGCCCTGGCCATGCATGAACTCGCGGCTTGGCAGTACGACGACAGCCGGACCGAACACTGGCACCGTGTGCTTGGGCCGTTGCGCGCGGAGTAAAGCTTTGGTCGCCTGCTTCGTCCATCGGATCACGATTGTCACAGCGGCGGCTCTGGCATTTCGCCAAGCTTGTAGAATTGCCTCGTGCTTGTCGCTTGAGGGGGGTTCGTCAGCTCATTCCGCTAACCTGGGCAAAAGGGAGTGGCACGCCATAACCTTGCGCCCGGGCTGCCAAGATCAGCCGCCATAGCTGGGAACTGGATCTACAAGCCAAGAGAGAAACGATTCGCGCCGCTAATCGGACCCTTCTTGAAGCCAGGGTTCGGTCGACCAGAGTTTGGCCAATTCGGTGCGCTGATCCTCGGCTTCGGCGGTCCAGGCGGCGCCATCCCGCCAGCCGGCAGCAAAGCCACAGTCGTTGGCCAGATCATGGAACGCAGCATCGTCTGCCGCCTCGCGCAAGGCGGCGCTCAGCGGACCCAACGCCGCATCGGGCACGCCCGCCGGAACGGCCAGTCCACGCCTGATCAACGCTGACAGATCGAGCCCTGAATCCCGCAATGGCGGCAGGTCCGGAAACGCATCCGCGCGGCTCATCGCGGCGATTCCAAGCCCCGTCAGACGGCCGTCTCTCAGATCGCCAATGGCATTTGAGAGCCCCAGCGCAGCCGCGACAACGTTGCCGGCAATCGCGGCCTGCCTGGCGGCAGCAACGGACGGGAACGCGATGATGTTGAGCCGCGTGCCGGCAAGCGCCTGCAGCCGCAGGGCCGCCAGATGCGCCGGACTGCCAGGAGGCGGCGTGCCGAGCGGGACCGCGTCGGCGTCTTCGGCCGCCTTCGCCACGATATCCTGGACCGAATTCAGCGGGCTGGCGGCCGGCGAGACAATGGCGACCGGCTCCTTCTCGACGGCGCCAACCAGGACAATCCGCTGCAGTAGGTCATCAGCGCTGTGGTCCACCATCCGTGCCGGCAAGGTCGGAGTTGCGACCCAGCCAACGACACGCCCGGTCGGTTCGGCCCGGGCGAGCTCCTGCAATGCGGCAAGCCCAGTACTGCCCGGCAGGTTGACCACTCGAAACTCCACACCGGGCGTGTGCCGCCCAAGGAATGGAATGAAAGCGCGGGCCGTCGCGTCGCTGGCAGATCCTGGCTTTGCCCCAACCAGCAGTGTGACCGATTGCGAGGCAGCAGCAACCGACACCAGCGGCAAAGCAGCCGCACCGAGCAGGGCCTGCCGCCTGGTAATCATGTTCTCGCCACTGGTGCTGGTGCCGGAGCGGTCTCACGCCGCAGCCGGTTCTCACCCAAAAACAATAGGATAGGGGCAGCAATGAAGATGGAGGACGAGGTTCCGACGATAATGCCGAACAGCATCACCCAGGCAAAACCGGAGATGGATTCACCGCCGAACAGCGCCAGCGGCAGGCTCGCCAGGAACACCGTCATCGAGGTACCAAGGGTTCGGTTCAGTGTCTCGTTGATGGACAGGTCGATCAAGTTCCGCAGCGGCATGGTCTTGTATTTGCGCAGGTTCTCGCGAACGCGATCGTACACAACGACCTTGTCGTTGGTGGAGTAGCCCAGAATGGTGAGGATGGCTGCGACCATGACCAGGTCGAATTCGATGCGTGTGATTGCCAGGAAACCTATGGCTTTCGTTATGTCCAAAATAAGGGTGACGACCGCGCCAACCGCGAACTGCCACTCGAAGCGGAACCAGATGTAGACCAGGATCATGGCGAGGCTGATCCCAAGCGCGAGCAGGCCATTCCGGAACAACTCGGCCGAGACCGAGGCCCCAACAGCGTCGGTGCGCAACACCTTCGCCCCTGGCACCGATTTCTCCAAAGCCTCGCGCACCCGGGCGACTGCCTGTTGGGTCGCAGCTTCGGTCGGCTGTTGGCCAAGGCGGATCAGCACCTCGGAGGGATCGCCAAATCGCTGAACCCCCTGCTCGGGGATGTGCTCGCTGGCCAGCGCCGCACGGATCTGGCCGAAGTCCGCGGGACCCGGCATGCGCACCTCCATCACGACCCCGCCGGAAAAGTCGATGCCGAGATTGAGGCCCGGATAGAAGAACAACACCACAGACGCCGTTGACAACACGGCAGAAACCACGAGGCCCATGATCCGGCCCCGCATGAACTCGATCTTGGTGTTGTCGGGTACGAGACGGAATGCAGGACGATAGAACATTGGATCAGACCGGCAGAAGCTGGGGTCGCCGGACCACGTACCAGCGCGAGACAAGCAGGCGCGTCAGCATCCAGGCGGTGAACAGCGAGGTGGCGATACCCACGGTGATTGTCACTGCAAACCCCCGCACAGGGCCGGAGCCGAAGATGAACAGCATCACGTGGGCCAGAAAAGCTGCAACATTGGAGTCGAAGATAGTATTATAAGCCCTTGTAAAGCCATGTTCTAGCGCTGAGAGCGGCGGGCGCCCGAGGCGCTGCTCCTCGCGGATGCGCTCGTTGATCAGGATGTTGGCGTCCACTGCCATACCCAGGGTCAGCAGGATGCCGGCCATGCCGGGCAACGTCAGGGTGGCCTGAAGCAACGACATGATCCCAAGCATCAGGACCAGGTTCACCACCAGACAGACGTTCGCGAACCAGCCGAACAGGCCATAGAAGGTCGCCATAAAGCCGATCACCAGGACGAATCCAACGGCCAGTGAAATCGCCCCGGCGCGGATCGAGTCGGCACCAAGTTCGGGGCCGACGCTGCGCTCCTCAACTACCGTGAGCGGCGCCGGCAACGCGCCGGCCCGCAGCAGCACGGCCAGGTCGTTCGCAGACGCCGCGGTGAAGTTGCCACTGATCTGGCCGCGCCCGCCGGTGATCGGCTCCCGGATGACCGGTGCACTGATCACCTTGCCGTCGAGCACGATGGCAAAGCGGTGGTTGACGTTGGCCCGAGTCACATCGCCGAAGCGCCTGGCACCGATCGAATTGAAGGTGAAGTTCACCACCCACTCCCCGGTCTGCGGATTGGTGCCGGCGCGAGCGTCTGTCAGGTCACCGCCATCCACATCGATACGCCGGCGCACCGCGGTCTTTTGGTTTGAATTATCCTGCATCGGCAGGTAGTCGACGCCGGGCGGCGGCGGCGTCCCGCTGCTGGGGTTCGCGGTCTCGTCGACCAATTGGAACGTCATATGCGCGGTCTTGCCGAGCAACTCCTTGATCCGGTTCGGATCACTTATGCCGGGCAATTGCACGACGATGCGGTCGCTGCCCTGCTGGGTGATCTGCGGATCCACCACCCCAGTCTCGTCGATGCGACGACGGACAATCTCGATCGATTGCTGCACGGCAGCCCGGGCGCGTGCGTTCAATTCCACCGGCGACAGGGTCAGGACGATCGTGCCGTCCGGATTGGAAGTGAGGTCGAATTCGGGCGTGCCGGTGGGACCTTCGGCCGCAATCATGGGGCGAATCGCCGCCACTGCGGCGTCAAGTTTGGTGGCATCACGGAGGCGCAGGATGATCCGGTTCTGGTCGGTCTGCGCCTCGAGCGTCTGGTAGAAGATGGCGCCCGGCCGCAACGCCTGGCGGGTGGCATCCACCATGCTGTCCAGCCGCTCTTTGGTCACCGCCTTCATGTCCACTTCGAGCAGCAGGTATGACCCGCCACGCAGATCCAGTCCGAGATGCACCTGCCGCCAGGGCAGCCAGGGGGCCGGCGCGGAAAACAGGTTTGGAATGCAGCAGATTGCCCCCAGCAAGCACAGGCCGAGAATCGCGGCGGTTTTCAGCGGGGTGAAATACATCATGCGGGCGCCCCTATGCGCCTGGGGCGAGGCAAGGTCCAGATGTACAACGCCCGGCGCCTCAGGCCGGCAAGTCAGCCGGCATACAGCCCCTGCCAGTTGGGAAAGGTCGGTTCAAGCGGCTCCATCAGCTCGGCAATTTTCGAGCTCAGACCCTCCAACACGCCTAGTCTTGCCTCTATTGAACCGCCAAACGGGTAGCCGCAGCGCAGCAACGCGGAACGCAGCGTGTCTTCAGCCAGAGCACAAATCTCGTTGCGTGCCTCGGCCGGCACCAGCCTTGGCACCGCGAGCGCGTGCACCAGCAGAATAGCGCAGTCACGCTGCACCGCGCGATTTGCTGACGCTGACACCAGCTGGATGACGCCAGGCAACGAATGTTGTGGCGCCGGCTCCGATCCGAGAGCGGACAGGCAGGTTGCGATGAGAAACCGCCGCCCGTGCCGCAGCCGATCCCGTGCGCCGTTTCCGGTACTCAGGGCATCAGACAGGTCACGCAATGCTTGGTCCAGATCCATCGTTCCACACCGATCGACTGACACGTGCTGGACGTAGCGGATTGACCCGATAGATCACAGGCCTACCCTCTTTTATCGCATGAAGGGACGCGCCGTGAGCTTCAACCTTCAACGCCCATTCCCCGGTGCCGGTTTTGGCGGCGTGCTCCGTTGCTCCGACAAGGCAGACGCGCACGGCCTGGTCGCCGCTGCAGAGGCCGAACCAAGCACGTTGCCTCGCGCCCTCGCCGACTGCTCTGGTCTTCTGCTCCTGCCAGGCATGCAGGCGATGACCGACGCGCCGGAGCTCCTTGTGCGGCTGTCGCGCATCTTTGGCAGCGAGGTCGAGGACTATCGCCACACGCTGACGCCGTTGAACATGGTGCATCCGACGGTGCCTGAAATCTTCATCGTGGCGAACCGGCCGCCAGCGTCGCGGCCGCCACCACGGCTACCAGATCCGGCGCTCAATGCCGATGGCAGCCTGCCGGTACAGTTCCCGCACCGGCGCGGCTGGCACACTGATCAGAGCTACCGTCGCCCACCTCCTGACATTTCGCTCTTTCTCGCCGTGCAGCCAGTGCCGCAGGGCCAGGGGCAGACGCTGTTCGCAGATGGCACCGCCGCCTATGCAGCACTTCCGACACGGTTGAAGGCGCGCGTCGACACGCTGGAGGGCCTCCATGTCGGCGTCAGTGCCCGCCGTGGCCGCGACGCAGTGCTGGCCGGCGAGACGCCACGACCACTTGGCCCGCACGAGCAGCCGCAGCGGCAGCCGGTTGCACGCGTGCATCCGGTCACCGGCAAGCGAGCGCTGTATCTATGCGAGTATGGCCAGATGGACTGGGTCGAAGGCCCGTTCGTTGGCATGCAACCTGGACCACATGGGGATGGGGCCGCACTGCTGGCGGAACTGATGGCGCACCTGACACAGCCGCAGTTTGTTTACGTGCACGAGTGGACAAGCGGTGATCTGATCGTGTGGGACAACCGATGCCTGGTGCATGCGGCGACCTGGTTCGACGCCGAGCGTGAGAGCCGGGTAATGTGGCGCACGACGATCAGCGGCAACGCTGGCCCTGCCTATGCCGGCGAGCGAAAGAGCTGGATCGCGGCGTAACAGAACCAGCGCAGTCAGGTCGCGTTACCTCGCGCATGTCCGAACCGGAAGTCCAGTTGGCCCATGGCGCAAGCGAACTGGAGGGCGTGCGCGTCGACAGTTACAATGCCGAAATTCGGGACCAGGAGGGCTTCATCGGCGATCGCGCTTCGGGTCGCGCGTTCGGCTCCATCCTGGAGAACTGGCGCGAACGAATGCGCAAAGCGTCTGGTGATCCGCTGGACGGCGAGCCCAACGGCAAAGTCAGCCGTAGCAGCCTGGACGAACTACTCCTGCATGGCGACGTGGAACCGGCCGGGCTGGTTCTCAGTGCTGTCGAGGAGTTCGCACAGGAACTCAACACGGTATGCCAGCGACTATTGCGGCTCGGGTCTTGGCGAAGAACAGAGGCCATCATCGTAGGCGGAGGCTTTCGCGGCAGTCGCATCGGAGAGCTTGCGATCGGGCGAGCCAGTGTTCTGCTGAAGGCGGAGGGGCTGAATGTCTCGCTGCGTCCGATCCATCACGACCCTGATTTGGCCGGCTTGCTGGGCAGTGCATGGCTGCTTCCGCACCGCATGATGAAAGACCACGATGGCATTCTGGGTGTCGATATCGGTGGCTCCACGATTCGCGCTGGCCTCGTAGTACTGACCTGGCGCGGCGGCGCTCTGTCAGAGGCGCAAGTGGCGGCGGCGAACAGCTGGCCCTATCGCGATGCCGAGCCAGGGCGCGATGAAACCGCAGTGCGGCTGATTGATATGTTGCGCGGGCTGATCAGTCAGGCTGAACAGCAGCAATTCAGGCTTGCACCGCTCATCGGCATCGGCTGCCCCGGGCTTATTAACAGCGATGGGACGATCGCGCGTGGTGGCCAGAACCTGCCTGGTAACTGGGAGGCACCGCGCTTCAACCTCCCGCGGCTGATCCAGGCGTCACAACCGATGATTGATCATCAGCCGATCCGGGTCCTGCTGCACAACGATGCGGTTGTGCAGGGCCTGAGCGAACTGCCTTATATGGCGGAGACGAAACACTGGGGCGTGCTGACGATCGGGACCGGGCTCGGCAACGCACACTTCAGCGCAATCACGTGACCTCCGAATTCAGGCAAATAGAAGTACCCGCGCTCGTGCCGTAGGGGGTACGTTTACTTCCGCAATGAAGGGCATCCAGGAACGGTGATCGAAATGGCCCACGCCACGCCGACCCGGATGCGCATTTTCGACGCGGTGCGTGCAGCGGCAGTGGGCTGGGATGGAAGACCCTGTCCGGACCGGCTGGCCGGACTAGCGCTGCACAGACTGGGTCTCGCGAGGGACTGCAGCAACAGCAAGACGATACCATCTGGGCCGACAGCCCTGAAGGGCAGCTCGTCCGACGGAACGAATACACACGAATTCGTCGACAAAGAACTGTCCGGCACCCCTGGCCGGATCGAGGCCATTAATCGGCCGGCCCCCGGCGAGCGGACCATAACCTGACCAGGCGCCGGCAAAGTGAACCGCGCCTGTCGCTACATCATTGGCGGCCGAGCCGACCCGATCCCGTGATAACAACCTGGAACTGGTCGGCCTGGTGGTGTGCGCGCCGACCACCGCACCGGCTCCTGCTCGACCAGGAACGCCATCGGACAGATTGCCCCAGGTTCCGGTGGTGCGGCGGCGTTCGCAGGATAGCGGTTCGCGCCGATGTAGCTGGTCAGCCAGAGGCCAGTGCCATTGGAGCTAGCGCGCGGTCGCGTCGGACGCGCCCGATCGGCGGTGGCGATCACCGGCATGGTTGGCACCTTTCCTCTGAGGCTGCAGCGCACCAAGATGCCAGCCATGAGCGAACAGGACATACTCGCGGCTATCCGGTTCGATGCCGGTGGCTTGGTGCCGGCCATCGCGCAGCAGCATGACACCGGCGAGGTGCTGATGCTGGCCTGGATGAACCGCGACGCCGTCGCCGAGACGCTGGCGACCGGTCGCGTCTGCTATTTCAGCCGCAGCCGTAACAGGCTCTGGCGAAAGGGCGAACAGTCAGGGCAGGTGCAGCACCTGAAGGAGTTGCGCATCGACTGCGATGGCGACACGCTGTTGCTGCTGGTGGATCAGCAGGGCGTCGCCTGCCACACCGGGCGACGTAACTGCTTCTTCCGCGCCGTGCGGGACGGTGCGCTGAAGGAGATCGCTGCGCCGTTGGTTGCACCGGAAACATTGTATGGCTGATACCGTCCCGGTCACTGTGCTCACCGGCTTTCTCGGCGCCGGCAAGACGACACTGCTGAACTATCTGCTGCGACAGCCCGCACTGGCGGCGACCGCAGTGCTGGTCAACGAGTTCGGCCAAATAGGCCTCGACCATCTGCTGATCGAGAAGTTGGACGAGAACACCGTCCTGCTCAACGCGGGGTGCCTGTGCTGCACAGTGCGAGGCGATCTGTCGCGCGCGCTGGCTGACCTGCTGCCTCGAGTGGAAGCGGGCGAGGTACAGCGGGTCATGGTCGAAACCACCGGGCTCGCTGACCCA
>JBKPOG010000274.1:0-8536 GCA_046732975.1 Pseudomonadota bacterium
TGTATAAGAGACAGTGTCGGGACTGGGCGATCTGCTGCTGACCTGCACCGGCCCCGCCAGCCGCAATTACAGCCTGGGCGTGGCGCTTGGGCGTGGCGAGCGCCTCGCGGATGTGCTCGCCGCGCGCAGCAGCGTCACCGAAGGCGTCGCCAGTGCACCGGCGTTGGTGGCTCGCGCTCAAAGCCCCGGATCGGGGTTCGGGGCGGGCCCCGGATCTGCGTCCGGGGCAGGCGTGGAGATGCCGATCTGTGCGGCAGTTGCCTCGCTGTTGGCCGGACGCGCCACTCTGGCCGAGGCGATCGCATCGCTGTTGGCGCGCCCACGGCGGGACGAATAGTGCTTCGCGGCGTGCTGACTGTCGGCGGCTGGACCATGGCGAGCCGCATCCTGGGCTTCGCCCGCGACATGCTGATCGCGGCCATGCTTGGCGCCGGCCCGGTGGCCGATGCGTTCTTCGTCGCGCTGAAGCTGCCGAACCTGTTTCGCAGGTTGTTTGGCGAGGGAGCATTCAACGCCGCTTTCGTTCCGGCGTTTTCCGGCATGCTCGCCGCGGAGGGCCGTCCGGCCGCGCGCCAGTTCGCCGAGGAGACTTTCGCGGTGATGGCGTTCTGGCTTGGCACGCTGACCATTGCCGGCGAACTGCTGATGCCGCATTTGATGGGGGTGCTTGCACCAGGGTTCCGTGCAATCCCGGAGAAATTCGACCTCGCCGTGGCGCTGTCGCGCATTACCTTCCCTTACCTGCTGCTGATCTGTCTGGCTGCGTTGGTCTCCGGCGTGCTCAACGGGTTGGACCGGTTTACCGCCGCCTCCGCCTCCTACGTGCTGTTCAACATTGTTTCGATCGCCTGCATGCTGTGGCTGACGCCCTACGTGCCGACGGCAGGACACGCCTTGTCGTGGGGCATCACCATCTCCGGCGTCGCCCAGCTTGGCCTTCTGCTATGGGCGCTGCAGCGCGCAGGCATGGGGCTGCGACTCCCTCGCCCACGCCTGACGCCAGAGATCCGCATTCTGCTGCGACGCATGTTGCCAGGGCTGATTGGTGCCGGCGTCACTCAGCTCAACCTGGCCGTGGATGTGATCATCGCCAGCCTGCTGCCGGCGGGCACCGTGTCGCTGCTCTATTACGCCGATCGCGTGCAGCAATTGCCGCTCGGCGTGATCGGCACTGCGGTCGGCACGGCGCTGCTGCCGCTGTTGTCGCGTCAGGTCCGCGCCGGCGAGGCGGAGGCTTCGCTCGCCACGCTGAATCGCGCCATCGAGTATGCGCTGTTTCTTACTTTGCCCGCGGCGGTGGCACTGATCATCTGCGCCTGGCCGGTGATGTGGTCGCTGTTCGGCCGCGGCGCGTTCGACGCGGAAAGCGCCCGGCTGTCGGCACAATCGCTGGCCGCCTATGCGCTTGGGCTGCCGGCCTTCGTTCTGGTGAAGGTGCTGGCGCCAGGGTTCTTCGCGCGGGGCGATACGGCGACCCCGGTCAAGGTCGGCATCACTGCGGTTGTGCTGAATTTGGCGCTGAATCTGGCCTTCATGGTGCCGCTGCAGCACATCGGCCCCGCCCTGGCGACCAGTCTGGCGGCAATCTTCAACGTTGCATGGCTGGCTGTCGTGCTGGCGCGGCGCGGGTATCTGCGACTCGATGGCGGACTTAATCGGCAGCTGGCACGTATGCTGGCTGCGACTGCTGTCATGGGCGTTGCTCTGTGGTTGGCGCAGCAGGCCCTGTTCACCGGGTCATCGCACGGATTAGTGCGCATCACGGCGCTGGCAGCGTTGATCACGGTTGGCCTGGTGGCGTACGGGGTTGCGGCGATCGTTTGCGGCGCTGGTAACTTGCAGGCGCTGCGTCCGATGATCCGGCGAGCCAGGGCTGGACACCGTTAGCAGATCGGCTGGACTGGCAGCGGCGGACGTATTACCTTTCGCCAATGGTAATGGGCCTAAACAATGGACTCCGCTGTCACTGTCAAAGGTCAGGCGACAATCCCTAAGCCAATTCGCGAACACCTGGGCCTGAAGCCTGGCGACCGGGTCAAATTCTTCATTCACCCCGACGGCACTGTTGTTCTGCTGCCGAAGGTGCCTGTTACTGCGCTGCGCGGCATGCTCAAGGGACAACGGCCGTCCATAACGATGGCTCAGATGGATGATGCAATTGCTGTGGGCGCGACGGCCGGATCGGTTGGCCGCCGCACCCGAAAGCGATGATCGGGCTCGATACCAATGTGGTCGTGCGCTACCTTGTGCAAGACGATCCGATCCAGTCGGCTCGAGCGGCAGATCTGATCGAGCACCAGCTCACCGAGCAAAACCCCGGATTCCTATGCGTCGTCGTCGTTGCCGAAATTGCCTGGGTTTTGGAGCGCGCTTACCGATTTCCTGCGACCGAGATAACCGCAGCGATCGAACGGCTGCTGCAGGCCGATGTGCTCGTGGTGGAACACGAGCAGCACGTCTTCACTGCAATCGCAGCAATGCGGACGGGTCTCGGCTCGTTCGCTGATGCGCTTATCGACGCGCTCAATATCCAGGCCGGCTGTTCCTGTACCGCTACATTCGATCAGAGGGCACTGCGGCTGCCTGGGTTCGTCCCGCTATAGCGCTGCCGACTACGCTGCGGCCTTGCGATTCTGCTCCAACCGGGCATCGACCAGCGCGACCGTCTCGTCCAGCACGGCATTTCGCATGCCTTTCTGCGCGGCGATGCTCTGCACCAACCGATCGACCCGCTCGATGTTCGGTGCACCGGCGAACAGCGCGCGGGCCGCTGATGAGGGGCGGATGAGACCATTTGCTGCCGCGGCGTATTTTTCGAACGGCACCAGATCGTCGGGCCGCGCACCTAGCAGCAGACAAAGTTCGCAGACCCAGTCGTAGACAAGCTGCGACGCTTGCAGGTCGGCGTGCACCGCTTCCTTGATCGATACCGCCTGGTCCTTGTGCACGCAGCGATAATTCCCTGTGCACAGCATCGCCCACTTGGCCAACGGCACGAAGATCGAGTCGTGCACCTTCAGCTTCACGGGCAGGTCGATCAGCGCGTCACCGGCATCGAAGCGGATGGCCTCGATCTCGCGCTGGAACTGGCGCATGATGTTGGTCGACGCTTCGGAATCGAACCGCGCCGCCTTGAAGTTGGTCGGCAGCGTCACCGTCAGCACGTTGATCTTGTCATCCGGCATGCGGATCGCCTGCGGATCGGGGCTGCACAGTGTCAGGCAGCCCGGATCAAAGTTGGCCCACACGCTGGCGTCGGTGAAGCAATGGTGCAGTTGGTCAGTGTTCAGATCCGGGATGCGCTTCAGGTACGGCAGTGGCGGCATGTTCATGATCGACATGCAGGGCTTGCGCGACTTCGCGACCGCGTCCAGCAGCTCGCGCACACCAGGGGAGCGATACTGCGGCTCCTGCATCGCCAGAGCCACCAGGTCGTAGTCGGAGGGATTGATGCCGGTAGCTCCCGCGGCGGTCACCTTACCGGGCAGCTTGCGCGAGTCGATCTCGACCGGCGCGGTGCGCCCCCTGATCGGCATGCGCACCCTGATGCCGTCGCTGTTGATTGCCTCGACCTCGGCTGGCAGGCAGATCAGCGTCACCTCGTGCCCTGCGAACAGCAGCTTGCTCGCCAGCAGCGATCCGTAGGACGCGCCCATGATCAGCACTTTTTGTGTGGCCACTGAACCTTTACTCCCTCGTGCGGTGGATCGGCTTGGGCCGCCGTTCCCCATTGCGACGGTGCTTTGTGCCCGCCTGGCGAGCAGTGTGGCACAGGAAAACGCCTACGTTAATCCAGTCACGGCGTTGCCTCCCTGCGGAGGGGTTTGCGGTGATCGGTTCGCCTCAACCTATGGTTTGTGCTAGGGCATCGTCGCGGTAGCGACGCGATCGTGGGGCTGTCGGCCATGTCGGTGACGAGGACATCAGACGCGTTGGGTGGATCATCGGGCGGTCGCAAGCTGGTCGTCGTGGTCTATGCGGACATGGTTGGCTACAGCCGCCTGATCGCGCTGGATGATGTTGGAACACTCGAGCGGCTCCGCGTTCTGCGGGGTGAAGTGATCGACCGGGCGATCGACGAGCATAGCGGTCGCATCGTGCAGACCGGCGGCGATTCGCTGCTGATCACGTTCGACAGCATCGACGGGGCGGTGCGTTGCGCTGTGAAGATGCAGCAGGAAATTCCCATCCGCGACGGCGATCAGCCCCCCGATCGGACCATCCGCTTCCGCGTCGGTATCAACATCGGCGATGCAATTGCCGAGGGCACCGACCTGCACGGGGATGCGGTTAATGTGGCGGTCAGGCTTGAGGCGCAGTGTCCCCCTGGCGCCATCTGCGTGACGCGGGCGGTGCGTGATCACGTGCGCGGACGGAGCGATCTTGCCTTCGAGGCGCTTGGCGCGCTCAGACTGAAGAACATCCCCGATCCGGTTGAGGCGTTTGTACTGAAGCCTCATGTTGTCGCCAAGACACAGACGGATCAGCTTCTGTCAGGCAAGCCGTCGATCGCCGTACTGGCGTTCACCAATATGAGCGGAGATTTGGAGCAGGAGTATTTCTCTGACGGCATCGCCGACGACATCATCACCGAGCTGTCACGCAGCCGCTCGCTGTTCGTGATCGCACGCAATTCCAGCTTCACCTACAAGGGCCGCGCCGTTGACATCAAACGCGTGGGCCAAGAACTCGGTGTGCGCTACGTGGTGGAAGGCAGCGTGCGCCGCAGTGGCAGCAGGGTCCGCGTAACCGCACAGCTCATCGAGGCAGAGACTGGCAATCACGTCTGGGCCGAGCGCTACGATCGCGACATCAGCGACGTATTCGCGATTCAGGACGAGATTACGGCAGCCATTGTAAAGGCAATACTGCCTGCCGTTTCTCAGATCGAGCTACAACGCGCGCTCCGCAAGTCACCTGAAACGCTGGGCGCGTGGGAGGCCTATCAGCGTGGCCTTTGGCACATGGGAAAGTGCAATCCCAGCGATAACGCTCAGGCACAGCGGTTCTTGACTCAGGCAGCCGGCGCAGATGCCTCTTTTGCCCCAGCGCGATCAGCATTGGCAATGGCGATCTTACTCGATGGCGCGTACGGAACGCTTTCGCTATTTGAGTCTCACCGGAAAGGCGGAGAACGAGCCCGTGAGGCGATAGAAATCGACCCCGATGATGCCGAAGCACATGCGATTGTAGCTCTGGAGCGGTTCAGCCTCGACGACGACGAACAGGGCCTGGTAACGCTAACCGAGCGTCTCTTGCACAGCCCAAACGCTGCATGGGCGCATGGGATCAAGGGCATGATGCTTGTTCAACTGGGTCGCCAGCCGGAAGGCCGTGCAGCTTTGCTTTCGGCCGAGAGACTCAATCCGCGCGACCCAAGCGCCGCGCTGTTTCGCATGCATTTTGCAATTTCCTACTACTACGAGCGTGACTATGCCCGCGCGGCCACTGCTGCCAAGGATGTAATCTCTCACTATCCCCACTACCCATATGCATACCGTTGGCTGGCAGCGGCATTGGGGCAAACTGGGCCGGCTGATGAAGCGCGCAAGGCGATTGAGATGGCGATGCAAATATCGCGCGAAGCTTTCAGGCAGTATGTCCGCACTCGCCCCCCTTGGATCCGGTCCGCGAACTACGAGCACATGATGGAAGGTCTGCGGAAGGCTGGCTGGGACGGTGGACGCGTTGCAGCGGTCACCCCTTAGGTTTGCAGAACGCGTCGAGCGCGGCAATCTCTTTGCGCTCGCCGTCGAAGTCTGCGGCCAGGCGCTCATAGAGTCGCGCGGCACCTTCGTAGAAGTTGCGAGCGGCTGGATCCTCGCCGACGAACTGGGCGATCTCCTCCATCTCGGCCACCCAGCGATACGCCTTGGAGTACATGCCCGGCACTTGGCGCGTGAGCCAGCCGAACAGTGCGGGCTGGCTCGCGGACAGTTCGGCCCTCAGATCCTCTGCCGTGCCGGCGCGCGACGCGGCCAGCATCATCGCCGCACCTAGCGCAGTGAAGCCCTTGGTGATGCCGGCATACGACATCTTCATCGCCGACGCGGCGCCGATGGGTCCGGGCTGGATCGGCATTTGCAGACCGTACTTTGTCAGTTCGGCGACACGCGGTGCAGCTTCGCCTGACAGGTAGATCTTCGGGCTGTAACCAGGCCTTGGTGGGCCACCGATGATGCCGCCGTCGACGAAGGTGGCGCCGGTCTCCTGTACCACGCGGCTGATGCGGACCACGGTTGCCGGATCAAGTGCGTTGCAATCGACATAGGTCGGCTTCTTCGTCGCGGCCCGCAGCGCTGGCGCCAGTCGCTCCGCCAGGCCAAGCGCGTCGCCGGGCGGCAAGATCGATAGAATGATGTCAGATGCAACGATTTGCTCGTCTGACGCATCCACCATGCCGGCGGCCCTGGCGCGCGCCAGCGTGGCTTCGCTGCGGCCGGCAAGCAACGTGCGAACTTCGATGCCGTTCTCCACCAGCCGCGCACCCACAGCGCTGCCCATCATGCCCGGTGCGATCACTGCGACAACAGGTTGCATTGCTTGTCTCCTTAATTACTCAGCACGCCCTGGGAGCGCAGCCGACCGATCTCATCTGCCGAATAGCCTGCCTCGCGCAGCACAACCTCGGTGTGCTGACCGACCTCCGGCGCGCGACGTGGCGTCACCTTCGCCTCGCCGTCGATGTGGAATGGACTCGACACCGTCAAGGTCGCGCTGTCGTCGAACGGCACCAGTGCGCCGATCGCGTGCATCTGCGCGTCATCCGCTGTGTCGTCCGTCCGCGCCACCACGCCAAAGGTTACGCCGACGCCATCGAGGATCTTTCGCCACTCCGCCATATCACGCGTGGCGAACACCACATCCAGTTCGGCGACCAGCGCTGCGGCGTTCTGCTTGCGCGCCTCTTTGGTGGCGAACCGCTTGTCGTGCGTGAGGTCTTCCAAGCCGATAGCATTGAGCAGCGGCTTGAGCTGCCGGTCCTCGTTGAACAGCGCCATGATGAACCAACGGCCATCACGGCACCGGTAGTGATTGGCGAGCGCGTTCGGCGCATGCTCGCGTGTCGGCCGATGCGGCACCGGTTCGCCGAACAGGCGCGTCTGGATAAAGCAGCCGTTGGCCCAGGCGCCGTTCTGCAGCAGTGATGAGCGCACCACGCCGCCGCGACCGGTCTTTTCCCGCCGGTACAGGGCGGTGACGATCGCGGCGTAGAGGCCGGTGGCGCTGGGGTGATCGCCCATGCCGGGAGCCGAACGCGCGGGGGGTGTATCCACGTCCGCCCTGACGGCGTCCATCAGCCCGGTGCGCGCCCAATACGCGGTGGAGTCGAAGCCGGTCTTTGCCGCTTCCTCGCCTGCTTCACCGTAGGCGGTGAACGAGGCGTAGATCAGCCGCGGGTTCAGCGGCAGCAGATGGTCGGGCGCCAGCTTTAGGCGGTCGCGCACGGGCAACGGGAAGTTGGTGACGAACACATCGGCTTCGGCGACAAGCCGGTGCAGCACGTCGCGGCCAGCCTTGTGCTTCAGGTCGATCGCGAGGCTGCGCTTGTTGCGCGAGGTCAGTTGCCAATAATAGTCGTTGTGGGCGCCGCTCGCGCTGCGGCCGCGCCAGGGGTCGCCGACGCCGGGTGGCTCGATCTTTATCACATCGGCACCGTAGTCGGACATGATCGTTGCCGCGGCTGGGCCGGCGATCCAGCTCGCGCAGTCTATGACCTTCAGGCCGGTGAACAGGTGGTCGGACATCCGCTGATCGACTCCCCCTCCCCTTGCGGGAGGGGGGCGGGGGGAGGGTGATCGCGACCCCCTCCCCCAACCCCCTCCCGCAAGGGGAGGGGGAGTTCCTTTTCCTGCTTATGGTTTCTGGTTGCTGAAGATGATCGTGCCCGATGCTGCGAACATGCCGCCAACGCCGTGACAGACAGAGACCTTCGCCCCTGGTATCTGCGCAGGCGCCGTGCCGCGCATCTGCCGAACGCTCTCCTGCAGCGCATACATGCCATACATGCCCGAGTGCATATACGACAGCCCGCCGCCATTGGTATTGAGCGGCAGCTTGCTGCCCGGTGCGGTATTGCGTTCGGCAATGAAACGACCCGCCTCACCGCGCGGCACGAAGCCAAGATCCTCCAGTCCGAACAGCGGCAAATGGGCGAACGCGTCGTAGATCATCAGATGGTCGACGTCGTTGTGGTTGATTCCAGCCTCGCGGAACGCAGTCGGCCCGGCGACGCTGAACGCGCGCGAGCTGGTAAAGCTTTCCATCTGGCTCACCATCGGCGTCTCGACACTTTCGCCGGTGCCAAGAATGTAGACCGGCTTGGTGGGAAAATCCTTGGCACGTTCGGCCGAGGTCAGGATCAGCGCGCCACCGCCATCAGTGACCAGGCAGCACTGCAGCAACCGGAATGGATAGGCGATCATGCGCGAGTTCAGCACGTCCTCGACGGTGATCGGATCGCGAAACGTTGCGCGCGGGTTCTTCGCCGCCCACTCACGCTGCACCACCGAGACCATGGCGATCTGCTCATGCG
>JBKPOG010000275.1:0-5164 GCA_046732975.1 Pseudomonadota bacterium
CCCCGGCACAATGCGCCGAGGCCCTGCGAGATGCTGGTTGTGGCGACCACAGCACCAAACAGGTCAGCGCTATATGGTCACATCCCGATGCAGCCTCGCTGGTGACAGCACTACGGACGGGCACCGCGCGAATGGCCGCAATGCTCGAAGCCCAGCACTCTGATGCACTGTATGCGATCACCGCTGATATCGCCCAGAACGTTGAGCGTTATCGCGATGGTGGGCAGCTTGGAGTGCCTGTTGCCGCTGTGATCGCATCCGGCACGAAGAGTTGAGATCGTGACGGTGCCGTCATGACGCATTCGCTGAAGCCGGTGCCCAGTCGCTTGAGTCTCTCGGCATTCTCACTGATCGGAGCACTGTTTAAATATCGGACGTCGGACAGCGCGGCGGGCGCGTTCTGCACGCGCGCGGAGTGCGGAAAGCGCAGTGCCGTCTGTCGGACATAGCTCGGGAATTCGATCTGATCCCTCGACGGCGGACGCTTCGATTCCCCACCATAACCGCAGAGGCACCGCGGAACATAGGTCTGAAATCCGACCCGTGATTGCTCCCCGTCATTGCCCACGTCGACACCGGCTTCGACCTGTTTGCGGATCACCTGCGCCGTTGCGGTTTTCACTTTAGAGCCAATTCGGCGGGATCAATCGTCTCGCCGGCTTCCTGGCGAATCAGCAGTTCTGCCAATGTCGTTGGCCGCGGCAGGCGACTTCAAAACTCTGGTCATGCTGCCGCAGTTACCCGCCCAGATGCGGGATCGTCACTGCGCCTGGAAAATGACACGCAACAAAATGCTGGGGCTCCACCTCGATCAGAGGCGGGGACTCGGTTGCGCATCGCGGTGCAGCTGCGGGACAGCGGGTGCGGAACCGGCACCCCGAGGGCGGATCGATCGCACTTGGGATTTCGCCGCTGAGAATGATGCGCCGGCCCGCCTTTCCCACCTCGGGTATCGGGATGGCCGAGATCAATGTGTTGGTATAGGGATGCAGCGGACGGGCGAACAAAGCCTCGGCCGGTGCCGTCTCCATCACCTTTCCCAGATACAGCACGTAGATCCGGTCGGAGATGTGCCGGACCACGGCAAGATCATGTGCGATGAACAGATAGGTAAGGCCTAGACGCTCCTGCAGTCCGATCATCAGGTTCAGGATCTGTGCCTGGATGTTGACGTCGAGCGCGGAAATAGGCTCGTCACCGACGATGAAATCCGGCTCGACGGCGAGCGCACGTGCGATGGATATGCGCTGACGCTGGCCGCCGGAGAATTCGTGCGGATAACGCTCCATCGCTGCCGCTGGCAGACCGACCAGGTCAAGTAATTCAACCACGCGCCCCCGCAACGCCGGCGTGTCTGACGCCAGCCGGTGCAGCAATATCGGACCCTCCAGGATCTGCCGCACCGTCATGCGTGGGTTCAATGATGCGTATGGGTCCTGAAAGATCATCTGCAGGCGCCGCCGCAATGGCCGGATCGCAGCCTGACCAGACGATGCGATATCCTGGCCCCCGAAACGGATCGAACCAGCAGTGGGCGTGTCCAAACGCATCAAAAGACGGGCAAGCGTCGACTTACCCGAACCGGACTCGCCGACAAGGCCCACAGTCTCGCCGGTGCGCACCATGAGATCGACGCCGTCCAGCGCCCGCAACACGCGCTGCTGATCCAGAAAGCCGGTCTTCGGCAACGGGAAGTGCCGGACCAAGCCAGAAACTTCGAGCAGCGGCAAGGCCTGGTTTCGTTCGCGATGCTCCGCAAAGACGTGGGACACCGCGGGTGCATGCAGCGCATCGCCGCGCTGCGTTACCCAACAACGCGACCGTCTGTCTGGTCCTACCGAGAGCAGGTCCGGGTGCTGGGTGCAGACATCAATGGCAAACGGACAACGCGCGCGAAACCGGCAACCCTCGGGCCACGCGCGCGGGTCCGGCGGTTGGCCTTCGATCGTAGTCAACCGGCGATCGGGTCCTCCAGCCTCATCCAATCTTGGTGCGGCGTGCAGCAAGGCCCAGGTGTAGGGATGGCGCGGATCGCTCAGCAGATCGGTCGGGCTGCCTTCCTCGACCACTTCGCCGGCGTACATCACCAGCACGCGCGAGCACATCTCGGCTATCACGCCCAGATCGTGGCTGATCAAAATCACCGCAGTACCAGGATCGCGATTCAGGCCGCGCAACAGATCGAGGATCTGCGCCTGGATGGTGACGTCCAGCGCTGTCGTGGGTTCGTCGGCGATGATCAGCGATGGCGTATTGGAGAACCCCATTGCCAGCATCACCCGTTGGCGCATGCCACCGGAGAACTGGTGTGGCCAGCCATGCATCGCAGTGGCCGGGTTGGCTATGCCCATGCGAGCCAACAGGTCGGCGCCTCGGTCACTCGCCTCGCGTACGCTGAACCGCTTGTGCGCGGTCATGGTCTCGATCAGTTGCCGTGCGATGCGCAACACCGGGTTCAGTGACGTCATCGGGTCCTGAAACACCATGGCGATCTCGGCGCCGCGGATGTCGCGGAGTTCGACCTCGCTGACTGTCACCATGTCTGTGCCGCGAAAGCGGATCGCGCCGCTGACGATGCGCGCCGGATCCTCCAACAGGCGCATGATTGATTTGGCAGTGACGCTCTTGCCCGAGCCGGATTCACCGACAATTCCGAGCGTCTCGCCGGAGCGAACATCAAACCCTACGCCATCGACTGCGCGTACCGTCCCTGCGTCGGTGTAGAACCAGACGCGCAGGTCCTCGACGGTCAGTAGTGGATCAGCGGCGGTGGGCATGTGGATCGAGCCAGTCACGGATGCCATCGCCCATGAAGTTGAATCCGATGACAACCGACAGGATGGCGAGGCCGGGAAACGTCGCGACCCACCATTGGTTCACCAGTTCGCGGCCCTCGGACACCATCGACCCCCATTCCGGCGTCGGCGGCACCACCCCGAGACCCAGAAATGACAGGCCCGCAAAGACCAGGATGGCATTGCCCAGGTCGAGCGTGACCAGCACGATCAGCGGACCGAGTGCGTTGGGCAGGATCTGTCGCAGCAGAATATGGACGGGTCCAAAGCCGATAACCTGCGCCGCCGCGACGTATTCCTGCGCTCGCTGTCCCAGCACCAGGCTACGCGCGAGACGGGCAAACTTCGGCCACCACACAACCAGCATCGCGATGACAGTGTTGCGCGTGCCGATGCCCAATGCGGCGGCTATTGCCATGGCCAGGATGATCGGTGGAAAGCAGAAGATCAGGTCGGTGGTCCGCATCAGCACTTCCTCGACCCAGCCTCGGGCATACGCAGCGATCGCACCAAGCAGCGTGCCGAACAGGCTGGCAAGCAGCACCACGGTGAAGCCGACTGCCAATGAAGTCCGCGCGCCGTACAGCAGGCGAGAGAACACGTCGCGACCGAGTACGTCGGTTCCCAGCCAGTGCAGATCTGATGGCGGCTTCAACCGGTTGGCGACATCGACGACCGCCGGCGGATCCGGCGCGATGACGGGTGCAAGCAATGCGACAAGGCCCCAGACCAGGATCACAGCCGCGCCCAGCGATGCGAGCCCGTAACGCCGCAGCCAACGGCGCCGGGCTTGACTGGCGGCATCCGGCTCCTCGGCGGCGATCATCTGTGCGCCACACGCGGATCGAGCATGGCATACGACAAGTCAACCAGCAGGTTGATGACGACATAGATCGCCGCGACGACTGTGGTGACTCCCATGATGGCCGGAAAATCCAGGGTGACGGCACTGCGGAACGTGTATCGTCCCAGCCCTGGCCAGGAGAAGATGGTCTCGGTCAGCACGGTTCCGGTCAGCAGCTGGGCGTAGGCCAGGCCACCTAGAGTCACCACCGGCAGCAGCGCATTGGGCAGCGCGTGGCCCATGGTGATGGCGCGCCGCGTCAGCCCTTTGGCGCGCGCGACGCGGATATAGTCCTGCGACAACGACTCGAGCATTGCCGCGCGGGTGGTGCGCGTGATCAGACCCACCGTGCTCGCGGCGAGGACAATCGACGGCAGAACCAGATGTGCCAGTGCGTCCTGGAACGTATCCCAGTCGCCCGCCAACGCTGAGTCGATCAGCATCACGCCGGTGACCTCGGGTGGCGGGAAGGTGCTGGCGCTGATCTGGCCCGGGCCAGGCGCCCAATCCAACCAGCCATAGAAGACGGCGAGCATGATGAAAGCGAGCCAGAACGTCGGCGCCGAAACCCCGACCAAGGAAATCGAGCGGGCGGCATGGTCGATCCAGCTATCACGCCTTGTGGCGGCCATCACGCCCAGGGGCAGACCGATGACCAGCGAAAGGAGAAACGCAATCGTCGACAGCTCGACGGTGGCGGGGCCGTATTGTGCAATATCTTCCAGCACTGGTCGCTGCGAGGCGATCGACACGCCCAGATCACCGTGGAACAGGCCGTTCAGGAACAGCCAGTATCGGTCCCACAACGGCAGGTCCAGGCCCCATTTGTGGCGGAATGCGGCGACCATGTCCGGATTGTTGGCGGCGATGTCTCCCAGCTGGGTCAGCACCGGATCGCCCGGCACCATGTTGGCGATCAGGAAGATCGCCAGTGTGGCCAGCAGGATCATCACCACCGCCACGGCCAGGCGAGTGACAATGTAGCGCAACATTGGTCGCTTATCGCCAGGAACCGGCGTTCCGCCAAGTTTGCGGGCCGCAACTCAGCTTGTATCATGCCAAACATCGAAAAGGCCGCCGGCCGTCTGGGAGGGACTATGCAGGATTACGGATGGATCGGACGGCGCGAGCTGATGCGTCTTCTGGGCGTGGGCGGGGCGACACTCGCGGCAGGTTTGCCCGCCCGCGTTCATGCTGCCGCCGGCAAGAACACGCTCGTGCTGGGACTCGACATCAGTGACACGATTTCGTTGGATCCGGCGCGCGAGGCGCAATACACGCCGCCGCTGACGGTGACCGCTGCGTATGACTCGCTGGTGACGATGGCTCCTGGCGAATACACGAGCGTCAAGCCGGCGCTTGCCGAAGCCTGGGCGCGTACGCCGGACGGCAAGGGCTGGCGATTCAAGCTGCGCGACGGGGCGAAGTTCAACAGCGGCAAGCCGGTCACGGTCGAAGACGTGAAGTGGTCGCTCGACCGGGTGATGCGGGTGAAGGATCAGCCATCGCAGTATCTACAGGACGT
>JBKPOG010000276.1:0-6933 GCA_046732975.1 Pseudomonadota bacterium
GCGCGCATCCAGGGGCCCGTCGGCCTCAACATCGAGGCGGTCACCGCACCGGAAATCGCACTGTCGATCATCGCCGAGCTGGTGGCCGTGCGGCGCGGCGCATCATTGCCACAAAAACACTCACTTGCCGCATGAAGTTCGGGCCAGTTCCGCTTGATGAGGCGCGCGGCGCCATCATGGCGCACTCGCAGCGCGTGGGTGAGCGGGTCATTCGCAAGGGATCGGTGCTGGACGAAGGGTCGCTGGTTGCCCTGCGTGAGGCGGGGCGTGCCCAGGTCATCGTCGCACGGCTGGAACCTGGCGATGTGCCAGAGGATATCGCCGCAGACAGGTTGGCCCAGCCGCTGATATCGCCCCTGCTTGGACGCACGCGTGCCGCAACGGGACGCGTGAACCTGGCCGCCGAGGTGCCTGGGCTGCTGCGCGTCGACGCCAAGATGGTCAATCGGATCAACACGATCGATGAATCGATTACCATCGGGACCTTGCCGGACTATGCGGTCGTGGCGCCGAAGGACCTGGTCGCAACCGTAAAGATCATTCCCTTCTCGGTTCCGGGCAATGTGCTGGCGGTGGCCGAGGCCTTGATCCGTCAGGCGGGTTCGCCGCTCACCCTGCATCCGTTCCACCATCTGAAGGTGGGTCTGGTCGTCACCGAACTGCCCGGACTGAAGGACAGCGTGACGGAGAAGACGATCGCTGCGACCGAGCAGCGGGTGACCCAGCTCACCGGCTCTCTGCTGTCACCACTGCGAACGCCGCACGAGGAAGAGCCGATCGGCCAGGCACTCGAGGCACTGATCACGCAAGGTGCCGACCTGCTGCTGGTGGTGGGCGCTTCTGCCGTCGTGGACCGGCGCGACGTCGGACCTTCGGGCATCGTGCGCGCCGGCGGTGAAATCCTGCACTTCGGCATGCCGGTCGATCCTGGAAACCTGATCTGCCTCGGGCGCATCGGTGACAGGCCGGCGCTCGTTCTGCCGGGCTGCGCGCGCAGCCCGAAGCTGAACGGCATCGATTTCGTCCTGACCAGGCTGTTCGCCGGCCTCCCGGTTGGTCCAGCCGATGTTATGCGGATGGGCGTCGGCGGCCTGCTGAAGGAGATCGACACTCGGCCGCTGCCGCGTGAGAAGGCGCCAGCCACGCCACGCAGCGGCGCGGCACCACGTAGCGCGCCAACCATTGCCGCAGTCGTGCTTGCAGCGGGCCGATCGCGCAGGATGGCGCCGCATAACAAGCTGCTGGTTGCCGACCGCACCGGAAAGCCGATGATCGCACGCGTCGTCGACAATGTGTTGTCGTCCAATGCCCGACCGGTGCTGGTGGTGACCGGGCATCAGGCAGAGCAGATCCAGCATGCTCTGGGTGGCCGCCCCGTCCGCTATGTGCATGCGGCGGACTACGCAGAGGGCCTGTCAGCCAGCCTTAAGGCCGGCATAGCGGCTGTCCCGGAAGAGTGCGCCGCCGCATTGGTCTGCCTGGGCGATATGCCACTGGTCACCGGGCGGATGATCGATCGACTGCTTGCTTCCTATGATCCGGACGAGGGGCGGCAGATCGTGTTGCCGACATTCCGCGGCAAGCAGGGCAATCCGATGCTGTGGGACCGACGGTTCTTTGCCGAAATACTGCAGATCAGCGGGGATTCCGGCGCCCGCTTCTTGCTTGGCAAGCACCTTGAGACGGTGGCGGAGGTGGAAATGGCCGACGACGCCGTACTGCGCGACTTCGACACGACAGAGTCGCTGAACAGCCTGCCGCAGCGCCTGCGACCAGCAACGATCGGCTAGACCGCATGCCGATCTGCGAGGTCGATCCCTGGCGCTTCCAGTATTTCGAGCACGTGGACTGCCCGCCGAATGTACGCATCTCCACCGAGGATGCCGATTCCTGGGAGTGGTTCCCCGAACATTGCTGGATTTACAACAAACTGGCGGTGGCCCTGTCGCAGGGCCTGCAGGCGGCGCCACACGGTGTCATGCCACCGTCCTACCCAGTGTTTTCGAAGCCGATTATGAATTTGCGCGGGATGGGGATCGGCAGCCAAGTGATCGGGTCCGAGCAGGCGTACCGGGCAGCACTGACCGCGGGACACTTCTGGTGCACGTTGCTCACTGGCCCCCATGTCAGCACCGATGTCGCTCTGGTGGACGGCGCGGCGCGTTGGTGGCGGCACACCACCGGGGCTGCGGGGCCGGGCGGTACATTCGACCACTGGCTGATCCACGCCGAGCCAATGCCGGAGATCGAGGAGTGGTGCGGCGCCTGGTCGCGCAAGCACCTGCGCGGCTACACCGGCATGGCCAACTTCGAGACGATTGGCGGCCGCATCATCGAGGCGCACCTGCGGTTCGCCGACCAATGGCCTGATCTGTATGGCCAGGGCTGGGTGGACGCGGTGGTGCGTTTGCACGTCACCGGCGAGTGGAGTTATCCAGACAACGATCGCGTTGATGGGTACAGCGTCGTGCTGTTCGGTCGACATGGGCCGCGCTATCGCCATCCACCTGCTTCGATCGTGGAGGAGGTGCGAGGCATGCCGGGGGTCTCGAGCGTGCAGATCACTTTCCACGAAGACAAGGAGCCCGACCACCACGCCATGCCGCCAGGGGGGTTCCGGCTTGCGATCGTTAACGCGCGGACGCTGGAAGCCGGACAAGCCGGGCGCGAGCGGTTGCGGCACAGTTTCCTGGGATAATCCCACATCCTATCGAAGTGCGTTGCACCGTCGATGCGCATCGCCATATGCAGTGTTGTTGCGCTGCACAAAGACGAGGAGTCACGAATGCCGCTGAGTACGCCGCAGGAGCGCGAACTGCTTCACTCGCGCGACATCGTCCTGCGCGGCTATCAACGTGCTGATGGGCTGTATGACATCGAAGCACAGCTTACCGACGCCAAAAGCTACGGCTTCGCCAACCATGATCGTGGGTATGTCCAGGCCGGCGAGCCGATCCATGGCATGTGGCTACGCCTTACAGTGGACGAGCAGCGCAACATAATCGCCTGCGAGGCCGCCAGCGATTACACGCCCTACGGTATCTGCCCGACAGTGGCACCGAACTTTGCCCGGCTCGCTGGCCTACGGATCAAGCCCGGCTTCCTGAAAGAGGCCGCCAAGCGCATCGGTGGTACGCATGGTTGCACCCACCTGCGCGAACTGCTGCAGCAGATGGCGACCACGGCCTATCAGACGATCGACCCGGCCCGGGCGAAGCGGGAAGCGGCCGCCGCCGGTGAAGCAGATGTACCCGGCAGTGACAAGCTGGATGCGCGCATCAGCGACAAGATGGGAGGCGCGCCGGCCGTCCTGAACACCTGCGTTGCCTACGGCAGTGGGAGCCCGGTAGTACGGCGGCGCTGGCCGCACCTTTATACTGGGCCAGCCGAACCGGAATCTGCCGCAGCCGACTAGATGCTATGCCGTGGCGCCACCATCGACCGGCAGCGCCACACCGGTGACATAGGACGCTTCGTCCGAGATCAGGAACAGCGCCGCATTGGCAATTTCCTCCGGGCGCGCCGGCCGCCCCATTGGCACTTGTCCGCCACGCTTCGAGACCAAGGTCTCCGGGGTCTCCCCTGGCGGCAACTGGCTGTCGGGACGTGCGACGAACACGCGCAGCATCGGCGTATCGGTAGGACCGGGGCAGACCGCATTCACCCGGATCTTCTCCCGTGCATATCGCTTGGCCAGGCCGTGCACCAAGCCGACCACGCCGAACTTCGCGATGTTGTAGACGGGACTGAACTGCGATCCGGTCAGTCCGGAGGTTGACGCCGTATAGAGCAGGGCGCCGCCACCGCGGGCGCGCAGTTCCGGGATCGCTGCCTCGGTAGTGACTAGGACGGTTCGCACGTTCAGGTCCATCGCCAGTTCGAAATCCTTCCAGTCGATGCCCTCGATCGCGGCAGGCCCTGGATGGCCGACATGGTTCCAAACGAAATCAAGGCCTCCGAATGTATTGGCGGTGCGGCGCACGATTTCGCGTGCAAACACATCCTGCCGCAGGTCACCAGCGATGGCGATCGCCTTGCCCCCAGCGTCGGTGATCTGCCTGGCGACCGCGTTGGCACCCGCCTCGTCTAGATCGACGACCCCGACCGATGCCCCCTCCTGCGCAAAGCGCAATGCTCCGGCGCGCCCCATGCCGGACGCCGCCGCGGTAACGATGCCGATCTTGTTTGCCAGACGCATGGCAGCCTCCCTCATCGCTGGGCGTTCAGCCAGCCCATCATGATGCGATTGAACGTGTCCGGGTGCTCGACATTGGGGAAATGCCGCGCGTTTGCGATCTCCTCATAGCGACCGCCCGGCACTAGGCTGGCGATGCGACGATTGCCCTCCGGCGGTGTACCCGCGTCGTCCGCGCCACACACAACGAGCACCGGCAGTTTCACTGACGGCAGCCGCGCGACGAAGTCGAAGTTGCGGATCGCGGCAACGCAACCGAGATAGCCGGCGGGTGTGGTGCCGATGATCGTGTCGCGGATCTGCTTGTAGCGGCCTGGATTGCGGTCCTTGAATGCCTCGGTGAGCCAGCGCTCGATGGTGGGATCCGCGAGCGGTCCCAATGAATTGGCGCCGCGGACGGTGTCCACACGCTGCTGCCACACATCACCGGCACCGCCGGGAGTGGACGGAAGCGTGTCGCACCACATCGCTGACAGCAGCCGGTTGCCGTGCTCCAGCGCAAATGCCTGCCCAAGCATGCCGCCGATCGACAGGCCGACGAAATGCACGCGCGCGACCGAAAGGCCATCGAGCACTGTGGCAACATCGGCTGCAAGGTCGCTCATGGTATAATCGCCTGGCACGGGACCGCTGCCGCCATGGCCGCGCATATCGAGCGACAGCACGCGGAACCCGGCAGACAGCAGTGGTGGCACCTGCTCGGCCCACATGCCGCCGTCCGATGCGAGCGAATGAGTCATACAGACGACGGGCCCGTTTTCCAGTCCCACCAAATCATATGCAATCGAGCGATCCTTCAGCGGCAACAGCATGATCGTCCTCCCAGTATTGCGGCTGTGCTCAGCCGGTTTCCATTGGCAGTGCCGGATCCTTCGCCCATTCCGACAGCGACGCGTCGTATAGCTTCACGTCGCGATGCCCGAGCATGATGAGCGCAAGCGCGTCAGCGCTCGCGGCAATGCCGCCGCCACAGTAGTTGATCACCTTGCGGTCCATCGCACCCACTGACTCGAAACGCTCGCGTAGTTCCTCTGCCGGCAGGAACGTGTTGCTCTCCGGATCGAGCAGATGCGCTGCCGGAAGATTGACGCTGCCCGCGATGCGACCGGGGCGGCCGTAGCTGTTGCCGCCACTGCCGGTGTGCTGCTGCGGTTGCAGCGCATTGATCGTGCAAACCGCACCATCGCCGATGGCGCGCAGCACGTCGTCCTTGCCGACCATCAGGTTGCGCACTTGCTTGACGGCGAAGTCGCCGGCCGGGCGTTGGCGTGCAGGTCCCTTCTCTACCGGACGCCCCTCGTGCTGCCACTTCTGCCAGCCACCATTCAGCACAGCGGCGTTGTCATGGCCGAACTCGTGCAGCAGGAACCAGAGCCGCGTCGCCCACCACACGTTGGCGGTGCTATAGCTGATGACGCGGGTTCTGCTGTTCACGCCGAAACGGCGCATCGCAGCGGCAAATTCTTCGGGCGACTGGCGCAGGAAGCGCAGGCTCTGCGAGGTATCGGAGACGTCGCGCAACATATCGACGAACTGCGCGCCCGGAATATGGCCCTGTTCGAAGTCCTCGCGGCCTGGCTTGACCTGATAAGTGATCTTCGGATCAGGGATCAGGTGAGTCGTACAGTCGAACACCAGCACCTCAGGATCATCGAGGTGCTGTGCCAACCACTCCGTCTCTACCAGATATTCGGGATGCACGAACCCGCTCATGGATGCAGCTCCGCCAATTCGATCAGGATGTTTCCGGTCGATGCCGGATCGATGAACGCGATGCGCGCACCACCATGGCCGATCCGCGCAGTCTCGTCCCGCAGCTTCACACCTTTGGCCTTCAGTTCCGCCAGCGCGCCGTCGATATCCTCAACCTCGAAGCAAATGTGGAACAGGCCTTCGCCCTTATCGGCAATCCATTTGTTCACGCCGGAATCAGGTGCCTCGCTTTCCAGAAGCTCGATATAAGTTTGCCCAACCGGCAGCATGGCCAGCCGCGTGGCGCCTATCTTCTCCTCGTATTCCAGCGGAATGCCGAACGTGTTCTGCAGCATGTCCATCGACTGCTTCAGCGAGTTCACCGCGATGGCAATGTGCTCCACGCGTTTGATCTTCATCGGTTTCTCTCCCAGGTCTGGTCCTACGCCGGCGCGAACACGTCCTCCTGCGCGTCACTTGTCCGGTTCTGCGGAGGTGCAGCGAACAGCGCGTCGCGCTGCAGCACTGGCACCACGCGATCGGCGAACAGACGCATGTTAAGCTCACCCTCCTCGTGCGGCATGCCGCCATAAGAGAAGTCGGCGATAACGTGGTCGGTCCCGCTCAAAGAGCGCAATTCGGCGATCTGCTGGATGCAATCATCGGGCGTACCGACAATCTGGATCTTCACGTAGAATTCGGTGGCCTTCTGCCGCGCGGCTTCCTCCTTCATCTTGGCATACGTCTTCGTCATCTTGCCGTACGCCTCGTAGCCTTTCACGTTCGCCAAATGGCCGTCAGAGAAGTGGTAGTGGTTGTCGATGGAATCCCACTTCCGACCGAGGTAGCGCATGGCGCGCTCATGTGCCTCCTCGCGGCTCTCTGCGCAGGACACATTGGTCAAGAGGACGGGCGGTGGTGGAACGTGTCCAACTGCCGCGGCGATCTGACGGAAGTTTTCGATATCGGCGGCTGCCTTCGGCCATTCATTCTGCATGATTACCATCATGCCGAAGCCGAGCTTGGCCATGATCTCGGCCGACTCC
>JBKPOG010000277.1:0-13412 GCA_046732975.1 Pseudomonadota bacterium
ATCCGGAACAGACAATCTGGCTCACCGATGACGGCGCGCATTGCGTGCGGCGATGCACGCTCGACCGCAAGGTGCTGATGACCTTGGGCACGCCCGGCAAGCCGGCGCCGTTCATGAGCGGACAACCGTTTTGCCGCTGCACCCACACAGCCTTGTCGCCGAAGGGGGAGATCTACGTAACCGACGGTTATGGCAACGCGCAGGTGCACAAGTATCCGCCCGATGGCAAATACCTGATGTCATGGGGCAAGTGCGGCATCGGCGAAGGCGAATTCAACCTGCCGCACAACATCCACTGTGACGCCGACGGCTGGGTCTATGTCGCTGATCGCGAAAACCACCGCGTACAGGTGTTCGATGGCAACGGCCGGTTCGAGACCGGCTGGTGCAACGTGGTGCATCGGCCGAGTGCGCTGCACATGACAACAGGACGCTGTCCGCTCTGCTTCATTGGCGAGGTCGGGCCATACCTTGGCTCCAACCGCGGGTTCCCGAACCTTGGCCCGCGGATCAGCATATTGTCCAAAGAGGGCAAGCTGCTGGCGCGGCTCGGTTCCGAGACCAACCCGCACGGCCAGGCGCCAGGCCAGTTCATGTCGCCGCACGGCATTGCGGTTGATTCGCGCGGCGACATCTATATCGGCGAAGTGTCGGTCGCGTCTTGGCCCTCGCTGTTTCCCGGCCAACCGCGACCCGACAACCTGCGCAGCCTGCAGAAGCTTGTGAAGGTAACCTGAGCCAAACCGTCATGGCCGGGTTCTGTCCCGGCCATCAGTGGCGGCGATGTGCTGCAACGGATGGCCGGCACGGTGGCCGGCCATGACGGAGCCCGTTTACGCTGGTGTGAACATCGGCACCGGAGGCCCGCCCTCAGTCGGTACGAACTTCAGCTTCACATCCTGCCCGATCTTCAGCGCGTCGAGGTCGCAATCGACGATGTTGGTCATCATCTTCGGCCCCTCCGCCAACTCCACATACGCCATGGCGAAGGGCACCTCGGCGCGCTTCATCACGCTGAGCGAATAGATCTTGCCCTTGCCGGATCCTTCTTCCCAAGCGCAGGTGCCAAAGCAGAACGGGCACAATTCGCGCGGATACCAGTGCGCCTTCTTGCATGACGTGCAACGGCGGATCAGGAACTTGCCCGCGGCACAGCCATCCCAGAACGGCTTGGTTTCCGGATTGGTGTCGGGCGCGCCGGCGAAGGAGATCTTGCGCTGAACATAAGCCATGTCGATCACTCCCGCTCCAGAATGACTGTGCTGCCACAATGCCGTGTACCCAGCGAACCGCCGGTGCCATGCGCTAACGCGAGGTTGCAGTTCTTCACCTGCACCGACGGGTGCGCTTCGCCGCGCAGCTGACGCACCGCCTCGATGATCTTGGTGATGCCGCCGCGATTGGCTGGATGGTTGCTGCACAATCCGCCGCCATCCGTATTGAACGGCAGCTTGCCAACGCCGGAGATCAGGTTGCCGTCAGACACGAACTTGCCACCCTGACCTTTTTCGCAGAAGCCCAGGTCTTCGAGTTGCATGAGCACGGTGATGGTGAAGCTGTCATAGATCGATGCGTACTTGATGTCGGACGGCTTGACCCCCGACATTTCCCACGCGGGCGGCCCGGACCAGCGAGCGCCGGAATAGGTCAGATCGACGTCGCCACCCATCTGCCCCTTGGGGCCTTCGCCGACGCCGATCACCTTTACCAGCGGGCGCTTCAGGCTCTTCGCGATCTCCGGCTTCGCCACGATCAGCGCACCGCCACCGTCGCTGATCACGCAGCAGTCCAGCCGGTGCAGCGGCGTCGAGACCATCGGCGACTTCACCACGTCCTCGACCGTCACCACATCGCGCAGCATCGCATGCGGATTGTGCTGTGCGTGCTGCGACGCTGCCACCTTGATCCAGGCGAGCTGTTCACTGGTCGTACCATATTCATGCATGTGGCGCGCGGCGCACATCGCGTACATGTTCACCACGGTCGGGCCATAGGGGTATTCGAACTGCACGTCGGGCTGAGCGACATTGCCAGCACGCGTCGCGGTTCCGGTTGCCATGCCCTCGCTGCGCGGCCGGCCGGCGAGTGTGATCAGTGCGATGCTGCAGCGACCGGCGGCGATCGATTCCAGCGCGTGACCGACCGCGACCTGATAGGATGAGCCACCGACATCGGTGGAATCCACGTGCCGGCAGCGCAGGTTCATGTAATCGACCATCGACAGCGGGCCGAGACCCGGCGCGTCGCCGGCGCAGAAATACCCGTCGATATCGTCCTTGGTCAGGCCGGCATCCTCCAGCGCGCCCTTCGCGCATTCGGTGTGCAGCAACGCCACCGATTTGTCGGTTGCCCTTCGTGTCGGGTGCTCGTACGCACCGACGATATAGCCTGCTCCCTTCAAACTCATGCTCCACTCCCCTCGAGCGTGATGGCCGCAGGCGGAATCGCCGGAGGTCTGAATCACGCGGTAGAATAACAGGTCAGAGCCGGATGAGCCCCCTCATCCGGCTCTTGCGCCAGGCTCGGTCCGGTTCGGACGACACGATTATACTGATCAGTAGCTGGACTGCCAGACGCTGGCGTATCAGAGGGGTACCCGTACATGGCCGATCCGCATGTCAATCGCGTTCCGATCCATAGCTGGATCGTGCCGATCCTCGCGCTATTGGCCGCACTGATCATCGGCCACAGCGAATCCTGGGCACTCGGCGCCGTGTCGGCGATCTTCCTGATCGGTTCGGTACTTGTTGCTGTACATCATGCCGAGATCATCGCGCACTGGCTTGGCGAACCCTATGGCACTCTGGTCCTTACGCTGGCTGTCACGATCATCGAGCTGTCGCTGATCGTCTCGATGATGCTGACCGGCGAACCGAGCGCGACGCTGGCGCGTGACGCAGTCCACGCCGTGCTGATGTTGGTGCTCAGCGGCCTGGCCGGCGCGTGCATCGTCGCGGGAACGCTGCGTCATCGCGAGCAGGAATTCCAGACGCAGGGTGCGAATGCGTTTCTCGCCGTTCTGATGCCGATGGCTGTGCTGGTCCTTGTACTGCCAAACCACACGATCACCACGCCGGGGCCTTTCTACTCGCCGTTGCAACTGGTGTTTGTGGGAACCGCCTGCTTCACCCTCTACCTCGTGTTCCTATTCGTGCAGACCGTCCGCCATCAAGAGTACTTTCTTCCTGCCGGCGCCGTTGAAGACGATGCTCACCCAACACCCTCTACCAGGCTTGGGGCCGTCAGCGGTGGGCTGCTGATGGTCTCCCTGGTTGCCGTAATTCTGCTTGCCGAACAGCTCGCACCGTTGATCGAGCACGGTATTCAGGCGAGCGGCGCGCCGCTGAAGCTTGCAGGGGTGATCGTCGCTTTGATCGTGCTGTTGCCGGAATCCGCGACCGCACTGCGCGCAGCACGCCGCAATCAGCTGCAGACCAGTATCAACCTCGCGCTGGGCAGCGCCGTCGCCTGCATCGGCCTTACTGTCCCGTCGGTTACCGTCATCGCGACACTGCTGCACCAGCCGCTTGCGCTGGGGATCGATACCGGCCCCACGGTCATGCTCGGCCTGTCCTTCCTGGTCGCCATGCTGACGTACGGCCAGGGACGCACCAACTTGCTGTCAGGCTGCGTTCACCTTGTGCTGTTCGCCAGCTACATATTCATGATCTTTGTCCCTTGATGGGAGCGTCGCGGCATGGATATCGCTCAGCGCAATCTTCTGATCCCGCCGGTCCCGCCGCGGCCGACCCAGCCGCTGGGCTTCTTCGCGTTCCTCCGCTCGGTGCGCACCAATGCACTGTCCATGTGGACCGAGGCGGCCTACCAGGAACAGGTGCTGAGCCATCGCTTCTTCGGCCGCACCCACCTGTTGATCAACGAGCCGGACGCGATTCACCACATCCTCGTTGATAACCCGACGAACTATCGACGCTCGCCCGCCTCGATCCGGATCCTGCGGCCGATCACCGGCTACGGTCTGCTGCTCAGCGAGGGCGAGGATTGGCGACGCCAGCGCCGCATCATCGGCCCCGCGCTCGCGCCGCGCAGCCTGCCGGTCCTGGGGCGCCATATCGTTGCCTGCACGCAGGAAGCGCTCGCCGTGCTCGACGCCCAGGCGGGCCAGCCGCTCGATCTGCTGGCGGCGATGCAAACCCTCGCGCTCGATATTGCCGGTCGGTCAATGTTCTCGCTGGAGATGCGGCATTACGTCGCAGTGATGCGGCGGATGTTGAACGAATACGGGGTGACCTACGCCCGACCGCGGCTGTGGGACATGGCGCTCCCGCCGACGATCCCGACCTTGCGCGATGTCGGGCGGCGGCGTTTTCGGCATCGCTGGATGTCGCTGATGACCGAGATCATGCAGGCGCGGCTTGCCGAACCCGCCACCGATACGCCGCGCGACCTGTTCGATCTGCTGCACGCCGCGCGCGACCCTGAGACCGGCAAGGGTTTTTCCTCCGAACAACTGCGCGACCAGATCGCCACCTTGATTCTTGCGGGCCATGAGACGACTGCGGTGGCGCTGTTCTGGTCGCTGTTCCTGCTGGCCAACGCGCCGGACGAGCAGCGGCGCGTGGCCGACGAGGCTAACGGCGTGACGATAGCGCCGGACCGCGCGATGGATGCTGTTGCAGGACTAGTCCGCACCCGTGCGGTGCTCAACGAGGCGCTGCGATTGTATCCGCCCGCCTTCACCCTGGTGCGCGAGGCCATCAAGGCGGATCGTGCGGGGGCGATCGACCTCCCGCGCCATTCGGTGCTGATGATCGCACCCTGGGTGCTGCACCGGCACCAGCGCCTATGGCGGGATCCCAATGCGTTCGATCCGGATCGGTTCATGCCGGATGAACCGCCCCCATCGCGTTTCGCCTATATGCCGTTCGGCGCCGGTCCACGAGTCTGCGTTGGCGCACAGTTCGCGCTCACCGAGGCCACGTTGGCACTCGCCCTGCTGGTCCAGCGCTTCGAGATCACCCTGCCCGATACGGAGCCGGTTCGGCCGGTCGCGGTGGTGACGACACAGCCCAACCGTCGTCCGCTGTTCCACCTGCGCGTACGGTAGACCGACCTACTCAGCAGCCATCATACGGCCCGCCTCCAGCGCGAAGCTCTCCTCGATATGCGCGGCCAGTGCGTCGGTCACCGGCTGCGGCGGCCGCTTCGCCTTGATCAGCATAATGCCGAAGTCCGGCAGCGTCGGCATGCCCTCCTCAGGTCGCATGGCGCGCAGGCCATCGGGCAGCCAAGACAAGGTGGACACGGTCACTGCCAGCCCAGCCAGCACCGGCGCGTGGGTGCCGATATGCGAAGCGGAGGTATAGGCGATCCGGTAGCGTCGCCCGGCCTGCTCCAGTGCACGCACCGCCGCACCCGCCCATTCGCAGTCCTGACCGCGCGCCAGGAACGGGCTGCGGTCCGCCAACGCCAGCGGAAGCGGGTCCTGTCGGTGCGGTGCGTAGCGCGTCGAAGTCACCCAGACCAGCGGCCCACGCCACAACGGCACCTCCTGCCAGTCCGGCAGCCCGTGGCCTTTGGAGATGAGCGTCAGGTCAAGCTCGCCGCCCTTGATCCGGTGCATCAGCTCGGAGGATGGCGAGCAGACCACGTCGACCTGCACGGCAGGGTGTGTCTCGGCAAAGCGCTTCAGGACCAGCGGCAGATAGGCGAACGCGTAGTCATCCGGTGATCCCAGCCTCACCCGCCCGGCGATCTGGGGCGCCCGGAATGTGGTCAGCACCTCATCATTCAACGTCAGGATTTGCCGGGCGCGGCCAAGCAGATAATGGCCATGCGGTGTCAGCTCGACGCTGCCACCTTTGCCGCGCGTCAGGACGGGCTGGCCCAGGATCTCCTCCAGCCGCTTCACCTGCATCGACACGGCGGACTGCGTGCGCCCAACGCGCGCGGCCGCCTGGGTGAAGCTGTGTCCTTCGGCGATCAGCACAAAGGCGCGCAGCAGGTCAGTGTCGAGGTGGTGCGGTGCGGGCGTGGTCATCAGAAATTTTCATCACTGGCATCAAGGCAATTCGTTTTACTGATTTTTCGGCCGGCGGCAACCTGTCTGCCCAGCGTAAGGAAGGTCCGATGTCGAACCGCCTGCTCTTTGCCAATCCAACTCGGATGCCGCAGCCTCACGTGCTGGTGGCGCCAGGCTCCTCGGCTTGGGTGAGCCTCCGCTCGGCTTGGCGGCGTTACCGCTCCCGCCAGCGGATCGCCCAGCTCGACAGCCATATGCTGAAGGACATCGGCGTCAGCTTTGCCGAGGCGGAGGCGGAGGCAAACAAGCCGCTCTGGCGTGCCTAGGGCGGTCACGGGATGCCGAACCGCTCCACGTAGAAGCGGAATTTGTCCCGTTCAGCGTCGGCGTTCAGGCCATGGTCTTCGAAGCGATAGTTCCGGGGGCCGTAGCCGCCCCGTGGCACCGCGGCGGCAAAGCTTGCGATGGCGTCTGCCACATCCGGCGCCCACTCGAGACCAAAGTGCCGGTACAGGCCAGCCACGGTCCCGACGGGATCGGCCACAAGCCGAGCGTAATGGACATGGTGAATTGGGTCCGGAAGGCCTGCGTCGTCACCGACAGCCACCATGCGCTGCGTGCCCTCCCACCAGCGCGCGCTTTCCTGCCGCCCGATCTCCTGCGGGTCGAGCCGCCGCGTGAACGGTCGCCGCAGGACTTCGGTCAGTTTGGCCACCGATAGCAGCACCTTGACCGGATCGCGGTGGACGAACACGAGGCGCGCGTCCGGGTAGACGCTGCGCAATGCCTCCAGTGCAAACAGATGATCCGGGCATTTCAGCACCCAGCGGCCGCCGGGTGCCTGATGCTGCAGGTGCTGCAGGAAACGACGATGCACCTGATACGCCGGTAGATGCCCGGCGCGATCAAGCCACCGGCGGTAGCTTGGGATGCGATAGGTCGTGTCGAACCGCAGGCTGCGAAATGCGTGTGCCGTGATCTCGCTGCACTCCTGCGGGGACTCGGCATCCAGCGGATGCAGGGCACGAAACTCAGGGGCCAGCCGTTCGAACGCCCGAAGCTGCCGCGAGACGTGACGCACCCGATGATCCGGACCCCGTTTCGGCGGATAGGGGGCGATGGTCTGCCACACGCGGGGGCCGCGGTTGTCCCTGTCCTCGAGCAGTAGCCGGTGCAGGAAGGTGGTGCCGCTGCGTGGCAGCCCGGTAATGAATATTGGGCGGTCGATATGCTGCTGCACGAGGGCCGGCGCGCGCCGCTCCTCGTCATGCAGGCGCAGCAGATTGCCGAGAAACCGCACGACGTCCCACCGCGTCGCGAACCGCCCCACCAGGGAGAGACTGGCTTCCTCGTGACACGCGGTCAGCAAGCGCTGCAGCGGATCGAGAAACTCCGTATCACCAAACTCATCCAACCCGCTTCGCCGCCGCGCGGCCCCTAGCAGCGCCTCGGGCCGTAGCGGCCGCCTGAACAGACCCAGACCGTTCGTCGCACCATCGGCGAGGGCGAGCATCGAGGTTTGCAGCGGCACGCGCTACCTTTCCTGCCAAGCAACGGGCACGGGATCGTGACCTGAACGATGCCGGATCGTCGCGCATGCGCTACGCCCGACACCACATTTCTGCCACCTGCGCCGTCTGGTTGACCGCGCAATCAACGAAGGGATAAGCGAGACGTTTCACTCTGGAGCGGGGCGGTTCTCGCATATCAGCGGATCGAGGAACATATCATGTCGCTAGCCCTCATTGGACGCCGGCGCTGTCTCGGAACCGCTCTCGCCATCGCGGGCGCGGCGTTCGTTGTGCCTGGTGCGAAAGCTGACCCAGGCGCCGTGCAACCAATCCGCCAATTGTCCGACGGTCTGCTGCGCATTATGCGCGCGGGCTCAAGCACTCCATTCCCGCAACGATTTCAAATGCTCACGCCGGAAGTGGACCGCGCCTTCGATCTGTCGGCGCTGCTGCAATTGTCGGTGGGACCGCCATGGTCGACTCTGCCAGCCGACCAGCAGAGCACCCTGCTTTCCGCCTTCCGGCGTTACACGGTTGCGAAGTATGTTAACGGCTTCGACAACTACAATGGCCAGAGTTTCGATATCCAACCGGATACCAAGAGCCTGCCGAACGGCGAACAACTGGTGCAGACGAAGATCGTCTCAGGGTCGGGCACCTCGCACGAACTTGACTACGTGATGCGCCGGACGTCTGGTGGATGGAAGGCTGTGGATGTGTTGGCAGATGGCTCCATCAGCCAGGTCGCAGTCCAACGCTCAGACTTTCGTCGGTTGGTTGCCCGCGGTGGCGCGCAGGCTCTGATCCAGAGCCTGAACCAGAAGACCAGCGACCTGTCAGGCGGAACACTGACCTAGCGCTGCTGTCCTCTCAGTCCTTGTAGTCCGGCTCCCGGCGGTCGAGCATCCGCTTCAACGCCGCAAAGTGCCAATCGCACGGTGGCCGGCCACCGTAGTGTTCGCCGTTGCGGTAGGCGGCGAAGGTCTCCTGGATCACATCGTCCGACAGGAACCTGAGTTGGCGGCCACTCGACATGGCGAGCAACTGCACCTGTGCGACGCGCTCGGTGTAGTACAGCAGGTCGAACGCCTGCGACACCGAGGTGCCCACTGTGGCTACGCCGTGGCTCGCCATCATCAGCACGTGCTTGTCGCCGATCACACCAGCAAGACGCTCACCTTCGGCGGGGTCGAACGCCAAACCCGTGTAGGTGTTGTCGTAGGCGGTCACCATCATGATGCCGAGTTCAGTCTGCCCGATGGGCAGGATGCGCGGATCTTCCAGTCGGGCCAGGGCGCTCGCATACGGCATGTGCGTGTGAAACACCGCGGCGGCATTAGGCAGCAGCCGGTGCATCGGCGCGTGGATGCAGTAGCACGAGCGCTCGATATCGCCCTCCCCGGATAGCAGCGTGCCGTCGTAGCCAACCTCCATGAAGGAGCTTGCGGTCACCTCCGACCAGTGCAGCCCGAACGGGATCTGATAGTAGCGATCGTTGCGTCCAGGCACCCGCAGTGTCAGGTGATTGAAGATGCCCTCATGGAATCCATGCATCACCGCCAGACGATGGGCCGCCGCCAGATCCACCCGCGCCTGCCATTGGACAGCAGCGAGATCCGTATCGATTCTTTGCTCAATCGACTCCAAAGGCATCGAGCGTCCTTTCCGTCTGCTCTTGCGTTGCGATGCACCATACCGGCCTGTTAAGCCTTTGTCATCCGCGCCACTTCGACTTGCATTGCCTCGAAATTCCGCTATTCCGCCGGCCGACGGGGGAACGAGGAAATGCCGGCAAGCGTGGCAGAACAACCTTTGCTGATCGAGATCAATGGCCTGACCAAGCGCTTCGGCAGCTTCACCGCCGTCAACCACGTCAGCTTCAATCTCGCGCGTGGCGAGGTCCTGGGCTTCCTCGGCCCCAACGGCGCCGGAAAATCAACCACAATGCGCATGTTGGCCGGATTCATGATCCCGACTGCTGGGACCGCCCGCATCTGCGGCCACGACGTGCAGACGGATGGGGTGGCAGCGCGCCGCGTTCTCGGCTTCTTGCCGGAGGGTGCGCCGACCTATCCCGAAATGACGGTCACTGCCTTCCTGACCTTCTGCGCCAAGGTGCGTGGCTTCACCGGCCGCGACCTGCTGCAGCGCGTCGAGCGAGCGGTCGGGTTGACGCGGCTGGACAGCGTTTTGCTGCAGCCCGTCGAAACTCTGTCGAAGGGCTTCAAGCGCCGCGTCGGGCTCGCTCAGGCGCTGTTGCACGATCCGCCGGTTCTCGTCCTGGATGAGCCAACCGATGGCCTGGATCCCAATCAGAAGCACGAGGTCCGTACACTGATCGCGCAGATGGCGCCCGAAAAGGCGATCGTCATATCGACGCATATCCTGGAAGAGGTCGATGCAGTGTGCACGCGCGCCATCATCATCGCGTCGGGACAGGTCGTGGCGGACGCCACACCGGCGGAGCTGCAGGGGCGACATCCCTCCGGCAAGCTCGATGACGTGTTCCGGCAGTTGACAATGGAACCGGCCTGAGCATGCGCAATGTGGTCATCATCGCGCGGCGCGAACTCGCCGGCTACTTCGCCACTCCGGTTGCTTGCGTGTTCATTGTCATCTTCCTGGTGCTGCAAGGCGCGCTGACCTTCAACCTGGGCGGCTTCTTCGACCGCGGCCAGGCCGACCTCAATCCGTTCTTCACCTTCATTCCATGGGTGTTTCTGCTGTTGGTACCAGCCATCACTATGCGGCTTTGGGCGGAGGAGCGCCGGCTTGGCACGATTGAATTGCTGCTGACGCTTCCGATCACGCAAACCCAGGCGGTGTTGGGGAAGTTCCTGGCGGCCTGGGCGTTCTGTGCCATCGCGCTGGTATTGACCTTCCCTTTTGTCATCACCGTCAACATCCTGGGTCATCCCGACAATGGCGTGATCGCCTCGGGTTATGTCGGCTCGCTGCTGGTGGCCGGCGCATTCCTCTCCGTCGGCGCGGCAATGTCCGCGCTGACCAAAAATCAGGTCATCGCATTCGTCCTCGCTGTCGCCGTGTGCTTCGTGTTCGCCGTCGCGTCCTATCCTGTGGTCACCGACTTCCTGTCGCGCAATACACCAGTGCTCGCCGAGATCGCCCGCCGCATTGCGGTGATAGACCGCTATCAAGACTTCACCCGCGGCATCGTCAGCGTGCGCGACCTGATCTTCTTTGCCACCTTCATCGGCTTCTGGCTGTTCCTCAACGCCGTGCTGGTCGAGCAACGGAAGGCAGACTGAGCCATGCGACGACGCATTTGGTTCTCGATTGTCGGTGTTGTGGCGGTCTTTGCAATTGTGGTCGGCATCAACATGTTCGCCGATGCGCGGCTGGCGAACGTGCATGTCGACCTGACGCAGAACCGCATCTACACGCTGTCGAAAGGCACCAGGCAGATTCTGCAAGGCCTGAAGGAGCCGATCACGCTCAGGCTGTTCTATTCTCGCAAGCTAGGCGCCACGGTGCCGGTTTACGGCGCCTACGCCGACCATGTGCGCGAGATGCTGAACCAGTATGCTGCGGTCTCCGGCGGCAAGATCCGTCTGCAGTTCTACGATCCCGAACCGTTCAGCGACACAGAAGATCGTGCGCTCTCCTATGGCCTGCAAGGCGTGCCGGTCGATCAGGGCGGAACGCAGGTCTATTTCGGTCTCGCCGGCAGCGACCAAGAGGACGATGAGCGCACCATCGCCTTCTTCCAGCCGGAGCGTGAACGTTTCCTCGAATACGACCTGACCAAGCTGATCTACGATCTGTCGAACCCAAAGCGGCCAGTCGTTGGCGTGATGTCGTCGCTGCCGGTCGATGGCGATCCGCGCATGATGATGATGGCGATGCGCGGACAGCAGGTTCAGGGCGGACAGCCCTATGCTTCGATCATGCAGCTGCGACAAACCAATCAGGTGAAGACGGTCAGCACCGACGCGCAGGTGATCGATCCCGACATTCAAGTGTTGCTGGTGGCCGAGGCGCAGAACCTGTCGGACGCGACGTCGTACGCGATCGACCAGTTCGTCATGCGGGGCGGTCGGCTGATGGTGATGGTGGATCCATGGAGTGAGGCGATGGCCTCGTCACCCACGCCGGGTGGTGCGCCGCCGACCGATGCCAGCTCGAATTTGAAGAAATTGTTCGACGCCTGGGGTATCCAGTTTGACCCAACAAAGGTGGTCGGCGATCTCACCGGCGCCTGGCGGGTGCGTGCCGGCGAGGACCGTGTGCAGGCGGTAAACTATGTCGCCTGGTTCAACATCCGCGACGGCATCAACCACGAAGATCCGGCCACTGCGGACCTGCAACAGGTCACCGTCGCCTCGTCGGGTTCGATCAGCAAGGCACCGGACAGAGCCATCGAGTTCACCCCGCTGCTGCGCAGCAGTCCGCGCTCGGGAGACATCCCGGTCGATCAAGTGAAGATGCCCGATCCCGCCAAGGTGCTGGCGAACTTCAAGCCGGAAGGCGGCCCGCGCGTGATCGCCGCACGTATTCACGGCGTGCTGAAGTCAGCGTTTACCGCACCGCCCGAACTCGCGAAGGATCAGAAACGGCCGGAGAATTTCCCCGAGTACAAGGCGCAGACCGATGGTCCTGCGAACCTCGTGGTGGTGGCCGACAGCGACGTTTTGGCGGATCGGTTCTGGGTGCGGATCTCCGACTTCTTTGGCCAGCAGACGGCAATGCCGTTCAGCGACAACGGGCCCTTTGTCGCCAACCTGGTGGGCACGCTGGCGGGCGGTGACGCGCTGATCGGCCTGCGTTCGCGTGGCGACAGCAATCATCCTTTTGTACTGGTGAACGCGATGCAGAGTGAGGCGGAAGCAAAGTTCCGTCAGACCCAGCAGGCGTTGCAGAAGCACCTGGACGACACCGAAAAGCAACTTCGGACACTACGCCAAGGCCCAAGCGGCAATGAACAGGCGACCGCAGCGGCGGTGATCACGCCAGAGCAACGGGCAGCAATCGATGCGGCGCGCAAGGATATCGTTGATACGCGCCAGCAGTTGCGCGCGGTGCAATACGATCTGAACCGCGATATTTCGCGTCTGGAGACCGGGCTGCGCGTGTTCAACATCGTGCTGGTGCCGGCGCTGGTTGCGATAGTTGCGATCGTCCTGGGAATCGCCCGCCGCCGCCGCCGCGCGAGGGCCCGCGCATGATGGGAAGTGGCACCGCCAGGGGCAGGGGGAATCGTTCATGAGGCCTCGCACCCTCATCGCCCTCGTCATCATCGGCGTTCTCGCCGTGGCCGGCGGTTGGTATTTCGGCACGCGGGAAGAGCCCAGCGAGCAGCAAGCCTACAGCGGCGGCAAGCTGATGTTTCCCGATCTCGCGCCCAAGCTGCAGGACGCAGCCCGGATCGAGGTCGTGCACCAGGACAACACCACCACAATCGCCAGGCACGGCGACAGCTGGGGTTTGGCCGATCGCGGTGGGTACCCGGTACAGCCTAGCAAGCTGCGTGGCATGCTGACGGCGCTGACCGAGTTGCGACTGGTCGAACCGCGAACCACCGACCCCGCGCAGTTCAACCGCCTCGGCCTGGAAGATGCCAATGAGAAAGCGGCAACCTCCAATCTTCTGCGGGTGCTCGACGCCTCCGGCAAGCCGATCGTGGCTCTGATTGTCGGCCATCGTCGCGTTCGGACTCAGGGCAATGTGCCTGAGCAGGTCTATGTGCGTCGGCCCGAGGACAACCAGACCTGGCTAGCCGAGGGCAGCCTGCAAGTGGATGCCGATCCGCAACAGTGGCTCGAGCGCGATATCATGAACATCGACCACGCGCGGATAGCGTCAGTGGACGTGCAACGTGGCGATCAGAAGCTGGACTTTGCGCGCGATGGCCAAAAGCTGGTGGTGAAGGAACCTGCCGATCATCCGCCGCTGGACGA
>JBKPOG010000278.1:0-9292 GCA_046732975.1 Pseudomonadota bacterium
GCAATGGCCAGCAAGGGCGCGGAAAACTTCGCGGCTGCGGTCGAGGTATGGGAGAGTAGCCGACGCGTTGCCCGCCTTGATCCGGTGACACCGTGGGAGAGACTACGGAACAAGCAGTCAGCCAGTAGCATCTGATCTCTATGTAGGAGTGCTCACAGCAGTAGGTGCCGCAGGGTGACTTCGATCAGGTTCGGCTTCGTGCGAATTGCCTAGGCTTGCCTGGTTGATGAAGATCACGCCCTTCGGCGCGGAACGACCGGGCTACACATCTGTAATGCCGTTCAGCTGGTTTCAGCTGAACCGGGGACGGCCTGCGCAGCGGCCTGAAAACCGATCTTCGAATGAGTGCCGTCGCAGAACGGTTTCTTGGTGGAAGCACCGCAGCGGCACAGCACTGTCCTAGTCTGCGTTGGCACCACGTCGCCGTTGGTGTCGCGTACTTCGATCGGGCCGTTGATGATGTATGGACCGTTCGGCCTTACCTCAATTGTCACTTCAGCCACGAGATCTTCCTTTCATCCGCAAACGGCCCCATTATAAACGCCGCACGGCCTGTGTTCACAAGCCGTGCGGCGTGGCAAACTTAAGGCTGCGCCATCCGACCGCCGCCCAACCCATTGTAATAATCATCGACGCGACCGCTGTAGACGGCATCGTCCCACGACTGCAGCTCCGAACTCGAATAGGCGGGCGCGCCCTCGAGTTGCTCTTTGCTGCGGTTCACCACGTAGCCGCCGAGCGACGTATCGTAGGTCAATTCGTTCCAGGGCAGCGGGTGATAACTGCTGCCGATCCCGAGGAAGCCTCCGAAGGAAAGGACGGCATAGGCAACCTGGCCTGAGCGTTTGTTCACCATGAAGTTGTAGACCGACCCAAGGCGATCGCCGTTTCGGTTGTAGACCGCGGTTCCCTCGACTTTGTCGGACGCGATCAGCTGCGAGGTTTCATCGGTGGCTGGCTGCTCTGTCGTCGTGCTGGACATTTTGGTCTCTCCTGAGTTGGTGGCCAAGCAAACGCTTCAGCTGTCGGAGCGGTTGCTAGGCGGCAGTTGCTAGGCGGCAGGAGCAGCGCCCCTTGCTGCTCGTAGGACTCCTCTGGCACTTCCTCAGGCAGAATTTTCGGCACTTTACGTTGACGGCAGCTACGAGGCCATTGTTGGTGCATGCTGCGCAGCTCAGAACTCACTCCTCAAAGAACGCAATCCATCAATACCAGTGTCACGGGGGAACAACGGTCGGGGCATTGGGCCGCCGGTATACTGGCCTTTATTGAGTTTTACTGCGACAGGCCCATGCGGCCGAGTAAATGGTCAAGTTGTTCCAGGTCCGTATAGTGGAACTGAATGACACCGCGTTTGCCGTTGAATGTGACCTTCACGGTCAGGCCAAGCTGCTCGCTGAGGGTCCGTTCCAACTGGCCGGCATTGGGGTCATGTTGCGATTGCAGATCGTTGGCCGTTGTGTGCTCGGCAGATGGTGGGCGGGCTGCCAATGCTTCGGTTTGCCGCACCGACAGTTGACGGTTCAGCACCTCCCGCAGCCCTGTTTCGGGAGATGGATGCGCCAACAATGCTCGCGCATGTCCAGCGGATATGTCCCCGTTGCGGACGGCGTCCTTGACTTCCTCGGGCAGGTTCAGCAGCCGTAGTGCGTTGGAAATGTGGCTGCGCGACTTCCCCACCGATTGGCCCAGCGCGTCGTGGGTAAACTGGAACTGCGTCAGCAGGCGATTGTAGCCCTCGGCTTCGTCAATTGGGTTAAGGTCCTGGCGCTGCAGATTCTCGACCAAGGCAACAGCAGCGGCCTCAGTGTCGGTCATGGGATTGACCAATGCGGGGATCTCGTGGAGCCCGGCAACCCCTGCGGCTCGCCACCGGCGCTCGCCCGCCACGATTTGGTATCGATCCTGCTTTTCTGGATGCGGGCGGACAACCAGAGGCTGTAAGACGCCCCGAAGCCGAATGGATTGGGCGAGCTCGTCCAGCGCGGACGGATCGATGCTGCTGCGTGGCTGAAAGGGATTTGGCTCCAACAGATCGAGTGGCACTTGACGCAATGAGGACGCTTCAGGCGGCGAGGTTTGGACGGCGGCATCGCCAAGAAGGGCCGCCAAACCTCGACCGAGGCGCGGCCCTGTTTCCCGCCGTGCCGTCATGGCTGCGCTCGCTCCCGGCGCATGAGTTCTCCCGCAAGCCGCACGTAGGCTTGGGCTCCGGGAGAACGAAAGTCGTACAACAAGACCGGCTTGCCGTGGCTCGGCGCCTCTGAGATGCGAATATTGCGTGGAATAACCGTCTCGTAAACCGTCGCTCCGAAGAAGCCGCGGGCATCCGCTGCGACCAGATCCGACAGATTGTTACGCCTATCAAACATTGTCAGGACAATTCCTTGCAGGCGCAGGCCCGGGTTGAGACCCCGCTTGACCATATCGATGGTGCGAACAAGACCGCTGATGCCCTCCAGCGCGTAGAACTCGCACTGCAGCGGCACCAGTACTGCATCAGCCGCAACGAGTCCGTTGAGCGTCAGCAAGCCGAGGCTCGGGGGGCAATCGATCAGCACGAACTGGTATGGCGAAGGGCCTGTGCGCAGCGGAGCCAGGGCATCACGCAAACGGAACTCACGCCGATCCAAGCCCACGAGCTCGATTTCCGCGCCCGCCAGTCCCGCCTCGGCGGTGACGAGAGACAGGTTAGTAATCGTCGTTTCGCGCACGACCTCCCCAAGCCCGGCATCGCCGGTAAGCAGTCGATAGCTGCCTGTGGTCCGGTCTGAACGTGGTACCCCGAGTCCAGTCGAGGCATTGCCCTGCGGATCGAGGTCGATCAACAGAATCCCTTCGTCTATCGCGGCAAGAGCGGTTGCCAGGTTGATCGCGGTGGTTGTCTTCCCAACGCCACCCTTTTGATTGGCGATCGCGAGAATACGGACTCCGCTTGGCGCTTGTTCCGCCGAGGCGCCGTCAGGCTGAGGAGAGAACACGTGTTGGATTGCAGATCCGTAAGACACAAGCTTCTGGGTCGGTCCGGCTGGAGATTCGCTCAACCTGCATCTGCCATTCTGCGCCCGCGTGCGTCAATTCCGTGGCCACATTTGCGCCCTTCATAAAGAGGCACCGCCCTCCAGCTGCTAGTAACGGCGCGGCCATCTCCAGCAGCTTGGGCAGTGGTGCCAAGGCTCTGGCAGAGATCAACAGGGCCGGTGTTAGAGAGGCGGCCTCGATTCGGACAGCGTGGATCTTAACCGGGGCACCGGTAATTCGCGCGGCCTCGCGAAGAAAGGCGCATTTCCGTTGATCGGCTTCAATCAGATCGAAGTGGACGCCACTGGCCAAGGCAAGTACCAGCCCCGGGAGCCCGGCGCCGGAGCCGAGGTCGATTGCGCGCGAGGGCAGGGGCTCCATGAGCGGGAGCAGCTGCAGCGAATCGTCGATATGACGTTTCCACAGATGCTGTTCGTCGGCGCGCGAAATCAGGTTCACGGTGCGGTTCCAGCGCAACAAAAGGGCGGCGAACTGGCGCAGCACCTCTTGTGTTTCACGTGAAACCTGAAGCCGCACTTCAGGCGGGGTTTTGCTGCTTGTGAACGTGTGCGGCGATCGCCACTAGCGCGGCAGGCGTCATGCCTTGAATGCGCGACGCCGCACCGAGTGAGGCCGGCCGCGTCTGCGCCAGCTTTGCCAGAAGCTCCGCCGAGAGGCCACCGATCTCGGCAAAGGCAATGCCATCAAGCTGCAGCACCTCCTCCCGCCGGAAAACGTGTATGTCGGCTTGCTGGCGCGCCAAATAGCCCTTGTATCGAGACTCGGTCTGAAGGTGGCTGAGGTGTCGGGTGGAGAGACCCTGGAGCCAGGGAAATGCGTTGGCGACAGCATGCAATGGCACGTCAGGAAGCCCCACTAACTCGAATACTGACCGCCAACGCCCGTCAGAACGAACCGAAATGCCGCGTTGCGCTAACCATGCTGGAGGGCCGCCATCAGTCATCGCCTGCTGGATGGTTGCTGCCACACCTGCCTCATGTGCGACGAACGCGGCGGCTCGTTCGCGTCCTACGCAACCCCAGGCCATACCCTTTCTCGTCAGGCGAAGGTCTGCATTGTCCGCTCGCAGCGTCAGCCGGTATTCCGCGCGAGACGTGAACATCCTGTATGGCTCACTCACCCCCTGGGTCGTCAGATCGTCGATCAACACCCCGATGTAAGCCTCGGAGCGATCAAGTGTGGCGCCCATCCCGCCCGCTGCCTTCCGTGCCGCGTTGATACCCGCGAGCACACCCTGTGCAGCGGCCTCTTCGTATCCGGTCGTGCCGTTCACCTGGCCGGCTAGGAAAAGCCCCGGCAAGGCGCGGACCTCCAGAGTGGGGGCCAGCGCCCTCGGATCAACGTAGTCGTATTCGACCGCGTAGCCGGGGCGTATCATCCGTGCCCGTTCAAGACCCGGAATTGTCCCAAGTAGCTCGAGCTGGACTTCCGCGGGGAGACTGGTCGAGATACCATTCGGATAGACAGTGTTGTCGTCCAATCCTTCCGGTTCAAGGAAGATGTTGTGGCCGTCCCGGCCAGCAAACCGCACGATCTTGTCTTCGATGGATGGGCAATAGCGCGGCCCATTTCCCGCGATGTGTCCGCCATACACCGCGGAGCGGTGCAGGTTGGCCCGGATCACAGCATGCGTCTCAGGCGTGGTCCTGGTCATTCGGCATTCGGTCTGTGGATTACTGATTCGCGCCGTGAGGGTGCTGAACGGCTCCGGCATCGCGTCCCCGGGGTCCGGAGCCAACCCGTGCCAGTCAATCGAACTACGATCCAGGCGCGGCGGTGTCCCGGTCTTAAGCCGCCCAAGCGGTAACTCGAGCCGCGCCAGCGTCTGTGCCAGTCCAATGGCGGGTGCCTCTCCGACCCTACCAGCCGGGCGCGATTGGTCGCCGATATGGATGACACCGCGCAGGAAGGTTCCAGTCGTCAATACCGCAGCAGCACATGGTATCAACCCGCTGTCGGAGCACAGAATGCCGCTAACTCGCCCGTCGGCGCTAATTTGCAGATCCTCAGCCGAGCCGGCGATCACCGTCAGTCCTGGAGTCTCCGCCAACAACTGCTGTATTGCTCGGCGATAAAGCGCGCGATCAGCCTGGGCCCGCGGCCCCCGCACGGCTGGGCCTTTGCTGCGGTTCAACAGCTTGAAATGAATGCCCGCCGCATCGGCCGCGCGGCCCATCAGCCCGTCTAGCGCATCGACCTCGCGCACCAGGTGACCCTTGCCGATGCCGCCGATGGAGGGATTGCAGGACATCTCTCCGATGGTGTCGAGCTGATGTGTCAGCAGCAGCGTTCGCGCTCCCATGCGCGCTGCCGCCGCGGCTGCCTCGCAACCGGCATGCCCCCCACCGACCACCACAACATCAAATCCGCTGACCATCCGCGATACACCTTGTTACATACGGCCCGTCCGCTTAATAGCGGAGATGGATTTTTTCTCGTACCACCATCTCATCCAGCTTCTCCACGCCTATGGCAATGTGGTGGTGGCGCTGGTGGTGGGACTCGAGTGCGTCGGCCTGCCTTTGCCAGGCGAGACGCTCCTGATCGCTGCTTCGGTCTACGCCGGCACGACGCATCAGCTGAATATTTTCTTCGTCGTGCTATCCGCCGCGATCGGCGCCATCATCGGTCAGATGGTCGGCTACGGCATCGGCTGGGCTTTCGGCTACCGCCTGTTGCGGCGCTATGGCCGCCACATTGGTCTCACGCCCCGCCGCCTCGCCTACGGTCGGGCGCTATTCCGCCGTCACGGTGAGAAGGTCGTGGTTATTTCCCGCTTCGTGGTGGTACTCAGGACCTTGGCAGCACTGTTGGCAGGCGCGAACCGCATGGGCCGCACATCTTTCATGGTCGCCAACGTCGCAGGCAGCCTCGCATGGTCAGCAATTTACGGGGCGGGTGCCTACTATCTGGGGCACGAGGCCAAGGCGCTCGCCGGCCCCGCCGCAGTGGCGATCTGCGTCGCGGTCGCGGCCGGGCTGCTTATTGCATGGCTCTATGCCCGCCGGCAGGAGCAGCGTGTCCTACGCCAACCGCTGCGAGAGGAGCCGGCGGAATAGCTTCTCTAGGTTTTTATTCCTGGGGGTACCGCCAAGGCTCGGCTGGCTGGGAGGCGCGGTCGTCAATGGTCCATTGCGGCAGCGACAGGCCAGGCGACACGTCACTGAACACCATCTTCATGCGAGACCCAATGCCGACGCGCCTCACGACATCCGGCGGCGCGAGGGTGCCATCTGCAGTCGTCAGGTTGCCGACGACCCGCAGTGCCTCGTGCTCGGTCGGCTTGCCCTTCTGCGTGTCGAGTTCCACCAGCAGCACCATATAAGGTACACGCGCCTGAAACGCCGGCTGAATACCGTGGCGCACCTCCTCGTACGAATATACTTCGCCATTGCCCTCGACCCGCGTCCAAGTGGACGTCAGACAGGTGCACCACGGGCATGCGGTGGTCGGCGGATAACGCAACAGCTTGCAGTCATCGCATTGCTGCAGGTGGAAGTCGTGCTCCGAGCAATGGCGGAAATACTCCAGATTCTCGCCGTCCAGATCGTCGATCGACAGCGGCATGTCCAGGTAAGTGGCGCGAATCGACATGGTTGCTCCTCCCCTCAGCCGCGCCGCATGACCATGGCCGATCCGGTCATCGGATTGGCCCAGCCCAGATTGGCGGTCACTTCGATGTTGCGCACCTGACGGCAGCCGCCCTCACGATAATCGAACGTATGCTGGCGTTTCCCATCTGGACCGATTGGGCAGTAGTCGTCAGCGTCGTGCCGCAGCTGCCGAACGTTTTCGATCACCATGTTCATGCCATGCGTATAGCCTTCGCAAAGATGGCCACCCGAGGTGTTCTGCGGTCGCTTTCCGCCTAGCCGCGTAATGCCGGACGAGACGTACTCTCCGCCTTCGCCCTTCTTGCAGAAACCATAGTCCTCAAGCTGCAGCATTGAGGTGAAGGTGAACGCGTCATAGGCGCCCACAGCGTCGATGTCCTCCGGCCCAACACCGGAGTTGGGCCACAAGATGTCCTTCGCATAGTAGCCGGCGACGCGTGAGATCGGTCCGCACTGGTAATGCATATCGGTGCGCGGCTTGCTGCAGCGGCCAACCACACCACGGATCAGCGCCGGTGTGTGGCGCAGGTCGCGCGCGTGCTCTGCTCTGGTCACGATGATGCAGGTGGCATTGTCAGTTTCAACGCAGCAGTCGAGCAAGTGCAGCGGCTTGCAGATCATCCGGCTGTTCAGCACGTCATCGACAGTATAGCGCTTTTTATAGAACGCCTTCGGGTTGTTCGAGGCGTGCTCTGAATGCACGACCTTCACCATCGCCACCTGCTCGGGCTTGGTGCCGTACTCATACATATGGCGCATGAAGGTCGGCGCGAACATCTGTCCTGCGCTTTGCCAGCCATAGGCGCGGCTGTGCAGCGCATCACCATTGACCGGCGCGGCCGAGCGCGCCCCGGTCCCGCCGATGCGGACCTGCGAATAGCCGTTCATCGAGCGGAAGATCGCCACACACTTGCACAGCCCGGCCTCGATCACGCCGATCGCGATGCCGATCAGCGCCTCGGTCGAAGAACCGCCGCCGTTCACGTCCATAAAGAAGTTCAGGCGAATGCCAAGATCACCGGCGAGAAATGGCGATGGTGTGGAATCATTGCCCGAGTAGGACAGCATGCCATCGATGTCGGACGCTTTCAGGCCAGCGTCCTGCATAGCCGCGCGGACCGCGAAGGTGCCCATTGCGCGCGTGGTCTTGCCTGAACCGCGCGTGTAGGTCGTCTCGCCAACGCCGACAATCGCATACTTGTCGCGCAGGAATTTGGGCGTGCTGGCGTCGGTGTCTGCCGGAAGCGGCATGAGCGTTCCCTCCTTCGCATTGAAGCAGAAGGCTGGACGGGATACGCGATCACGTCAACGCACAGCCCTGCACAGCGGCAGGATTCGATCGAACGCGCAACGCAATGTAGCGTCGCTGCGGCGAAACGAGGAGAGAAATTATGCAGATCGGTGCATCACTGCCGGTGGTCGATATCGGCACCGCGTCCAACATTGTGCGCGACTATGCGCAGGCCGCCGAAGAGCTCGGCTATGCATATCTGGTGGCGCCCGACCACGTGCTGGGTGGCAATCCAGCGGCCGATTACGGCGGCCGCCGGGTCGGCACCACAGCCAATGCATACCACGATCCATTTGTGTTGTTCGGCTTCCTCGCGGGCTGCACCCAGCGCATCGGCTTCGCGGTCGGCGTACTCATTCTGGCACAGCGCCAGACCGTCCTGGTGGCGAAGCAGGCCGCGAGTCTGGACGTGCTGTGCGGCGGTCGCTTCCGCCTCGGGGTTGGCGTCGGCTGGAATGAAGTGGAGTTCGTCGGCCTGAACGAGAATTTTCACAATCGCGGCCGGCGGTCGGAAGAGCAGGTGCAGGTGATGCAGGCGCTGTGGGCGCAGGAACACGTCACCTTCAGTGGTGCTTTTCATCGCATCGAGGATGCCGGTATCAATCCGCGGCCGACCTCAGGCCGCGTGCCGATCTGGTATGGCGGCCACGCTGAGGCAACATTTCGCCGCGCGGCGAAGTATGGCGACGGGTTTACGCCACTTGCCTATCCGCCGAATGATGCGGCGCTTGCAGCGTTCGAAAAGCTGCGCCGGCTTACCCGTGAAGCGGGGCGTGATCCGGCGCAGATGGGGATCGAGGTTTGGGTATCGCTCGCCGGGACCGAGGATGATTGGCGGCGCGAGTTCGCGTTCTGGAAGCAGGCCGGCGTGACCCACGTAACGGCGCACACGACCTATACCAGCAGTCACCACAAACGTATCGACGGGCGAACTGCAGCGGAGCATCTTGCAGCCATCACGCGGTATCGCGCAGTGGTTGCCGACCTGCTGTAGCGGGCACTCGAACTGACTGTCGATGTGCCATTGCTGGCGAGAGCTTCCTGCGCCCATAGTTCAGCCCACGTAACCAGGAGGCTTTGATGCGCCGGCTAGCCCTCGGCTTGATCCTTTCCGCGACGCTGTCCGTGCAGGCAGCGGCTCAAGAGCGAATCCTTCATGTCGGGTTGCGCGAGGACCCCGATCTGCTCGATCCAACGCTTGGCTCCTCCTATGTCGGGCGCATCGTGTTCGCGGGTCTATGCGATAAGCTGTTCGACATTGACGCAAAACTCAACATCGTCTCTGTGCTTGCGACCAGCTACGAGTGGAAAGATCCGACACACCTCGTCATCCACATCCGCGATG
>JBKPOG010000279.1:0-7332 GCA_046732975.1 Pseudomonadota bacterium
GGCGGAGGACTGCGCGGTCGGATTGCTGGGATTTGGCCGCAGCGTCGTCGGCAGCGTCGGCGAAGGGACAGGCTTCAACCTCTATCCACTGACCGGGTTCGCGGATCCACCGGACATCCGCAAGGGCGAAGGCGGCGAACGACTTGCCTGCACGGAACATCACAATGCGATGGAATCGGACGGCAATGAATTCGCACGTCACGCCACGCTTGCGGAGTTCAACACCGACAAACATCTGTTTACCGATCCACCAGAACCACCAACGCTCTACCAGCGGAAGCCACCTGGCCCAGCCGAATGGGGCATGAGCGTGGATCTCAACGCGTGCATTGGCTGCAACGCGTGCGTCGTCGCCTGCGTGGCCGAGAACAATATTCCCGTTGTCGGTAAGCAGCAGGTGATCAAGGAGCGCGAGATGCACTGGATACGCATCGATCGCTATTACGAAGGTAGAATCGAAGCCCCAGGCGTGCGTTTCCAGCCGGTACTCTGTCAGCACTGCGAGCAGGCTCCATGCGAAATCGTCTGTCCCGTCGGCGCGACAGTACACGATCAGGAGGGCCTGAACGTGATGGTGTACAACCGCTGCATCGGCACGCGGTTCTGCTCCAACAACTGTCCCTATAAGGTCCGCCGCTTCAACTTCTATGCGTTTGCTCAGGAGGAGCACCGCTCTGCCGTGGCACGCAATCCCGATGTGACAGTGCGCGCGCGCGGTGTCATGGAGAAATGCACGTTCTGTGTGCAAAGGATTGCCGCTGCGCGAATTACCGCCGATATCCAGAACCGTCCGATCGGCGGCAATGAGGTGCGCACCGCTTGCCAGGCAGCGTGTCCTACACAGGCCTTCACCTTCGGCAACATGGCACAGTCGGATGCGGATGTAGTCGCGCGCAAGCATAGTGCGCTCAATTACGCACTGTTGGCGGACCAGAGAACGCAACCGCGCGTCACCTACGAGGCAAGGATCGAGAACCAGAATCCCTCGCTTGGTGAGGCGTGATCAACAGCGGCATCCCAATCCCCCGGGCCTTCGATCCAGTCGTGCTGCCTGGCAGCAATAACCAGGACATGACCGACCATGTGGTCGGTGTTGCTTCGCGCCGGCGTGCCTTCGGTTGGTGGTGGGCCGCCATAGCGCCATGCGCAGCACTGACCGCCGCGCTGTTCGGCGCAATTCTCTACCTGTTCTACGCCGGCGTCGGCATCTGGGGCATCAACTGGCCCGTCATGTGGGGTTTCGCGATCATCAACTATGTCTGGTGGATCGCAATTGCCAGCGGCGGCACCTTCATTTCCGCACTGTTCTACCTGACGCGTTCAGATTGGCGCAGCGCTACCAACCGCATTGCCGAATCAATGACACTGTTCGGCGCGGCGTGCGCCGGCATCTATCCGGTCCTCCATCTCGGTAGGCCGTGGTTCTTCTACTGGTTGCTTCCCTATCCATCCACAATGCACACCTGGCCGCAGTTCCGTAGCCCTTTGCTTTGGGACTTTTACGCGATCCTTACCTATGTGATCGCGTCGATCCTGTTCTGGTATCTCGGCTTGCTTCCTGATCTGGCGACAATGCGCGATCGCGCGCTGACGCGTGGCAGGGCACTGTTCTACGGCATTCTGGCGCTGGGTTTCCGCGGCTCCGGTCAGCAGTGGCGGCACTATCACGCGACCTACGCGGTACTCGCCGCCATAATGGCGCCACTCGTCTGTTCCGTGCACAGCGTCGTTGGGCTCGACTTTGCCGGCGCCGCGACCGTCGGTTGGCATTCTACGGAATTTCCACCTTTCTTCGTCTTCGGCGCGTTCTTGTCCGGCTTCGCCACCGTGCTGATCCTGATCATCCCACTGCGACGGCTGCTGCGGCTCGATCGCTACATCACAGGACGGCACCTGGACGTGCTGTGCCGGCTTATGCTGACCAGCAGCCTGTTTCTACTCTATGCTTACGCCATGGACGCATTCACCGTGTTCTATGGCGCGCAGCCGGCGGAACGGACCGAGTTCATCGAACGCGTCTTTGGCTATTACGCCGCCATCTACTGGTCCACCATCGTTTTGAATGTGATGGTGCCGCAGCTCCTGTGGTTCCGCCGAATCCGCCTGAACCAGCCGGCTGTTCTCTTTATCTCGTTTGCCATCATCGTCGGCATGTGGTGCGAACGGTTCATGATCGTTGTCGTGAGTCTGCATCGATCCCACCTGCCATCGTCCTGGGGCGTTTTCCACGCCACAGTTTGGGATTGGCTGACCATGGCAGGCACCGTCGGGTTCTTCTTCTTCGGCATTCTGCTTATGGTGCGACTGATACCGATGATCGCCATGTTCGAGATGCGCGAACTCTTGCCGCCGCGGCGGACATCATGAGCGCCGGTGTGCTTGCAACATTCGCCACGGAACGGGAGCTGGTTGCTGCACTTCCACCGCTGCGCGCTGCTGCTCTGGGCACAATCGAGACTTACACGCCAAAGCCGATCGAGACCGGCACGTCCGTACTTCCGATGTTGATACTGCTGGCGGGAGTACTGGGAGCGACTGCAAGCTTCCTGCTGCAGAGCTACGGCGACACAGTCGCGTATCCGCTCGATATTGGCGGACGGCCCAATTTTTCGTGGCCGGCTTTCATCCCGATTGCATTCGAGAACGGCATCCTCGCTGCGGTGCTGGTAGGGTTTCTTGGCTTTCTTGCTGTCAATCGTATGCCGCGACTGTACGAGCCTGTCGATGAGTGCCCATCTATTCGCCGTGCAACGCGCGACATGTGGTGTGTTGCGATCCAGACAGATCAGCCCGAGCGTGCACGTGCGATGCTGCGCGACCTATCGCCGATCCATCTCGAGGAGCTGCCATGATCGCGCGGGCGGCCGCGCTGCTCGCAGCGGCGTTGCCGCTCGCCACCTGCGATGACATGACGAAGCAGCCGAAGGCAGGCGCCTGGTCTGCTGCCTCACACACCGTTCATGAGGCGAGTGATAGCGTCGCATGGCAGGACAAAGCCGAGCCACCACCCCCGCTTACGCTCGCGCTTCTGCAACGTGGCCAGCAGCGGTTCCGTATCTACTGCACGCCGTGTCATTCCGAGCTCGGCGACGGCAACGGCATGGTCGTGCAGCGCGGCTTCCCGCATCCGCCGTCCTATCACATCGACCGTCTGCGTCAGGCGCCGACACAGCATTTCTATGATGTGATCACAGACGGCCACGGGGTGATGTATTCGTTCGCTGGGCGCGTTGCACCAAGCGACCGTTGGGCGATCGCTGCGTATATACGAGCCGTGCAGCTCTCGCAACATGCGCCGGCCGACGAGTTGTCGCCCGCACAGCGACAGGCACTGCGGTGACACGCGAATCGGCCGAGCGGCTGGCTTGGCTGATCGGCTGCACGGGGTGCTTGCTTGCGCTGCTCGGCTGGCTGATGGAACCAGCCGTCTTTCCCTACGCATGGCTTACCGCGCTGAGCGCATGGGTGGGTTGGCCACTCGGCTGCCTCGCGCTGCTGTTGGCGCATGCACTGACCGGCGGGCGGTGGGGCATTGCGATCCGTCCTCATCTGCTCACGGGGATCGGCACGCTGCCGCTGTTGCTGCCGGTGATCGTGCCGCTTCTGTTCGTGCTGCCCAGACTTTATCCGTGGCTGCGTTCCGACGGCGCTGGCACGATCGCCAATGCGTTTTATCTGAACGGCTCGTTCGCCGTGTGGCGTGGCATCGCCTACCTGATTGTCTGGTTCGGCCTGGCTGGGTTCGCTTTGCGTGCGGCGAGACGGGGGCCCATTCCAGGGCCTTTGGCGGTCACAGGGCTCATCCTGCTGGCGATCACCGTGACATTTGCCGCGGTCGACGCGACTATGTCGTTGGATCCGCATTTTGCTTCCAGCAGCTACGGGATGATAGCGGGTGCCGAGAGCGGTTTGCTCGCCGCTTCGGTCTGCGTGCTGGCAGCGGCGCTCGACCCGCGCGTGCCAGCGGATACATTGAATGATGTTGGTCGGCTGCTTCTGGGCCTGCTCGTGCTGTGGGCATACCTCGACTTTATGCAGCTCTTGATCGTTTGGAATTCCAACCTGCCGAACGAGGCGGCATGGTACGTGGCGCGCGCCTCGCATGGTTGGGCCAGCGTGGCCGCCATCATCGCGATCGGCCACTTCCTGCTGCCGTTCTTCGCGCTGCTGGCGCCACGACTGCGTCAGACGCGACAGGGTCTGGTCGCCGTTGCCACGCTGTTGATCGTCATGGAAGCGCTGCGTGCCTGGTGGCTGGTGCTGCCGGCCGACCACCGGTTCATTGGGTGGATCGACGTGGCTGCCATGCTGGCGATTGCCGGCTTCGCGGCCGGTATGGCACTGCACGGGTCTCGCCCGGCCGCGATGTCGCTTCGGACAAGCCATGGCTGAGCACGAAAGCAGCTTGCCGCCGGCACGTTACGAGCCCGAGGATGTTGCGTTCTCATATCTGCTGTTCGGCCTCGTTGGCACTCTCGCAGCAATACTGCTGAGCTTGCTTCTGGTGATATGGATGTACCCCTCGATCACGTTGGACAAGCGACTAACCGGGCCGCCGCCGTTGTATCCGCAACCGCGCCTGCAATCTGATCCTACCGCGGACATGCGACAGTTCCAACAAAGCGAGCTGATGCGGCTGAACAGCAGCGGGTGGGTCGATCGTGCCCACGGAATCGCGCACATTCCCATCGATGATGCGATGCAACGCGTGGCACAACAGGGAATTCCGGACTGGCCCACAACGAAGGAGTCGCCGCCATGACAGTGCGAGCGGCACTCCTCGCGCTTTGTCTGGTATGGCCCGGCTTGGCGAAGGCGTCGCCCGATCTTGCCGCATTCGCGTTCGAGCAGAGACCGGGCAATCAGGTGCCGCTTAACGCTATATTGCGCGATGACCACGGCCAAATATTGCATCTCGGCGATTTGCTTACCGGCCAGCCGGTGATCGTCGCTCTCGGCTATTTTCATTGTCCCACGCTGTGCGGCGTCGTGCGCGCGAGCCTGATGGACGCGCTATCGCATGCCAGTGTGCCACCCGATCGGTATGCTTTGGTCGTGCTCAGCATCGACCCGGCAGAGACGCCGGCGGATGCACGCGCTGTGGCAGGCAGGGATGCTGCGCGCATCGGCCTGGCGGTTCCACCGCCAAGCTGGCATTACGTCAGCGCCGCTCCGAACGAACTGCGCCTTATCGAAAGCGCCGTCGGCTTTTCCGCCCGCTACGATCCGCAGTTGCGGCAATACTTGCACCCCACCGGCCTTATTGTGCTGACGCCCCGCGGCACCATCTCGTCTTATCTGCTGGGAGCCGATTACGCGCCGGGCGATCTGGATCTGGCGCTGACACGCGCACGCCAGGGAAGTATCGAAAAGGCCGCACTGCCGATACTCCTGCTGTGCTTTCACTATGATGCGTCCACCGGCCATTATTCACTGGCGATCGTCAAATTGGTCGCGCTGGCCTGTGCGCTGACAGCGCTGACCGTGGGAGGGATGATCGCTCTCGCCCTGTTGCGCGAAAGACGGACCTGATGCGCTTCAGTCTCCCCGAAGCGTCAACCGGCGCCGCGAATGTAGACTGGCTGATCGGCGGGCTGCTGCTCGTGTCAGCCGCCGTGCTTGGCCTCGTATTCTTCCTGCTGTTCTTCTACGTGATCCGTTATCGCCACGACAGCCCGATCAGGCGCGGCGAGATCGCCGAAAAAAGCTTTCGTTTCGAGATCACCTGGACTATCGCCACGTTGGCGGTGTTCTTCGGCCTGTTCATCTGGGGCTCGATGCTCTACGTGCAGGCATACCAGCCGCCACCCAATGCGCTGAAGATCTTCGTCACCGCCAAACAGTGGATGTGGAAGGTCGAGTACCCGGGCGGGCAGCGCGAGATCGACTCGCTGCATGTACCCCTGAACACGCCAGTGGAACTGGTGCTGGCGTCGCAGGACGTGATCCACGATTTCTTTGTCCCCGCCTTTCGCACAAAGCGCGACGTCTTGCCGGGCCAATACGAGACGCTGTGGTTCACCGCCAACCGGGTTGGCACGTATCACCTGTTCTGCTCGCAGTTCTGCGGCACGGGGCACGCCGCCATGACCGGCAGCGTGACAGTCCTATCAGGGCCGGACTATCAGCACTGGCTGTCGGCGAATGGCACGAGCGGCACGCTGGCGCAGGAAGGCGGTCGTCTGTTCATTCAGTATGGCTGCAGCGGTTGCCACAACGATCATGGCACCGTACGCGCCCCTTCCCTGGCTGGGCTATACGGAAGCCCGGTACCGCTGTCGGACGGTAGCACCGTCATCGCAGACGATCGCTACATTTCGGACTCGATTATGTATCCACGCGAACAGGTGGTTGCCAGCTATCAGCCGGTAATGCCCTCGTTCAAGGGAGTCATCGGCGAAGACGACGTTGTAAAGCTCGTCGCCTACATCGAATCTCTGGGGTCGGAGCAGCAGCCATGAGCGACCTCGCCATTCCGCAACAGCAGTATGCGCCGGCGCGGGAACAGTTGAGCTATCTGCAGGATGGTCATTCGCTGCGGAGCTGGCTGCTGACCACGGACCATAAGCGGATCGCCATTCTCTACATGGCTTCCATCACAGTATTCTTCTTTGTCGGCGGTGCGGCAGCGGCACTGATCCGCTACAACCTCATCCTTCCGGAAGGCGCCCTCAGGTCAGCCGAGACGTATAACCGGCTGTTCACCATGCATGGCATCATTATGGTCTGGTTGTTCCTGGTTCCCGCAGTGCCGGTGACGCTGGGCAACTTCCTGGTCCCCTTAATGATCGGTGCGCGAGACCTGGCGTTCCCGAAGATCAACCTGTTGAGCTGGTATCTGTTCATTGCCGGCGGTGCCTGCATCTTGTGGGCCATCCTCGCCGGCGGCGTCGATACCGGTTGGACATTCTACGTGCCGCTGTCCAGCGACTACGCAATGGGCCACGTGACACTGGCCGTCGTTGGCGTGTTCATCACCGGCTTCTCCTCCATCCTGACCGGCCTGAACTTCATCGTGTCGATCCATCGCCTGCGCGCACCCGGTATGACTTGGTACCGGATGCCGATCTTCCTATGGTCCCTCTATTCCACATCCGTGATACTTGTGCTGGCAACCCCCGTGCTGGCAATTACGCTGCTGCTGCTGTCATTGGAGCGCATCTTCCATGTCGGCGTGTTCGATCCACAGCTCGGAGGCGACCCGCTGCTGTTCCAGCACCTGTTCTGGTTCTACTCGCATCCCGCAGTGTACATCATGATCTTGCCCGGAATGGGCGTGGTTAGCGAGATCATCCCGGTATTCTCGCGCAAGGAGCTGTTCGGCTACAAGTT
>JBKPOG010000280.1:0-4627 GCA_046732975.1 Pseudomonadota bacterium
GGCGCACCTTGCCAGCATCGGCGGTCGGCGACAGCGTCGGAGCATAGGCGCCGAGACGCACCTTGCCGGCATCGACGGTCGGCGACAGCGTCGGAGCATAGGCGCCGAGGCGCACCTTGCCGGCATCGGCGGTCGGCGACAGCGTCGGAGCATAGGCGCCGAGACGCACCTTGCCCGCATCGATGGTCGGCGACAGCGACCCCGCGAGCCAAACGATGCCGGAATCATTAACGGACGCGATGGGGGCAACAACGAATGAATGCATTGGTCGGAACCCTTCCTTCTTGAAGCGTGTCTAATTCTTTGTACAAACGGGCGTTACGATTCCCGTTCAAGCGCGCCTCAATGATTCCAGGTTGAGGATTTTTTATCGTTGTTTTGACGTTATCTTGTCGTCAAATCGGATGCGTCGCGACGACTCCCCCGTTTTCGCCTCTTTAGCTGGGATTCCGCGCCGAAATGCCGCGTGAGCGCGGCCTGTCTCGTGGCGATCGTCTATCCAAGCTTTTTGATCAACAGCAACCGCCGGTGTGCAGATCATTTCAGAACGGCGCGGGTCCGGTTAGCGACTCAACCCGTGAGCACGAATAACGGTCGCCGCACTGAGGTCGGATTAACGAATCCCGGACTTTGATTTCTCTTTCTCGTGAAGTCACATAATTGTGAAGATTACCAGGTACGGCGCCGGCACGTCCAGGAAGCGAATGGCACAGAGTTCATCGCGCCATGCTCGGTTGCGAAATCGCGCGTCCCGCACGAAGGGGGGCAACGCGGCTTCCCTTGCAACAACCCCTTCTCGTGGGTGAGCAACTAGCGGGGGTGGTCCGCCGCCACAGATCCGGCGAACTTTTGGGGCGGCAACGCAGACATGGGCGATACCGGCTTCTTGGGAGCGGTCACGCACCCGTCATGCCGGGTCCCAACCCATCGGTCTCACCGGTTCCGGACATCATAGGCAGGCACCGGAACAGGCGGTCAGCCGGCGAGCAAGCATTCAACACGGAGGGACGCAGAGAATCGCAGAGGACAAGGAGGAAAAGAATGGCGCGGGCGCGAAGCGCAATTCATTCTTCCTGTGCTGGCTCCGGAGCCCTCGCCCTTGCTCCGTATTGAGCATCTTGCGGGTTTCCGCCGGGGTTGAGCCCGGATAGCCCTGGGCTATCGTCGGTCCTCCACACGAGGGGCTGTGCCGATGCTGCAGCAGGCGTTCCGCTTCGATCCGGTCGAACTGCCACCCGCCGCGCAAGCGCTGCGCAAAGAGGTGCGCGCATTCCTGAACGAGGAGCGTGGCTCGCTCGGTAATCGCCGCGACTACGATCAGGCGTTCAGCAAGAAGATGGCCGAGCGCGGTTGGATCGGCATGACCTGGCCGAAGCAGTATGGCGGTCATGAGCGTACCGCGTTCGAACGCTACGTGCTGATCGAGGAGATGCTGGCGGCAGGCGCTCCCGTCGGCTTCCATTGGACCGCAGACCGGCAGAGCGGGCCAAACATACTGCGTTATGGCACAGACGAGCAGAAGGACTATTTTCTGCCGCGCATTGCACGCGCCGAGTTGTCATTCTGCATCGGTATGAGCGAGCCGGATTCCGGCTCCGACCTTGCGGGAACGCGCACACGCGCAGTTAAAGTGGGTGGCGGCTTCCGCATCAACGGCAGCAAGTTGTGGACCTCGAATGCGCACCGCGCCGACTACATGATCCTGTTCTGCAAGATGGCCGATGCCGGGCAGGACGAGGTCGATCGCCACGCCGGTGCGACGCAGTTCCTGGTGGATTTGAAGAACTCGCCGGGCATCGAGATCAGGCCGGTGATCAACCTGCTCGGCGAGCATCACTTCAATCAGCTCTTTCTGACCGACCTGTTCGTGCCCGACAACCGGCTGTTCGGCGAGATCGGCAACGGCTGGCGTCAGGTATCGAGCGAACTGGCATTCGAACGAAGCGGTCCCGATCGCTTCCTGGTGCTATTCAAGCTGCTGATAGAGATGGTGCGCGTCGCCGGCCCAAATCCTGACCGCGCCACTGCAGCGGCGCTTGGACGGTTGGTGGCGCAGTTGGCGACGCTGCGGCGCATGTCGCTGTCGATTGCCGGTATGTTGCAAGAAGGCCTGCAGCCGCTGAGCGAGGCGGCGGTCACCAAGGACCTCGGCACGCGCTACGAACAGGACCTCCCGGTGATTGCTCGGCAGTTGTTTCCAGCCGAGCCTGATCTGGCGGCTGTCGATACATATGTATCGATGCTGGCACGTGGCATCGGCAATGCGCCGCGGCTCTCCATCCAGGGTGGCACGCGCGAAATCCTGCGCGGCATCATCGCGCGCGGCCTAGGGCTGCGCTGAAGGAGGCAAACGATGCGCGATGAAACCCGGATGCTGCTGGAAAGCATGGGCCGTCTGTTTGAGGACCACTGCACCAAGCCTGTCGCCGATGCGGCCGAGACAGGCACGTTCCCTTCGGCGCTTTGGCAGGCAGTCAGCGACAGCGGCGTGCCACTGGGAGGCGTGGTCGATTCCGGCGTAGAATGGTCCGATCTGTACGCGGTGTTGCGCGTCGCCGGCCGCTATGCTGCGCCGATCCCGCTGGCTGAAACCATGTTGGCGGGATGGCTTGCTTCCTCGGCCGGCTTCAGCGTCAACGAACCGCCGATGACAGTGGGACCGGTGCGCGCCGAGGAGACGCTGCGTCTGGAACGCGACGGAAATGGCTGGCGACTGTTCGGACGCGCGAGCCGGCTGCCATGGGGCCGCAATGCGGGCAGCGTCGCACTGATCGCGACCGACCCCGACGGCAGGACGATGGTGGTGTTCGGCGATGAGGTGCAGGGCGCGCGGCTGCCAGCCGGCGAGAACAACATGGCCGGCGAACCGCGCGATACCTACGAATTCGCCGGATTGGGACTGTCGGGCAACCAGGTCGCGCCCGCCGCGCCCGGGATCGATCAGGCGGCACTGTACCGACGCGGCGCTCTCGCACGCGCGATGCTGATGGCGGGCGCGATGGAGCGCGCACTCGACACCGCGGTGAACTACGCGCAGGAGCGCAAACAGTTTGGCCGTCCGATCAGCAAGTTCCAGGCGGTGCAGCAGAACCTCGCAGTGATGGCGGGCCAGGTGGCCGCGGCTGGTGCGGCGGCCGACGCCGGTGTCGAAGCCCTGTCGATTGACGATCCGGCGAAGCAGGAGTTCCTGGTCGCAATCGCCAAGACCAGGGTGGGCGACGCGGCAACACTGGCCTCGGAGATCGCCCACCAGGTGCACGGCGCCATCGGGTTCACCAAGGAGTATTCGCTGCAACTCAGCACGCGGCGCCTATGGTCATGGCGCGATGAATTCGGCGGCGAGTCTGAGTGGGCCGCGAAGGTTGGTGCTTACATCTGTGCCGGCGGTGCGAATGCGCTGTGGCCGACGCTCACGGATGTGTAGTCTGCTGATCCAGGTTTGGTTCGATTTCAGGTTCTGGGTGGTTCTTTCCATCAATCGCTTTTCCCCACGTCAGAACGTGTAATTCCAAACTTACCATAATGCGCGACCCGGCTTTCTCGCACGCGCACGCGCCCACGACCGCGCAGGCCGCCCCCCAATGCTGCCACATCAGGCACCGCATGGTCGCGGTGTCCAGGTGAAGTACGACACCGCGCATCCCGTGGATGACCTGGTCCAATCAGTATCACTATGTCGGCGTGGCGGCCGAGGTGTAGCCGTCAGCGCTATAACCTCGCCATGAACTCTCGCAGTGCCGGCGCCCACTTCCCCGCGTCGGCACCGGACGCAAGATGACCCTTGTCACTGTCGATCTCGAAATACGTTGCCGCAACGCCCGCCTTTCGCAGCAGGTCCATCACCTCCGGAGCCAAACCTGGCGGGAACAGCGCGTCGGTGCGCGACAGCACGTATAGCAGCGGCACACGGATGCGCCGCAGGTCCGGCGTCACATCAAACGCCTCCATGGCGCGGCCGAGGATCAACAGGGAATTCGCGTCGAACTCCCTGGCCCATACCGCGGCGACGCGCTCGACCTCGGCATCCGATGCAGCCATGCCGTACCCCTTCAGCGTCTCTATACGCAGCGCCAGCAGGCTGTCGAACATCCCTGGTGTGTCGTAGTAGTCACCGCCATGCCAGTTCGGATTGCGCTCGAAGCGCGCCAGCAACGAGGCGACGCGATCACGGCTCTGCGCCCGCGGCGACGACACCACCGGCACTACCCCATCCATGTCGTCAGGAAATGTCACCGCCCACTGGAACGCTTGGAACCCACCGTAAGAAGGCCCCACCACCGCGCGCAGATGCTGCACGCCGACATGCCGCAGCAGATGTCGTTGTGCCGTCACGATGTCGGCGACCGTGATGTGTGGAAAACGCGAGCCGTACGGGCGCCCGGTGAGCGGATCACGTGCCGATGCGTTGGTGGACCCGTAGCTGGAGCCCAGCATGTTGGAACAGACCACGAAATTGCGCTCGGTATCGATCGGCGCTCCAGGTCCAACCAGCTCGCTCCACGAGCCTTCCGATGACCCCGCACCTGATTCGATCATCCGGTGTCCGCTGGTATAGCCATGCGTCACCAGCACCGCATTGCGTCCATCCGCCGCGAGTCGGCCGCGCGTGCAATAAGCGATGGTGACC
>JBKPOG010000281.1:0-5292 GCA_046732975.1 Pseudomonadota bacterium
GAAATCGACGCAGTCGCCGGCGTTGGACAGGCCGAGCGCGAAGGGCATGCCCACCTTGTGACAGGCTTCAGCGGCCTTCAGATGCGCCTCCCACGTCCACGCATCTGCGCCTGGCGTATATTGGTCGTTCACCGGATACATCGACGGCAGGTCAAGCCCCGCCTTGTCCTTGAGCACGCTGATGCGACCCACCGGCGGCTGGTTCTGCGAACCTGAATTGCTTGGTACCGCCATCCAGTGGCCATTCACCTTGGCGAGGTATTCGTTCACCTCGTTGGTCGGACCGTACTTGGCGATCAGCCGTTGCACCACCTCGTCCACTGGTTCAAAGGCACGCGCATGGTTGTGGATCTCCCACACCGGGAGCGCGATAACATCATGCCCGGTTTTCGCCGCCTCCTCGGCTGCCGCCGTGATCAGCAATTTATTGCCGGCGCTCATGTAGTCGACGGTCACTTCGACTTGGTTCTGCTGCGCCCAGGCATTGATCTGCCTCGTCATCGCGTCATTGCCGCCGGGCACCCAATGATCCCAGAAGGCGAGGGCCAATTTCCCCGCGGCGCCAGCGGAGCGGACATGGACCAGTGGCAACGCGGCAGCGGTGGCTTGCAGAGCGCGGCGGCGCGTTATGTGGGCCTGCATTGTTGCTTCCTCCGTTCCTCTTCAGGCCAGTTTTGCCTCCGTGCGCGCCTGCAACGCCTCCAGCGTCATGCCGGGGATCATCTCACGCACGGCAAATCCCTCTGGTGTCACATCGAGCACGGCGAGGTTTGTATAGACCCGCTTCACCACGCCCTTTGCAGTCAGCGGATAAGTGCAACGCCGTCGCAGCCGCGGCTCGCCTTCCTTGGTGGCGTGTTCCATCACCACCCACAGACGCTGTGCGCCGATCGCAAGATCCATGGCGCCCCCAACCTGCTTCACCGGCTCGTCAGCCGATCTCGCCCAGTTGGCGATATCGCCGTTCTCGGCAACTTCAAATGCACCAAGTACGCACAGGTCGAGGTGGCCACCCCGGGCAATCGCGAAGCTGTCCGCATGATGCACATACGACCCGCCGGTACGCAGCGTGACATGCGTGGTGCTGGCGTTGATCAGAAACGGATTGACCGCATGGGGCGCTGGCGCTGGACCGACTCCTATCACGCCATTTTCGGCGTGGAAGATCACCTCGCGATCCGGCGGCACGAAGTCGGCGACCAACGTCGGAATGCCGATGCCGAGATTGACCAGCCAGCCTTCCGGGATGTCGCGCGCACACCATGCGGCAATGCCGTTGCGATCTAGCAGAGTGAATGCCATCGAAATCCCCTCAGAGCGGCACGTGCAGCACGCGTTTCACGAAGATGCCCGGTGTGACGATCGTCTCTGGCGCCAGTTCGCCGAGTTCGACGACATTGCGCGTCATCGCAATGGTGAGTTTCGCAGCCATTGCCATCACCGGATTGAAGTTTCGTGCACTGTCGCGATACGTCAGGTTACCCCAGCGATCCGCCTGCCATGCCTCGATCAATGCCACATCGCCTGGCAGCGGATATTCCAGCAGGCACAGCTTGCCACCGATTTCGCGCGTTTCGCGTCCTTCGGCCAGCAGCGTATCGGCGCCGGTCGGTGTATAGAAACCGGTGATGCCGGCGCCGGCGGCGCGCATTCTCTCGGCCATCGTGCCCTGTGGCACGATCTCCACCTCCAACCCGCCGCGTTGGAACAGTCGTCCGGCGAGACTTGCAGGGCGCACGAAACTGCAGATCAGGCGTCGCACGCGACCGAGCGAAAGCAAGCGCTCGATCGCACTGCCATCGCGACCGCCGGCAACCGCAACGATGGTCAGATCGCGTGCACCTTGCTCGATCAGGCCGTCGAGCAGCGGCGTCGGAATGCCAACGTCGCCGAACCCGCCGAGCAGAATGGTGGAACCATCGGCAACACCTGCCATGGCATCCGCCATGGTGTGCACGAACTTGTCGATCATTGGCGGACCGTAGCGCACGGCTTCAGCATGGGATAGCCTGACAAGTCGCGCTGTTCATGACGGGGGAGCACATGGCGGACACAATGAGCGCCGCAGCCTCATTATCGGCCACAGAGGATGCAGCGATGGTGCGCCGCGCTGTGCTCGCCTGCGCCGCGGGTCAGGCGTTCGAGATCTTCGACTTCGTCATCTACGGGTTCTTCGCCGTCGCCATCGGCCACGCGTTCTTTCCTTCGAGCGACCCCGCGGCCTCGCTGCTGGCGAGCTTCGCGACCTTCGCGGTGGGCTTCCTGTTCAGGCCGGTAGGGGCTCTGGTCATCGGCTACTACGGTGATCGTTTCGGTCGGCGCAAAGCGCTGGTGGTCACCGTGGGATTGATGGCTTGCGCCACCGGTATCACCGGTCTCATCCCGTCATATGCGGCAATCGGCCTCTGGGCGCCGATCCTGTTGGTGCTCTGTCGCATGCTGCAGGGCTTTTCCACTGGTGGTGAATGGGGCGGCGCCGCGGCGTTCCTGGTTGAGCATGCGCCGGCCGGACGCCGCGGACTGATCGGCAGCTTTCAGCAAGCGGCGACGGCGATCGGTGCAATGGGCGCCACGTTTTCGGCTGCCATTCTCAGTTCATCCATGAGCCCGGAAAGCTTCTTCACCTGGGGCTGGCGCGTCCCCTTCCTGATCGGCTTCGTCCTTGGCCCGATCGGCTATTATCTGCGTACGCGTGTTGCCGAAACGCCCGCCTTCCGGCGCGCGTTGGAGACGCAGACCATCAAGCGCATGCCGATCGCCGAAGCGATCAGCTCCCATGGCGGCATGTTCCTGGCCGGTTTCGGACTGTCGATCATCGGCTGCGTGATCAATTACGTGTTCCTGGTTTTTCTACCGAGTTTCGCGTCGCAGACACTGAAGATCGATCTGCGGTATGCGCTATGGTCGACTGCGCTGGCGGGCACGCTGTATCTCGTGCTGACGCCGATCGTCGGCCACTATTCGGATCGCGTGGGGCGCAAGCCAATGCTGTTTGCCTGCTCGCTGCTTGCGGTGATCATGGCCTATCCGTTGTTCCTGTTCCTGGCGACTTATCCTACCTTCTGGGGCATGCTGCTGGTCCAGGCGATCGCCCAGGCGGTGCTGACGCTGTACACCGGGGTGATCTCAACCATCCTGTCGGAGATGTTCCCGACCAATGTTCGCTACACGGCGCTGTCGGTCAGCTATGGCTTTGCAGTGGCGATTTTCGGTGGTTTCGCACCCTACATCTCCACATTCCTGGTGCGGATCACCGGTGACGTGCTGGCGCCGAGTTATTACGTGATAGCCGCGGGGATCGTCAGCGGCATCGCTGTGCTGTTCGTGCAGGAGCGTCATCGCGCCCCTGCGTTGGCTTAAAGGGGGGAAACATGGCGAACGTTGTACTGGTGCATGGCGCCTATCAGGGTGGCTGGATTTGGCAGCCAGTCGTCGCACGGCTAACAGCGTCGGGACATCGCGTCTATGCGCCTTCGCTGGATGGTTGCGCGGAACGCCGCCACGCGCTGCGTCCTGGCATCACCACCGAGACACATGGGCAGGAGATCGCCGAACTGCTGTTCTTCGAGGATCTGCGCGATGTCGTGCTGGTCGGCACCAGCAGCGGGGGTATGGTCGTGTGCAGCGCCGCGGAGCGTGCGCGCGATCGGATCGGCCGGCTGGTGTTTCTTGATGCATTGGCGCTGCTTGATGGCGAGCAGATCGGCGATATCGTCAACCGGACGGCGCGCGTCACCACAGAACTGACCACCGGCCCGTCGCGCGAGGACGCGGCATCGCGGATGTTCGCCAGCCTCGACGGACCACTCAAAGCTTGGACGCTGGAGCGGTACGCGCCGCATCCGGTTGCCGCGATGGACCAGCCGGTGAAGTTGCCGTCGTTCTGGCAGCAGAGCTGGAAGGCGGCCGTTGTCTGGTGCCGCCAGGCGCCAAACCCTGGTGAGTCACATCAGCGTCGCGCAGCGCAAAACCTTGGCGCGACATGGCACGAGCTTGATGCAGGGCACTATCCTATGCTGACGGCGCCGGAGGAGACCGCCCGGCTGATCATGCAGGGATGATCGCCGGACGCCCACAAGCATTCCGCACTACTTTGACTGTGTCGTTCCTGCTGGTCGGACTCGGTGGCTGCGCGAGCTATGATCCACCTGTGCAGGGCGACCACACTTCTGAAAAGTATAAGACCGATCTTGAGGCATGTCGCACGACATCAAGGGAAACAGTCCGCCTCAAGAACGCCGCGACACCACAGAGTTGGATCATCTCGCCGATTACCGGGCCGCCCGAAGTACGGGCCGCGATCCGAGCCTGCATGACGGGAAAAGGCTATGTGCTGGAGAAGACCGGCAATTGATTTCACCAATCGCCTCGCCAGGCGCGTCTGACGCGCTCGATCCGTCCGAGTTCGTGCCAGGCGGCGTCGGCATCTCGCATCTGTTCGGCAGCTTGCAACGCTTCCCAAGCCTCGTGGCGTGCGATCTCCAGCGCTTCCAATGTGTCCGCCAACTCTGCGCGCAGATTGTCGATCCGGTCACGCAGCGAGTTGGATCGCATGAGCTCCCCATCGTGCGCCTGCACCGCCCGATCGGCTCGGTCGCGTTCCAGACGGGCCATCTGTTCGGCCGCCTCTGCGCGTTCGCGCAAAACTGTGACTGATGTCTTCAGGGCGTCGATCGCCTCTCTGACGTAGGCGTCAGCGTCGCCGTTCTTGCCACGGGCCGGCTCCCACCAATCGGGGGGAACCAGGGCGCGCATAGTGCCGTGATTGTCCCTCTGCCGCCGCCATCCACGCCGCAGCACCAGCTTGATCGCCGATGACGTGGTGATGCGGCGTGCCGCAGCCAACTCCGTGTAGGTCATCCATCGGCTATCGGCCGCTTCGTCAGCGGAGCCGTTCGCCACTGCCTGCATGCGGTCCCCCATCCAGTATTCTTGCCGGGAATGAATCATTTACGCTCGCGCGATCAGTTGCAAGCGTTGATTGCATGACTTTGGTCGTGGCACCACTTGCCGGCGATGGCGGCACCGCTAATGTTGCTGTCGTCATAAGCTGCCGCTCAGGAGACCCGATTATGGAACGCAGTCTGCGCGGCAAGGTCGCGATAGTCGGCATCGGTGAGACCAAATACTACAAGCACGGCCAGTCGCCTGAGCCGGAGTTCAAGCTGGCGCTGATGGCGATCCTGGCGGCTGCTTCAGACGCCGGCATCGATCCAAGCGAGATCGACAGTTTTGCATCCTACAGCAACGACCGGAATGACCCCTCACGACTGGCCGCCGCGCTTGGCAGCA
>JBKPOG010000282.1:0-13016 GCA_046732975.1 Pseudomonadota bacterium
CGTTTAAATCGGTCATCGCAGGCCCTCATATCGGCGTACGGCCGCAGTCTGGTGCATCACAAGAACACTATGAGGGCCTGGCCGAGCCGCCGCCGAATGGCCGCGACGTACCAAGTGTCCATTATGTTTTGACGACCGACAGGCTGGGCAACCTGTCGCGCGGGTCACCAATCTACTACCGCGATCTGCGGGTTGGCGGCGTCGCTGACACCAAGCTTGCCAGTGACAACCGTCATTTCCGTATAGACATATTTGTTGACAGCCCATTCAACCAGCTGATCGATGCCGGCGCAGTGCAGCTGTCGTTAGGCGGCAATGGGCCGCGCCTTCAGTTTCAGTCGCTCCCAGCCTTGTTCGAAGGCGCTGTGGCGTTCGTGACGCCGGAGCATGCGCCGGCGGGGCCTCCCGCTAAGCCAGACACCGTCTTTCCCTTGTACGGAAGCCGGGATCGCGCCGAGCATGCGCCGGATGAGAGAGCGGTTGAGTACCGTGTCGTGTTCCATTCGGAAGAGGCGGGCGCGCTGGACGCAGGCGCGTCGGTTACGCTGGACCAAAAGCGTATCGGCACGGTGACACAAAGCACCCTGCAATACGACCCGGAGACTGGGCGGCTCAACGACCTAGTCACGCTCGCGCTCGAGCCCTCGGAGATCACACTGGCGGGGATGAGTTGGGCGAGCAATCCCAGAGCACAGATGGACGCCCTGCTTCGACGGCTCGTCGGGCAAGGGCTGCGCGCCCGGCTTGGCAGCACGGTCCCGGTGGTCGGTGGCAAGACCGTGCAGCTTGTCTTCGTGCCGAATGCCGCACCAGCCAGCCTGGGCTCCGACGCCGTGCCGGAAATCCCCGCAGGGCCGGATTCTGGCGTGAGCAGCATTATGGCGAGCCTAAGTGGTGTCGCCGCCAAGCTTGATGCGATGCCATTGGACCAGATCGCCGATAACCTACACGAGGTCACCGAGCGGCTGGCCGACTTAAGCAAATCGCCGCAACTGACCGAAAGTCTACAACGGCTGGACGATGCAACGTCGAACATCAATCACGTGACGCACGATGCACGCGCCCAGGTCGGCCCTTTGCTCGCTGCACTCAACCGCCTCGCCAACCAGGCCCAATCCACCGTCACCGCTGCTCACAGCGTCATAAGCAACGGCCCACTGGGCGCGAGCCAGCCGAACACCGCAGCGCTTGGCAACACACTGTATGAACTGACGCGGACGGCCCGCAGCGTGCGCGAACTCGCGGACTACTTAGATCGCCATCCAGAAGCCCTGCTGCATGGCAGGAATGGCAGCGAATGATGCGGTGGGCTCTTGTCTTGACACTGGCAGCCTTGGCTGCGTGCGGCAGCAGTCCGAAGACGGAGTTCTATACCTTGGTGTCGGTGAAGCCGACGACGACGGCGCGGATGGATGCAAAAGGACCACCGATCCAGGTCGGTCGTGTGGATCTTCCCAGCACTCTCGACAGAACAGCCCTCGTCATTCAAGGGTCCGACGCGCATGTCATCGTCTCCGATCGAGACCGCTGGGCCCTCTCGATACGCTGGTTCGGCAGGCGTTGAGCGATGATCTGCGCGCCCGGCTGGGGACAGCGGCGGTTCTGGCTCCCGGCGATCCAGCTCCGCCCGGCAAGGTGCGACAGCTGTTGGTGGTCTTCGAGCGCTTCAGCGCCGACAATGCGGGACGCGTCGTCCTGGAAGCCGATTGGACGGTGGGGTCCGGCAATCCGCCCAGACCCGGTGCAACGCATCATGAGCGCGTTGAGGAGAATGCGGGTTCAACGCAAGGCGGCTCTGTTGCCGCGGCTATGAGCCGCGCCCTCGGCCTGTTGGCGGATGCGATCGCACAGAGGTTGTGAAACGCGCTCCAAGTCCAAGGGTGCGTTAGGCAAATTGCAATCCGGTTCGAATATCTTCAGGAGAACTGGAGCGCGAGATGCCGAGTGTTGTTGACGACTTCGCCTTCATCGCTAAACGCGTGCGAGAAATAAGGGCGGCGCGCTACCAGAATTGGGCGTAACTTCTCCGAACCCGCCCGACCCGCCGCAGCCAGTTGCAAGGGAAACCGCTACCGTTGGCGGCTTTCGTTACGCACCCGGTTTCGAACATTTGGCGGACTCGCCTTCGGGGTGACGCTGCAAGCCTGACCCTTTTCGGTCTGAAGGCACGGATCCCTTCACAGGAAGCCCTTCTCCGCCCCACTACACTGCACACGTGCTCCCAGTAGCCGCCGCGTCAAGGCGGTGAGACCGCAATCTGCGCCATCGGCACCCGCGCACGGGTCTTGGGGCCTGACCGATCCGCGGCGGAAACCAACTGCCTTCGCCAGCGTTTCGCACTGCGGCCATGAAGGGAGGTCATCATGCCGCGCGGTGACAAATCCGCATACACTGACAAGCAGAAGCGTCAGGCTGAGCACATAGAGGAAGGTTACGAGCACCGGGGTGTTCCCGAAAAAGAGGCCGAACGCCGCGCCTGGGCCACCGTCAACAAGGAAACCGGCGGCGGGAAGAAGTCCGGCAGTGGCCGAGGTCAACCGGAAAACCATGCGCCATCCCGGAAGGGCGGACACCTCGGGGGAAAGGCGGCGGCGAGCAGGCCAAAGGCAGCCCGCTCCGCTTCAGCCAAAAAGGCAGCTGCGACCCGCAAGCGCAACGCAGCGCATCACGCTTCACACTGACAGGAGCGAGAGATCACGGCACCAGATTACCGGTCCGTCAGTCGCAACTCGATGCGGCGGTTCTTGGCGTAGGCGTCCGGTGTGTCTGCGGGATCCAGTGGCTGGTTATCGGCGAACCCAGCAGCGCCGACATGATCGGCAGGAACGCCATCGGCGATCAGCAGCTTCACTACGGTGATGGCGCGTGCCGCTGACAGCTCCCAGTTGGATGCGAACTGGCCCGACTTGATCGGTTGCCGGTCGGTGTGACCGTCGACGCGCAGCACCCATTGGATGTCGGGTGGGATCTCTGCCGCGATGTCCTTGATGGTGACCGCAAGAGCGGTGATCGCGTTCTGACCCCCAGGCTTCAGATCCGCGCTGCCAAGCGGGAACAGGACCTCGCTTTGCAGAACGAAGCGGTCCCCGACGATCTGAATCCCGGGCCGGTTGGCCAGCACGTCACGCAGCTTGCCGAAGAACTCGCTGCGATAACGCTGCAGTTCCTCCACCTTGGCCGCCAGCGCCACGTTCAGTTTTAGCCCGAGATTGGCGATCTGCGTGTCCTTCTGCGCTCCCTGGTTCTTGGCCAGATCCAGCGCCCTGGCGACTGCGGTGAGCTGGGCCTTCAGTTCGTCCACCTGCCGGTTGAGCAGTGCAACCTGCGCCCGCGCTGAATCGCCGAGATGCTTTTCCTCGCCGAGCTGCGTTTCTACCGCTGCACGCCGCTGTTCGTCGGTCATCGCACGGGCGGCGGCATCCTGGGTCTGCTTTTCCAGCTCATCGCGCAATGCCAGCAATGCGCGGTTCTGTTCCGCCAGCTTGGCGAGATCCGACAGCTTCGTCTCGATCGTCTCCTTGTCGGCATGCACCGTCTTATCGAGTTCTGCCATCTGCCGCTGCATCTCGGCCAGCTGCGCTTGCCGGTCCGCGAGTTGCGCGTTCAGCGCCTGACCCGCCTTGCTCGCCGCGTCGAGCTTGCCATTGGTCTCGTCAAGTTGCCGTTGCAGCGCAGAAGCCTGTGTCGTCACTGCCTGCGCCTGCTGCACGCTGGTCGCCAGTTGGCGTCGCGTGTCAGCAAGCTGCTGAGCAAGGCGATCGCGGTCAGTCCGCAACGCGTCACGGTCAGTGGTGGTCTGCTCAGCCTGTGCCCTGAGTGATGCGAGCTGTTGCGAGAGTGAAGCGCGCGCAGCGTTGGTTGCCGATAGTTCTTTGTTGAGCGCGGCAATCGACTGCTGCAGATCAGCGCTGCGGCCACGCTCCAGCGACAGCATGTCGCTGACCTCGGCCAGCTGCCGGTTCACCCGGTCGAGCTGCTTGTCGCGGCCGGTCAAAGCGACCGAGAGAAAGCCCTGCGCAAGGACGAATACCAGCAGGACGAAGATGATGACCATAAGCAGCGTGGACAGCGCGTCCACGTAGCCGGGCCACGCCGAGAGCCCGTTGTCGCCGCGGCGGCGTGCCGTCAGTGCCATGGACAGGACCCCAGAGCCGTGGTCATTCGACCACTCGTCATCGCTGGTCCTCCGCCAATGCGGCGACGGTGCGGGTCAGGATGCGAAGGTCATTGCGCAGTTCCGCAGTGCTCTGGGCTCGCCCTTGTTCGGCATCCGCGAGCAGGCGCTGCAGGTAGAGCTCGATATTGCGCAGATGGCCACGTGCGGCGTCCTCGAAGCCGTGGTCGCGCCGCGGCTCCGTGAGCCGCTGCAGCGCCGGGCCGATCGCCGCCTGCGCCTCGGCGATGCGCAGCATCAACTGCTGACCCGTGCGGGTCGAGTCCGTCAGTGTGGCGATGTGCTCGGTCAATGCGAGCACCGCCTGGTTGGCCTGGCCACGGCTGTCCTCTCCCCGCTGCAGGATGCGCTGCAAATTCTCCATGTTCTCGGCGGTCTGCTCCAGGAGTGCCTGAACATAGACCGGGATCGACCCCTCGCCCTCGGCCAGCACACCGGAGGAAAGCCGCGTCAGGCCGGCGAGCCATTCCTCGAGTTCATTGAAGAACCGGTTCTGCGCTTGGCCCGCAGTGAGATCCAGAAACCCCAGCACCAGCGCGCCCGAGAGGCCGAACATCGATGCTGAGAACGCTGTGCCCATGCCCGCGAGCGGCTTGGCGAGCCCCGATTTGAGCTGTTCGAACAGGGCGTTCAGGTCACTGGAGCCGACCGACATCGAGGCGATCACGTCGGAGACCGCGCCGACCGTCTTCAGCAGTCCCCAGAATGTGCCGAGCAGGCCGAGGAAAATCAGCAGTCCAGTCATATAGCGTGAGAGCTCACGGCTCTCGTCCAGTCGCGAGGCGATACCATCGAGCAGGCTGCGCATAGCCGAGGCGGACAGCGTGAAGCGCATCTGGTCGCTGCGATTGTGCGCTTCGCGCGCCGCCAACATGCTGGCCATCGGTGCCAGAAGCCTGGGCGCCGGCAGCGAAGAAAGCCGCGGACGAGCCGTTTGGTATGTCTCCACCCAGGTCACCTCGCCGCTAAGCCGCAGCACCTGCCGCAGGTTCCAGCCGATGCCGACCAGCAGGACCAGTAGTATCAAGCTGTTCAGGATCGGGTTGTTGCCATAGGCCGTCATCAGGGCGGGTGACAGCACGGCCGCGACGGCCAGCACCGCGGCCAGGAAGACTGCCATCCGTATCAGATAGACATTTGGGCGGGTCACTGGGTTTGGCTCTTGGCAGCGGCATCCGAAGCCGATGCGTTACCCCCAAGGACGGCCAGGTCCACACGGTCCGCTGGTTCTTCGTTCGAGGCGGCGCCCAGCGCGCGCACGTAGATGCGGGTCGAGTTGACGCCGTCTGCCATCAGGGCGCTGCGTACCGCGAGGGCGCGCGACAACGACAGTCGACGGGCGGTCGAGGGATCTTCCGGTGTGCCCGCGGCGTAGCCGGCAACATTGAAGCTGGTGTTCGGGCCCGGCGGTGCTGTTGCGACCAGCTGCTTGATGGCCGCTGCACTGGACGGGCTGAGGTCGGCCTGGCCGGCACCGAAGGTCACCCGCAATCCAGCACCGTTGCTCGTCGCAGCGGTGGTAGAGTTATCGGAAATCGGCGGGGGTGGCGGCGGGGCTGCAGAGTCAGTGGGTTGCGGTGGGGCGACAGGAGCCAAAGCGATTGTGGGCGGTGCCGCGGTGGGCAGCGTGGCCGGCGGCGGTGCAGGCGCGGCGGGGGGTGCAGGTGTCGGCGGCTGCGGAGCCGCGGGTTGCGCGGTCGCCACCGGAGGGGTGACGGGCGTCGGGGCCGCCTCGGCGGGCTGGGATTGTGCGGGCTGCCTGGACTTTGCCGTCGCACTGCGGCTTGCCGGCTTCGGCGCCGCGCGATGCGGCGCGGCCGGCGCTGGCTTGACCCCGGGCAGCGCGTCGAGAGCGTGCAGGTCCACAGTGACCTGTGCGAGCGCGGGTGTGGCCGTGGTGCCCAGCAGTGCCGTCAACACAAGGCAGAATTGTCGCATGACATCAGACTAACGGGGAATTGCCCGGTATGACAGCGCGTGGAATGGTCCTTCCGGTCATGTGCCGGCATGACTTCGGGCGATGCCGTCGCTGACTGCATCGCTGAGAACAGGATGCAGATACGGATTGGCGGCGACGACATCGCCAGTGTCGCGAGGATCCTGTCCGCCGGGATCGGTGACGAAGCCGCCAGCCTCCCGGACCAGCAGGACCCCTGCGGCGAGGTCCCAGCGCTTCAACCCGAGCTCCCAATAGCCATCATATCGGCCGGCCGCCACCCAGGCGAGGTCCAGCGCGGCGGCGCCGAACCGGCGAATGCCGGCGATCTTCGGCATCAGCAGCGAAAGGGTACGTGCAAAGGCGAGGCGACGCGGCGCCGAGACGGCTGCGAAGGGAATCCCGGTGGCGAACAGGGCGTCGCTCAGGTCGCGGCGGGCCGAGACTCGCAGGCGGCGCTCGTTGACGAAGGCTCCGGCGCCTTTCTCGGCCCAGAACAACTCATCGACGGCGGGGGCATAGATCACGCCGGCCGCAAGTTCGCTGCCACCATCCTGCAGGCGCCGTTCAAGGCCGATGCTGATCGCCCAGTGCGGAATGCCATGCAGGAAGTTCGACGTGCCATCGAGCGGATCGACCACCCAGCGCCATGACCAGTTCTGCGAGCCCGACGCCCCTGACTCTTCCATCAGGAACGCGTAGCCCGGCCGTGCCTTATTAAGTTCCTCGCGGAGCGTCTGTTCGGCGCGCATGTCCGCCTGGGAGACGAAATCGGACGGGCCTTTCACCGAGACCTGCAACTGCTCGACCTCATTGAAGTCGCGCAGCAACCGCTTCGACGCCTTCTGCGCCGCGTTGGCCATCACCGTGAGGTGAGGGGATAGACGAAGTGCCATGGGATGGGCTGCCGATCAGCCCCTGGAGCGCTCCACGTAACTGCCGTCCTCGGTCTTCACGACGATCTTTTCCCCGGTCTCGATGAATGGTGGCACTGAGGTCTTGACGCCATTGGCCAGCTTGGCCGGCTTGTACGAGGAGGAGGCGGTCTGGCCCTTTACCACCGGATCAGCCTCGATCACTTCCAGCACGACGGTCGGGGGCAGGTGAATGCCTACCGGTTCGCCTTCGACAAGATCGACAGTCACCTGCATGTTATCCTGCAGGAATGGCGCTGCATCACCCAGCAGGTCGCGCGGGATGTGGGCCTCCTCATACGTTTCCGCGTCCATCAGCACGAGATTGCTGCCGTCGGTATAGGAGTAGGAGAATTCCTTCTCCTCGGTCATCAGGCGTTCCACCGTGTCGGCAGTGCGCCAACGCTCATTGGTCTTATTGCCTGATTTGAGGTCGCGCATTTCCACTTGGATGAAGGCGCCACCCTTGCCCGGGGTGATGATCTGCTGCTTGAGCACGGTCCAGCGCCGGCCGTCATGCTCGATCACCTGTCCGGCGCGGATCAGGTTCGCCTGTTGCTTCATGGCACTAGCCTGTGGGTTGCCTGGGAGTTGCCGGCTTCTAAACCGGGGGCAGGGAATTGGGCAAGCTGGCCAGCCGTCAGCTCAGTCGGTCTGCCGCAGCTTGTGAGTGACGCCGCGCGGGTCGCGCACCCGATCATCCGGTTCCAGATAGTCCGGACCGATCGGCACCTTGCCGTGTCCGCCGGGGATGTCGAGCACATACGTCGGCCATGCCAGGCCGGTCACACGGCCTCGGAGCTCCGCAAGCAAACGGCGGCCTTCGCCGATAGGTACGTGGAAACGGGCTGTGCCGGGCGCGGGATCGAGCTGGTGCAGATAGTACGGCTTGACGCGGGCAGCCAGCATGGCGCGGAACAGGGCCTCCAGCGTTGCTGCATCGTCGTTGACGCCACGTAGCAGCACGGACTGGCCCAGGACCGGCACCGCGCGCGCCTGAATGCGTCGAAGCGCGGCAATCGCCTCGCCTGTCAGTTCGCACGGATGATTGGCGTGCAGCACGACCCACATGGACTTGGACGTTTCGAGCGCATCGGCGAGCGTTTCAGTGACCCGGGCCGGATCCGCCGTCGGCACACGTGTGTGCACGCGCAGGATTTCGATATGCGGTATCGCAGACAACGCGTTCACGATCGACGCCAGCCGCCGTGGCGACAGCATAAGTGGATCGCCGCCGGTGAGTATGACCTCCCGGATCGCAGGTCTGGCGGCAAACCACGCGTAGGCGGCCTGCAATTCGGTTTCGCTCAACAGGCCACCGTCAGGGCCGACATGTTCCCGACGGAAGCAGAACCGGCAATACACCGGACAAACCAACAGAGGCTTCAGCAGCGCACGGTCAGGATAACGGTGCACCACACCCTTTATTGGTGAAAAGGCGTCATCCCCGATCGGGTCGACGGTCTCATGCGGGGCGGTGAGCAACTCCGCCACGTTCGGAATGAACTGCAAGCCAATAGGACCATCACTCTGACCGATCTGCGTCTGCATCGCAGGTGTGATCGCAACGGCGTATCGCCGGATCACCGCGTCGATGGCGGTGCGCTGATCAGGTTGTACGTAGCCGGCGGCGATCAGTGCATCAGTGTTTACAAGTGTGCGGTTCATACGAGTGAGATGTTGGCCCGACTATCAGCAGCACGAGATCGCACGCTGGCATGAGATATTTGTTCGACCATCATGCCCTGGCAACGCCAGCGCAACACCTCTTTCATCAGCACCCTCGAGAGTTCGGCGAGCCTGTAAAGGTTGATCCGCTGTCGTATTTGCTGGCGGCGTGGCGCCCGGTTGGCAACCAAGGTCTGTGCCCGAGAGCAGCATCACAACTATCTGAAGAACGGTTCGGCCGAAAAGCGCCGCGGACGTTGGTGAGAGCCTGCGGTGGCGAAGAAGTCTTGCTCGACGGAATAGCGAGGACTGGAGTAAGCAGCGAGAGCGCGATGCGGTAAAAAGCCCCGCTGCGCCGTGAGCCAACAAAGCGATGGCTCAGAAGCCGACGTGTGTTCGGACGATCTAAAAAATAAGACGGGAGAAATATTCATGTCAGCCGCTGCAGCCAACACAATTCCCATTCCATGGTGGAAAGAACCAACCAAGGACCAATGGCTCGCCTGGGTCGCCGCTTGGCTTGGATGGACCCTCGATGCGTTCGACTTCACGATTTTCCTACTGCTGATGGTGCCGATATCCAAGGATTTCGGTGTGCCTCTGACCGAGGTCGCCGTCGTCTTTACCCTGACTTTGTGGATGCGGTTGGTTGGCGCCACCGCGTCGGGCTGGCTCGCCGACAGGATCGGCCGCAAGAAGCCATTGATGATCTCAATCGCTTGGTTCTCGGTCTGCAACCTACTCGCGGGACTGGCGCCGAGCTTTTGGCTGCTTCTGCTGTTCCGCACTGTCTTGGGCATCGGCATGGGCGCGGAATGGCCCGCCGGCGCGGCACTGGCGATGGAGACATGGCCGCAACGCTCGCGTGGTTTTATGGGCTCGGTTCTCCAGGGCTCCTGGGGCCTCGGCGCTCTGCTTTCCAGCGCTGCCTATGCTCTGCTCTATGATTCAATCGGCTGGCGTGGCTTGTTGCTGATCGGCGTGCTGCCCGCCCTGTTGATTGTCTACATTCGCATATACGTCAAAGAGCCACAGGTCTGGATCGAGAATCGGCGCAAGCAGCGTGAGGAAAATCGCGAGTTTCGTGCGCCACTGTTCAGCATCTTTAAACGCGGCGTACTCGCCAATACCCTCACTGCCTGCTGGATGATGGCCAGCGCGTTTGTCGTCGGCTACTCGGTCGGCGGCATGTTTCCATCTTACCTGCAAAAAGACCTCGGCCTTCCTACCGGCTATGTCGCGTTGCCAATCATGCTGCAGAGCCTGATGTTCTTCCTGTCGGCAATCCTTTGGGGCTGGTGCGCCGACCGCTTTGGCCGACGGCTGACGCTCATCATCACCGCCCTGGTGACGATCCCGATCGCACCGCTTTACCTGCTGACCACCGACTATTCGATGATTGTCGTATTTTTCACGCTGCAGGGCTTCTTCGGCGGTGGCGGCATGCACACGCAATGGCCGCATTATCTATCCGAACGCTTCCCGACTGAGGTGCGGGCGACAGCCACCGGATTCTGCTATCATCAGGGAGCGATCTTCGGCGGCTTAGTGGGGCCGGTCCTGGCCTACTTCGCCACTAGCTGGCACATGGGCTTCGCAATACCAATGATGATCGGCACCACTGTCGCTGCCGGCTCGGTCTTCGTCGCGATGCTGTTCAGCCCCGAAACGAAGGGCACGCAGCTGGTTTCCGACATCCAACTGGCATAACGCTTCGCCAGGCCGGGGGCACAAATAGTTGGGGCGCCCCCGGCCCGGAAAGTTCTTGATTCGTTCTCGGGCGTGCAATACGGTTCCTTGCATGCCCGAGCAACCAGCCCTCTCGCCCGCCGACGCTGACGATCTGCGCCAGGCACTCGCCTTCGCGTTGACCTTCGATGGCCGAAAGCGGTTTCGCCATTCCGACGAGATCGCTGCTCGGATAACGGTTGACCACCTGGTCCGTTATCTCGAGATGGCGGGATATGTGGTGATGAGGCGGCCTGGTCGCGGCGACCTTGCCGCGGTGGCGCGCGGAGCGGGACCTGTCAGCCGATAGCCTGGCCGTGACGCCGTCAGTAGTGCCAATAGCCTCCGCCGCCGAACAGCAGCAAGAGAATGACGATCAGCAGGATGAGGCCGAGCCCACCGCCATAATGGCGGCCGCCATAGTATCCGGAGCGATAGCCATAATACCCTCCGCCACCAAACAGCAGCACGATGATCAGGATCAGCAGAATAAGGCCCATATCAAATGCCCTTTCTCCATTGACGCTGCTGAATTCGGCAATGAGAAAGGTGATGACGTGGCGCAATGATGGCGACGCGACGGCAGCATCGGTTCTGACGTAACGTTGATCGATGAAGTCCAGTTGGCACCCTGACGGTCTCGCCGCGCGCATGCCGTTCCTGCATCGGCGAAGCCAGCTGACCTTGGCCACGCGGGCGTTCTTCAATGCGCACGGCTATACAGAAGTGGAGACACCGTACGCCGTTACCGCGCCGGGCGAGGAAGTCCACCTGCGCGCCTTCCGTACAGAACGCGAGACGCCCGACAACTCCCGGCAGACGCTCTGGCTGCATACCAGCCCTGAGTTCGCCATGAAGAAGCTGCTGGTCGCCGGCGCTGGCCCGATTTTCCAGCTTGCTCGCGTCTGGCGAAATGGCGAGGGCAGCGACCTGCATGCTCCTGAGTTCACCATGCTGGAATGGTATCGTCCCGGGGCGGACATCGGCTCACTGATCGACGAGACTGAGGACTATCTGCGCGCGATGCTGCCGCCCGTTGTCAGTTGCCGCGGCGTCACCACTGATCTGTCGAGGATGGAGCGCTTGACGGTGGCGGAGGCGTTTTCCCGCTACGCCGGCGTCGATGTGTTGCGGACAGCGGAGGATGCATCTGCTCTCGCATCCGACGCAGCGGTCAGGCTGCGGGACCGCGAGACGTGGGAGGATCTGTTCTTCCGCCTCTTGCTCGAACGGGTCGAACCTCATCTGGGGCGGACACACCCGACGTTCCTCACCCATTGGCCAGTGGCGCAGGCGGCCCTGGCTCGCCGCGATCCGCGCGATCCTCGCGTGGCCGAGAGATTTGAGCTGTTCCTCTGCGGCATCGAATTGGCCAACGCCTTCGTCGAGCTCACCGACGCTGCCGAACAGCGTGCTCGCTTCGAAGCGGATCGCGCGCGGCGCCACGCGACATCAGGCCCCGACTGGCAGTTGGACGAAGACTTCCTGGCAGCACTTGCCTTCGGCATGCCGCCGTCCGCGGGCATCGCGCTCGGGTTTGACCGCCTAGCGATGATCGCGTCCGGCGCCAGCCGCATCAACCAGGTGCTCTGGCTGGATTAACCGTTTCGTAATCGGTTCGGAAGCAGCCATTGTGGTCCACAGCCATGGAGGCGCGTATGTCCCCGGTTGCTGATGACTTTGCTGCTATTTCACAACGACTCAAAGAGATTGAGCAAGAGGCGGCCGCAGAGGCCGCCGCCCGCGCTCGTCGTAACGAGATCGAACGCCAATCAGACGCACACGACGTCTACGAAGACATCGCCGCCTGATGCAGACTTAGTGGAGCGCCAAAACCGGAAACTGCAGACACAACGTCTCGGCGCCACCATCCCCTGCCATCACTGTCAGTGCCCCATCATCGGGACCGACAAAAACACAGGAATTCGGCGGCAATAACGCCGCTCCGCCCGCTGACGCGGAACCGGACAGCACGAGCCAGAACTGTCCGCCACCCGTGCCAGGATCGGGACCGGTCATGTGCGCACCGGCCGGCAGGCGATAGCGCCACGTAGCCATGCCGTCCGGTGTTTGTTCAATGACCGTGGTGCACGACAGGTTTGTGGTGCTGGCCAGGTCTGCCGGGAGAGCGACCGGCATTGGCGGGGATGTCGCTTCCCGGTGCTGATGGTTCTGCCGGCGCGCCGCGCGCAATTGGTCCCGCGCGCTGGGCATGTAGCGTGCGCCTGAATCCCAGGTGTTGCGCAAAGTGAACCAGGAGATGCCATCATCCTGGGCGACGATCGGACCATAGGCCGACCATGCGTCGGTGTAGTGCACCGCCACTGACCCGACATCGTGCGTACCAAGCCGGCCGCCGCCCTGCACCACCACCTGATACTGATGCGCCTGGTGGAAGTGCGGCTTCACCACCGCGTGCGGATCCTTTTCCACCAGGAACGCCATCGGATACAGCACGCCTGCCTCGGGCGCGGCCTGGCCCTGCTTCAGCGTGTTGCGGTTCTCACCGATGAAGGTGGTGTGCCAGCCATTGCCGGTCTTGCGTCGCGTGGTCTCGCGCGCGACTTCGCTGTTTGCCGTCAGGATCATGGGTGTT
>JBKPOG010000283.1:0-9711 GCA_046732975.1 Pseudomonadota bacterium
CACGTATCCCGCTGCCGCCACTTCGGTGTGCCAGGCATTGCAATAGGCAATCACTTCTTCGGCCGAGACGAGGTGGTGCACGCTCTCCAGGTCGAGCCATATGTTCACCCCAAAGGGAAAGCCGACCTCACCGGCATTGCCACCGCGTCGTTGCCGTTGCTCGCCCCGAGATCAGCGCTCGGGCGCCAGCCCGCCTCGTCGACGTGCTGTACGGCCATCAACGCCAGGCCGGCATCCAGTATCAGACCAGCTTCAGCTGCGGTTAGATCGCCAGGCTGCTGCCCCAGCCCACGTGATAGATAGCGGATGCAGAAGGCAAAGCCCGCCTGGCGGAATGTAGCTGCGGCGTGGCTGTTCAACGCCGTCGCGGCATCGAAGCCGTGCGCGCCGGGCTGCGCACCCGCGACCATTCCGAACAAAGCCATGATCAATTGTCCCCATGATTGATTGATTTGTCGTGCGGCCGCACCACAGTGCGGATTGTAGCTGTCCGCTAGACGAGAGCGTTGCGGAGCAGTCGGTTCACTTCGCCGGCGCGCTCCATGTGCGGCAGATGCCCCACGCCATCCAGCATATGAACCTGGATCGACGATGTGACGGTGTCGGCGTGCGCCGCCGGAATGATCCTGTCGCCGCGACCCCAGATCACCTGTATCGGCATAGTCAGATCGCACAACGCATCAATGAGATTCACCGCCTGGTGCCCCTGCGGAAACCACTCGCGGGCAATGGTCTCCAGCGCCTGCACCACACCGTCCAGACGCTTATAGCGAAGGAACTCCTCCACCATCGCGCGGCTGATCAGCGATGGGTCGTGCACCAGGTACTGCAGCGCCTCGACTGCATCTTTGCGCCGCGACGCCCGCGTGAGCGCATCGATGAATGCGCCGTTGATCTCCGACCCCAATCCGGCTGGCGCCAGCAGACTCATAGTGGCAATCCGCTCCGGCTGCCGCGCGGCGAGGGCGAGCGCCAATGCTCCGCCCATCGAATGCCCGACGACGTTCAAGCGCTTCACTTCGAGCACCGTCAGCGCCGCTTCGATTACCTCGCTGAAGAACGTAATATCGCCGTCGCCTACGTCTTTGCTCGACAGGCCGTGGCCTGGCAATTCGAGCGCCAGTGTGCGTCTGTCACTGCACAGAGCGGGCTGATTGAACATCCAGGTATTGAGGTCGCCGCCGAAGCCGTGCAGCAGCAGCACCGGGGTGCCGCCAGTGCCCATCTCCAAACAGCGCAGCGTCCGCCCGAGAACCTCCATCTCGCGCGGCCCCGGCGTACCCGTATCTTCTGACCCGGTGTTGGCCGGCTCGACAACGATGAACTGCGACACAAACGCGTCGATCTCTGCCGCTTGTGTCTCCGCTGGCGCAATGACTGCCAGCAGGGCGCCGATCGGCAGTGTGCTTCCCTCAGGCGCGACGATGCGTGCCAAACTGCCCGCGTCTTCGGCTTCGACTACATTGGTTATCTTGCTGGTTTCGATCTCCAGCAACTCGTCACCTGGGACAAAGGACGCACCCGGCTGCTTGAGCCATTGCACCACCTTGCCCTCGGTCATCGTCAGACCCCATTTGGGCATGGTGATCGCGGTGATCATCGCGCGAACCCGTGCACCTCGCGCACCGCGGCGGCGATACGGTCTGGATCGGGGATATAAAGCTTCTCCAGCGACGGCGCGAACGGCACGGGCGTATGCGGCGCGGTCACCCGTCGCACCGGCGCCTTGAGCGCGGTGAATGCGCGATCGGCAACCAGGGCGGCGATATCGGTCGCCATACTGCACCGAGGCGTTGCCTCATCGACCACCACCAGTCGTCCGGTGCGCTCGACGCTGTCCAGAATTGTGTCTTCATCGAGCGGCGACGTCGTGCGCGGATCGATGATCTCGCAGTCGATGCCTTCCGCTTCTAGTTTCTCCGCTGCTTCCAACGCGTAGTGCACCATGCGTGCCAACGCCACAACGGTGACGTCATCACCGTCGCGTACCACGTTGGCTTCGCCAAACGGAATCGTATACGCCTCGTCTGGGACCTCGGTGCGCAGATCGTACATCAGCTTGTGTTCGCAGAACACCACCGGGTCGTCGTCGCGGATCGCCTGGATCAGCAATCCCTTCGCGTCATACGCGTTCGATGGCACGACTACCTTCAGTCCCGGAACCGATGTGAAGATGTGGTACGGGCTCTGCGAATGCTGGGCCGCCGCGCTGCGGCCGGCACCGACCATTGTTCGGATCACCAGCGGTGTGCGTGCCTTGCCGCCGAACATGTAGCGGAATTTTGCCGCCTGATTGAAGATCTGATCGAAGCAGACGCCAAGGAAGTCGGAGAACATCAGTTCGGCGACCGGTCGAAGACCGGTGACCGCGGCTCCTGCCGCCGCTCCCATGATCGCCGACTCCGTGATCGGTGTATCGATCACACGGCTTTCGCCGAATTCCTTGATCAGGCCTTTGGTAACGCCGAGTACGCCGCCGGCAGCATCGCGGCCACCTTCTGTGCCAGCACCGCCGGACACGTCCTCGCCGATGACAACCACGGTGGGGTCGCGCCGCATCTCGTGCGCCAGCGCTTCCTGCAATGCCTGGCGAATCGTCTTCACTGGCATGACATGGATCCTTCAGTACGACACGTACACGTCGGTCAGCAGTGCGGCGGACGGCGGCGATTCGCCTTCGCGCGCTGCGGCAACCGCTTGGTCAATCAGATCTGCGACTTCCGCATCCACCCCATCGAGGTCATGCACTTCCAGCAATCCGGCCTCGGTTACGCGTCGGCGGAAGTGCTTCAGACAATCGCGCTCATCACGCAGCCGCCTTACCTCGTCTTTACCCCTATACAGCTGTGCGTCGCCCGAGTGATGACCATAGAAACGACATGTGTTCACTTCGATCGCACTCGGGCCGCCGCCATCCCGTGCGCGTTCTATCGCTTCACGCGCCGCTTCGTGCACATCGAAGAAATCGTCGCCGTTGGCCTTGACCGCCGGCATGCCGAACCCCGCAGCACGTCCGGCGATGTCATGGCATCCGACAGCGTAGGAGGCACCGGTGTACTCGCCGTAGCCGTTGTTCTCGAACACGAAGATCGCCGGCAGTTTCAGCACCACCGCCATGTTCATCGCCTCGAATGTGGTGCCCTGGTTTGATCCGCCGTCGCCGGTGAACGATACCGCGACGTTGCCGGTTTTGAGTGTCTTCGCCGTCAGCGCAGCCCCAATCACCAGCGGCGGCCCCCCACCGACAATGCCGTTGGCGCCAAGCATGCCCTGATCGAGATCGGCGATGTGCATCGATCCGCCCTTGCCGCCGCACAGGCCCCCCTGTTTGGCGAACAGCTCCAGCATCATCCCCGTGACGTCGCATCCCTTGGCGATGCTGTGGCCATGCCCGCGATGCGTGCTGGCGATGTAGTCGCGCGGTCCGAGATGCGAGCAGACACCGACAGCGGATGCCTCCTGCCCCGCATAAAGGTGCACAAAGCCCGGAATGCCGCCCTTGGAAAATTCCTCCTGCACCCGCTCTTCGAAGCGCCGGATTGTCGCCATGGAGCGATACGCCTTGAGCAGCGCCTCGTGGCTGAGCTGCATCGTTCCCTCCCGCAGCAGATTTTCCTGAGTATGGCCGGCCAGCCGCCAACCGCAAAGTGGTGAGCTTGACTTGGTCAAAGCCGCAGGGATGTCATTGCGGCAACACAGGACCCGGGAGGCGTCAATGTTCATCCGTAACGCGTGGTACATCGCCGCCTGGGCTGACGAGATCGGCGAGACGCCCTTGGCCCGGCGGATATGCAACGAGCCCGTCGTGCTGTATCGCGATCGGCAGGGCCAGGCTGCCGCTCTGCTCGATATGTGCTGCCATCGTGGCGCGCCGCTGCACCTGGGCAGAGTGGTCGATCGCGGACTGGAATGCGGCTATCACGGGCTGATTTTCGATCGCTCGGGTCAGTGCGTGTGCGTGCCCGGTCAGGACCGTGTCATCGACCGCACGCGCGTGCGCAGCTTCCCGGTTGTCGAGCAGGACGCCTTCGTGTGGATCTGGATGGGCGATCCAGCCAAGGCCGATCCAGCAACAATCGTGCCCTGGCCCTACCACAACGACGCGGTCAATTGGCCACATAAGCACGCCATGTATCCCATCAAGGCCGCCGCCATGTTGATGGTGGACAACCTGATGGACCTGACCCATCTCGGTTACGTCCATACTTCGACCATCGGCGGTAATCCCTCGCAGCATGTCGAAGCAAAAATGGACATCGAGCGCACGCCGCTCGGGGTGAGGTTCACCCGATGGATGCTGAATTCCGTGCCGCCGCCGACCTATGTGAAGGCGGTCGGATTTCAGGGGCGGATCGATCGCTGCCAAAAATTCGAGTTTGTTGCACCCGGCGCCGTACTGCAGTGGACCGGTGCAGCCGAGGTGGGCGAGTATCGCGACGGCAACACCGATCGGAGCAAGCTACAGTTCCGGCTTTTTCACGGCCTGACGCCAGAGACCGAGGCAACGTGCTTCTATTTCTGGTCGGCCGCCAACGGATTTCGCCAGGATGACCCTGCGGCGACGGACCTCCTGTTTCAGCAGACCGGCGCGGCGTTCCTGGAAGACAAGACGGTGGTAGAGGCACAGCAGGCGCGGCTGACCGAGCTGGGCGAGTCAAATTTGGTGGACATTGTCAGCGACGCGGTACGGCTGCACATGCGCCGAACGATAGATCGTCTGCTTGCCGAAGAAGCGCAGGCGCTTGCCGCGGAGTAGGAGCGCTCACACCAGCCCCAGCCAGCCTGCCAGACCGGCGAGCCCAACGACCACGAGCGGCTGCAGCTTGGTCGTGCAGAACACCACAGTCGCCAGTGCTGTCAGAGCGTATTGTGCCGACGTATGATCGGCGCCACGTGCCACGATGATACCGCTCGCCGCGATCAGGCCGACGGCGATCGGTGCCAGCCCGTGCTCGAACGCTGACCGCCAGGGCGACGTGTGCACGCGCTCCCATATCCGTGCGAACACCAGCACCAGTGCCGCGGCTGGCAGCACCATTGCGACGGTCGCCAGCACCGCACCTGCCACTCCGGCCGCACTATATCCGACCAGGGTCACGATCAGAATGCTGGGGCCTGGAGCCGCCTGCGCCAACGCGAACAGATCCGCGAACTGACCGCGCGTGAGCCAGTGAAATGTGTCCACCGCCTGAAGTTCGATCTCCGGCACTACCGAGTTGCCGCCGCCGATCGACATCAACGACGCGCCGCCGAACAGCAGGCACAGCTGCAACGCGATCGCGGGTCTCAAGATACCGCCTGGCGCCGGCCCGGCCACGCCCACCACATCGCAAGAGGCGCCAGCACCAAGAGCACGATCAGCAGCGGCAGACGTACTACCGCGCTAGCCACCAGCGCGGCTACGAACAACGCCCAGGCGATCGGGCTGTGCAGACACGTACGGCCGGTTCGATACGCCATCGATAGGCTCATCGCGACTGCGGCGGCAGTCATGCCGCGCAGCACCGCCTGCACCGAAGCGTCACTGCGGTGCGCAATATAGAGCGCACCGAGCACCAGCACGATCAGCATCGGGGCGGCCAACAGCCCGGTGGTTGCGACGATCGCGCCGGGGACGCCGCGTAATCGGGCGCCGACGAACACGGCCAAGTTCACCTGATTGGCACCCGGCAGTACGCGGCAGACGGTCATCGCGCTCAGGAATTCCTCGTCGGTCATCCAATGTCGTTGGTCGACCACCATCTGCCGCGACCACGCGGATAGTCCGCCGCCAAAACTTGCCAGCGCGATTTGATTGAAGCTGAGCGCGATGCGCCAAAGCGGAACCTGGGCGGTATCACTCATGCACGAGGTCTGGATCGTGCGGGAAGTCATCTTCCACATGCGTGTGTGCCGACAGCGGGTCGGGAGCATCGTAGTGATGCGCGGCATGCCAGTCGGCCTCGAACGTGCTGGCCAGTAGATGCACGGCGGCCTTCCCAGCCACCACCGCCCCAAGCTCCCGGCGCACATCGAAGGCGCTGCGGTCGATGTTCATTGAGCCAATCAAGGCACTATGGCCATCGGCGATCAGCAGCTTGGCATGCACGCGGAGATCCTTCTGCTTGCGCACCTTGACCCCGAACTGGTCCATCACCCGAAGCGACGCAAACGTGTCCAGCACGTCCCATTCGCTGATGCCGTGCTTGCCGCCGCACAGCACACGTACATTCACGCCGCGCCGGCTTGCTTGAGCGATCCGCTCCAGAATCGTAGCGTCCACGAACTTGGGGTGCTGGATATCGAGGGTGTGCTGCGCGGTATCGATGAACGCGCTCATGTTGCGGCGGGAATTGCGGTTGCTCCACAGCAGTGCCGTCCCTCGTGCGGGCTCAAACGACTGGCGATCCCAGTCCGCTTGGAAGCATGTCCGGATCTCGGCAACCTCGGCGGACCGTTCGGTGATCAGGCCGTAGTCGCGCGTCAGAGTGAAGTACTTCTCGCTAAAGTTGAATGTGGCGATCATGGCCAGGCGGTCGTCGATCAGCATCGACTTCTCATGGGTGACGGCAAAGCTCGGGCTGCTCCACTGCACCCGCACCCCGGCCGCCTCGAGCATGGCATACGCGGCATCATTGGCACGATCGCCGGACGACCGGTGCGGGTTCATCATGATCCTGACATCGCGGCCGGCGTCATGGGCGGCGATCACCGCATTCAGCAGGTCCGGGTGGGTGAAAGTGAACTGCTTGATCCAGACCGAGCGCTCGGCATTGCCGATCAGCTCCAGCAGCGGGAACACCCCGTCATTTGGTTGCACCAGCACCCTGGTGCCATCACCCAGCGGGTGCAACGGGTCCAGGGCCGAATGCCGATCCATGCTCCAGCTCTTTCATTCCACGCTACGATGCGTGTCACAGTGGCATGTCGGAGGTGAAATGTCAGCCGCGCTGTTTGCCTCGTCGACCGATAGCCGAATTGGCTAGGCGGCCGCTGACCACGCTCGCATCGCGACGAATTCTGTCCGATACCGGCGACTCCTGGCCGCTTCGCCCTCGGGCAATCGTCACCAGGGCAGCAGAAGCACAATCCAGGTCCGAACACGAGGTCTATGCGTTCGACCAGCGAGCTGTTTAGCAATACGCCGACAATCTCGATCCGGTTGACGATGTCATGCAGCGGCTGATACCAAGTACAGCAAGCTCGGCCATGCATACAAATACCTTGCTGTGGTCGACAAGCACTGGATGGCGGTGGCCGTTGGCTGGGTTCTGCTCCGCTGCCACCCTGCGGGCGGATCAGCCTGCTCAAGTAATTCTGCGGCGCCGATGTGCAGGCTTGGTTCCCCGCGCATGAGGCGACCCCGGAGGCCAGCAAGGAATGGACCTATGACAAGCAGCTCCAAATGCCGGAGGCGATGTTCAAGGCCGGCTACCCGATCGGCTTCGGCTGCGGTCAGAACAGTACCGATGAACCAGCCTAAGGTGCCACTTTTGATGCCTTTGGCGCCGACCTCGTCACCGCCCAGGCGAGATCACCATCGGGTCAGACAGTGTGATTGCCGCGATGGAATATTGCCAGAAGATGGTGAAGTTCATGCCGTCCAATGGCGTGCGATGGGACGATGCTTGCAATAGTCGCGCACTGATCCCGGCCAAGCCCGCGCCGATCTGGAATCCGCCCTCAGCCTGGGCGATGGCCAAGCGCGACGCACTGCAGTTGTCGGCGGACTGCTGGACCTTCCCGAATCCGCCAGGTCCCAAGGGCAGGCTGGTGCCGCACATGGAGCGACGTCGAGCCGCCGAAAGGCACCAACCTTCCGCTCCACCGGAGATCGCGGTGCAAATCTGGAACCGCTATCTGGTGCCGGCGATGGTTGGAAGCTGTTGACCGGCCAGTCCATCAAGCAAGCACTCGTGGGGCAAAGAGGAACTGGAAGGCTTCGTCCGCTGAAGTTGGCGGGAGTGCCCTGGCGGACATTACACAGCGGAACGCACCGCCGGGAACACCTCCTCGGCCAGCAATTGCATCTGCTCCAGCGCCAAGCTCTTCGGCATGCCGACCCAGTGCACGCCGGCGATCAGCGTGGTGACGCCGAAGCGACGGCGCAGGTCAAGGACCTGCTCCGTCACCTCCGCCGGCGAGCCGATCAGAAATCGATCGTCCACCAGCTCTGAAAAATCCAAATCGAAGTGATCAGACGACGGCATCACCTTGTCCTGACCCCACTCGCGGTACGCCTTGTATTTCAGCTCCAACGACGGCCGCGCCCGCTCGACCGCCTCGGCCCGCGTGCGACCAATGAAGACTTCGCGCGCCATCGGAAACTCGGCCGGAAACGGCTTGCCGCAGGCCTCCAACTCGCGTTTGTACACCTCCATCTGCTCCGCGATTGTCGCCAGCTTATTGTGCGGATTGACGAACCACGCATCCGCCATCCGGGCTGCACGCCGGATGCCGATATTGATGTTGGCGCCGATCCAGACCGGCGGCATCGGCTTCTGCACCGGCAACACCGTGCAGTTCGCATTCTCCAGCGCGAAGTACGACGCCTGCATGGTTACGAAGTCCTCGGTCCACAGGCGCTTGACCGCGGTCAGGCACTCTTCGAAGCGATGACCAGCCTGCTTCAGCGTGGTGCCGAACGCACGGAACTCTACTTCGCGGTAGCCAATTCCAGCACCGAACACGAGCTTGCCGCCGCTCATCACGTCAAGCGATGCCAACTCTTCCGCCACGTGCAGCGGGCTGTGCAACGGCAACAACACGACGCCGGGCACCAGTCGGAGCTTAGGCGCCACCAATGCGACCTGGCATAGATACGGGATCTGCTGAATATATTGGAACGGATGCGAGCTGTAATGCGAGCCCTTCGCGACCAGGTCGTAGCCTAGTTCTTCGGCGAGCTTCGCCGCTTCCAGGTCCTCGCGCAGGCGAAGCTGCATATCGTCGCCCTGCGGATACTGGCCGCGAATGATCAGCCCGAACTTCATCCTCTGGCTCTCCAATCTGACCGGCGCATTCTGCTATGCGAGCGCCCACGCTCGCACAATCCGAGCCTGTCGCCACGAACCGGACGTAGTCAATGCTGCAGGCAGTCTGCACGCATAGTGGTCACGTGCGAGAGAGGTGTCGGCCCTGCCCGCCAACGCGACAGATGTGGAAAAGCTACAACGTGCGCTTACCGAACTGGCATCATGATGTGCTCGTACGACGTCCAGCCACATGATGAATGGCTTCTGCGGGTTGTCGGGCGTCTTGGGCAGGTCTTCCAGCATGCCGGCCATCCCGACGACCATGACATGCGGACCGGTTGTTACCCACCTCTTCCCTGACGGCGGCGCAGTCGCAAATGGGTCATCGTTGCTTGCATCGGAGCCGCCTTGCAGCATGTAGACCAAGCCCATTTTGCCTTTCGGCGCGTCCTTGTGCTCCATCCACGCCTGGAGCCACAGCATGGCATTGCGGTCTAAACACATGGGATCGTTCCCGGGTGAGCCCGGATCATCCGGGACACAGGTGTATTCGTTTCTTGCTGGCCCGTAACGTTCTCGCCTTGTCGCCATCCATGGCGATAATTGTCGCGTCATGAGTGTCGGTCCGGAAGGAATGCGAGTCATTTGAATCGGTTACGGGACTGGGCTTGAGCGGCTCGAATCAGGTGTGATTCTGTGCCTGGCACCTGCTTCGTTTGAGGTGCCCGATGTGGACGATCGAGAACCGCCCGCGCTA
>JBKPOG010000284.1:0-30482 GCA_046732975.1 Pseudomonadota bacterium
CGATATAGGCGCCGATCGAGGACACGAAGTTCCATCCGGCGAAGGCTTCCGGGTAATCCGGATAGCGGCGTGGCATGCCGGACAGGCCCAGGAAGTGCTGCGGGAAGAAGGTCAGGTTGACGCCGATGAAGGTCAGCCAAAAGTGCACCTTGCCCCAGAACTCGGGGTACTGATGGCCCGACATCTTGCCGATCCAGTAGTAGAAGCCGGCAAAGATCGAGAACACCGCGCCTAGCGACAGCACGTAGTGGAAGTGCGCAACCACGTAGTAGGTGTTGTGCACGATCTCATCGATGCCCGCATTCGCCAGGACCACGCCGGTGACGCCCCCGATGGTGAACACGAACAGGAAGCCAATCGCCCACAGCATCGGCGTCTTCAACTCCACCGAGCCACCCCACATAGTCGCGATCCAGGAGAAGATCTTGATGCCCGTGGGCACCGCGATGACCATCGTTGCGGCCATGAAATAGGCGCGGGTATCGACGTCGATGCCTGAGATGAACATGTGGTGCGCCCACACGACGAAGCCGATCACGCCGATCGCCACCATGGCGTATGCCATGCCGAGATAGCCGAAGATCGGCTTGCGGCTGAAGGTGGAGATCACGTGGCTGATGATGCCGAACCCCGGCACGATCATGATGTAGACTTCAGGGTGACCGAAGAACCAGAACAGGTGCTGGAACAGCACGGGGTCGCCGCCGCCGGTCGGATCGAAGAACGCGGTGCCGAAGTTGCGATCACAAATCAACATGGTGATCGCGCCGGCGAGCACCGGGATCGACAGCAGCAGCAGGAAGGCGGTCACCAGCATCGCCCAGATGAATAGCGGCATCTTGTGCAGCGTCATGCCGGGGGCGCGCATGTTGAAGATCGTGGTGATGAAGTTGATTGCGCCCAGCAATGAACTCGCACCGGCAAGGTGCAGCGCGAACAGCGTGCAATCCATCCCCATACCGGTTTCGTAGGTCTGATTGGACAGCGGGGGATAAAGCGTCCAGCCGGTGCCTGATTCACCCATGAACAGTCCGGTCATGATCAGGATGAACGCCGGTGGCAGCAGCCAGAAGCTGATGTTGTTCAGCCGCGGGAACGCCATGTCGGGCGAGCCGATCATCAGCGGAATGAACCAGTTGCCGAACCCGCCGATCAACGCCGGCATGACCGAGAAGAAGATCATCAGCAGCCCATGCGAAGTGATGATCGTGTTCCACTCCTGGCCCGATGTCACGATCGTGTCGCCAGGGAAATTGAGCTGCGCCCGCATGATCTCCGACAGTATGGCGCCGACAAGGCCGCCGACCATCGCGAAACTCAAGTACAGCGTGCCGATGTCCTTGTGGTTCGTACTGCACAGCCAGCGCACCAGGAAGGCGGGCTTGTGATCTTCGTGGCCATGGGCGTGATCGTGAGTGGTTGCCGACATCGCTTAGTCTCTCCTTCGCGCACCGACCGCGGTCAGTGCTGAACCTCTGCCGCCGCGATCTGACGAGGCTGCGACTGCCCCGCATCCGAAAATTTCGTCTTCGCCTCCGCCAGCCAGGCGGTGAACTCCTTCTCCGGCACAGCGTGCACGACGATCGGCATCCGGCTGTGATTGGTGCCGCAAATCTGGTTGCATTCGCCATAGAACGTGCCGGCCTGGTCCACCTTGAACCAGGTCTCGATCGTCCGGCCGGGGATCGCATAGCGCTGCACGCCGATTGACGGAATGAACCAGCTGTGGATCACGTCACCGCTTGTCTGCAGCACGCGAATGTTTTTGCCGACTGGGACGACCAGCGGATTGTCGACCGTCAACAGCCGCATTTGGCCAGGCTTCAACTGGTCGTCCGGAATGATGTAGCTGCTGAAATCGATGTTGCCATTGTCAGGATACGTATACTCCCAATACCACTGATGCCCGGTCACCTTGATCGTCAGATCGGCATCGCGCGTCCGGTCCTGGAAATACACCAGGCGGAACGAAGGGATCGCTATCCCGACCAGGATCAGCACCGGGATAACCGTCCAAAGCACCTCGATCACCGTGTTGTGCGACGTGCGGCTTGGCAACGGATTGCGCCTGGCGTTGTAGCGCCACACCACCCAGATCAGCAGCCCGCCAACGAACAGCGTGATCAGCGTGATGATCACCAGGACGATGTTGTGCAGCCAGATCTCCTCGTCCTTCAACGGCCCGAAACCACGCTGCATGCCCATTTCCCAGGGCCGCGGTGCTCCGACGGCCTGCGCCATCGCAGCGCCACCCGGCGCGGCAGCCAGCATCATCGCGGCTATCAGCCGCCGATACACTGATTTCGCCCGATCCATCCCGCTTCGGTCCCCTATCCCCGGTCCCGCGCCGGGCCGGCTCTCGCGTCGGTTGGAGTACCGGACCGCGTGCATGAGATCAAGGGAGGGCCCAGACCTATGTCTTGATCGCCCCTAAACCTCGAGGCGCAGCAATCGGAAGATACCGAGCGGGGGAACGCTGGTCGCATTCACGCGGGCGAGGTCGTCGGGGTCGAACAGCATGTCGGCGCGAAAATCTGGGTGCCAGCCGATGGCCCGTGACGCCGACGCAAGGCCTTGTTCGATCCACCTGCGTGGCCCCTTCTCGGCGGCAAAATGGCTGATGAACAGCAGGTTGCCGCCAGGGCGGACCACCCGGCGCATTTCCGCGAGCAGTCGACGGGGGTTCGGCACGACCGAAGCCACGAACATCGCCACCGCGGTGTCGAACGAACCATCGGCGAAGTCTGTGGCCTCTGCATCCATTTCGTGCAGTGCGACCACGTTGCTGAGACGACGGTTGGCAACGCGCTTGCGCGCCTGTGCCAGCATCTCAGCCGAGAGGTCGATCCCCGTTATCCGGCGTTTCGGGTCGTAGTGCGGCAGTGCCAATCCGGTACCGACGCCGACCTCCAGCACGTCACGTCCTGGGAGGCGATTGACCAGGCCAACCGCGCGGCGCCGCGCGGTGAGGAAGATGCCCCCGAACACGGCATCATAGACGCCAGCCCAACGGCGATAGGCCGCGCGCACTGCCTCCGCGTCCATTGCGGGCGCGCGCCGGGAACCATGATGTCTGCGTTCTAGAATGTCGCTCATGCGCGTCTGGCTTCCTCCCGTTGCCATGCCGGTAGGCCGCAGGGCGGTCGATTCTTCCGATATGAGTGGTACTAGCCGAAATGGTGCGCCGGCCCAAGCCGGGTTAACCCCTTGTTCGGCAGATATACGCAAAAGCAGGCGGGACGTTCCCCCAGATGGGTGCGGTCTGGCTGACGTGAGCAAACTCCCGCCGCAGTCGCCGGCGCAGGGCCTGTGCGCCCGGGAGCACGAGGCTTTGCAAATAGCCGAAGGTGACGAATAGCCCGTCGGGACGAAGCGCCGTCCGCATAGCACTGAACACAGGCTCCTGAAGCGAGACAGGCAGCGTCGCCCAGGGCAGGCCGCAGACAACGGCATCAATTGTGCCGATCCCGTACTCAACGAGGAATTGGGTGAGATCGGTGACACTGCCATGGACGAAGGCGAGCCGCGGGAACCGGCGCGTCAGCTCGTGGACGAAGCGTTGGTTCCGTTCGATGCCCAGATAACGGCAGCCCGGGGCCAGTCGGGCGGCGATCTCCCGTGTCAAGGCGCCCGTCCCTGGCCCAAACTCGACAATTGCCTGCGCCGTGGAGAAGTCGATCGGCGCCAGCATGACCCTGGCCAGAGCCGGCGAACTCGGCAGGACCGCCCCGATCGACCGAGGCGAGCGCAGAAATTGCCGAAAGAAGACCGTGGCGGTCATGCAGCGGGCGCGGTCATGCAGCGGGGACGTACTTGGTCGCCCGCGAGCCATTGGCACGCGGGTGGCCGACCGCCCCCGACTGTGGCCGGTTCCGGCGGACGCCTCAGTCGGACTGCGACAGATTCACAGCGGCGGTTCGGCCGTTCTGCTGCTGTTCGACCTCGAAGCCGACCTTCTGGCCTTCGCTGAGACTTCGCAGGCCGGCCTTCTGCACGGCGCTGATATGGACGAAGACATCCTTCCCACCGGTATCTGGCGCAATAAAGCCGTAGCCTTTGGTTGGATTGAACCACTTTACGGTGCCCTTGGGCATCGACGCGCTGCCTTTCTGCCTGCGGGCTTACCGCCGCCGTTCCGGCCAGCGGACGCCCAATTGTACAGAAGCGCGACAGACATCTCCGTGACGCTCCTGCCCCTGCGGCAAGGCTCCCATCATTGTTGGTTACCGAGATGACGGTGTTGCCTAGCCAAGGCAACGATACGCGGCCATTTGTCACGTCGCAATCAGTCCTTCATACCAACGGGGGAAAGCGCTTGCATCCGCCGTCGCACCGCGCCATGTCGTTGCCGTGAGGCGCCGGCAAACGTGAGCGCCCCGCTCCTCGGAGGACTTATGGGTAGCTTCAGCATCTGGCACTGGATGGTGGTGCTGCTGGTCGTCCTGCTGCTGTTTGGCGGCGGCAAGGTCAGCAGCCTGATGGGCGACTTCGCCAAGGGCATCAAGTCGTTCAAGAAGAACATGGCGGACAACGAGGATGATGTCTCGATGGAGGCAAATGCCGAAAGGCCGACCGGCACGATCGCCGGCCCCTCCGGACAGGCCAACGCCGCGAAGCGGGAGCACACCGCGGCCCAGTGAGCGAGCTCTCATACTAGGCGTTGTTGTCCCTGGATAGGTTTTCCACAAGTTTTTGTGGCCTTCCGGCATTGTTCTGTTGACGGGCGCCTTCACCAGTATACCGTATCTTGTGGTTGCACCACCAGGGGAGCCACGAGATGGAGTGGGCCGAGGAAACCATTGTTCGCTTGCGGACGTTGTGGGACGAGGGGCTGTCCACCGCGGAGATCGGCCGGCGCCTGGGAGTGTCCAAGAACGCCGTGGTGGGCAAGGCGCATCGCCTGGATCTCCCGGCACGGCCATCACCGATCCGTCGGGATGGTTCGGGTGGCGGAGCACCCCGACGCAGTGCCCCACGCCGCGTCGCCGGCCCGACACTGCCACCGCTTTCCAGCACCTCGCCATTGAGTGGCCTGGCGTCTTCGCCACCGGTCCTGCCGCATCTGGCTGTCATGTCGGTCAAGCCAGTTCCCGCGCCGCCAGCGGCTCGTGCGGCGCCCCCGGCGCCGCGGCCATATGGTCGCGTTGTCACGTGCTGCTGGCCGCTTGGGGAGCCCGGCACCAGAAGCTTCCGGTTCTGCGACGACCCCTCGGAGCCCGGCAAGCCGTACTGCTCGGACCACGTGAAGCTTGCCTATGTAAGGGTGCGCGACCGCCGCGACGACGCTGCCTGACCGCTATTCATCGGCTGCCAGTCGGATTGCCCGCGGCGTCGCCGCCGTCAGCTGGTCGTGCGTCGCGGGCTGTACGGGCCGGATAAAGCCGAATGCAGGATACGTGGTGGTGCCCATCTCGCCGGTCGGCGGCCACCATACCCTTATCAACGACCAGTCATTCGCCGAGGAAACGTCTACCACCGGCTGGTCCTCGCTGACCCTGTGGCGCACCCAGTTCGCCTGGGTGACCAGGATATGTCGTTGGCCAAGAACCTGCGAAACAACTGCAACGTGCCCACTGGGAAGGCGGCCGGTGCGCCGAAGTACCAGCACGCTGCCGATGGCAGGCTGGGTGCTTCGTTCGTAGCGCTCCTTTGCCTGCCACCACCAATCGGCCGCGTCGCCCGAGAGCCGGACGCCGCTGAGGGCGCGGGCGAATGGTGCGCACTCTACGACGACAGAGCGTCCGACATAGCCGCCACCGGGAGAACCGGATGCACAGGCGGACAGGGCAAGCAGCAGACACAGCAAGAGACGAGACATACGCCCTGGCGAAAACAGCCGCTTAGCGCACAATTATCCACCAAGACGTCAGAAGGCTGCAATAATATTCTGATGCGGCTTTACCGTATCAGAACGGCGCGTCTCCGCACACCGTGATCCGGCGCATGATCCGGGTCTCCGCGGGATAGTCGTTGACCGCGAAGTGCTGGGTGCAGCGATTGTCCCAGAAGGCGACCGAGCCGCTCTCCCACCGGAACCGGCAGACGAACTCGGGCCGGATCGAGTGCCGCTTCAGGAAATCGATCAGCGGTTCGCTTTCCTCGTTGGTCATACCATCGAAGCGCTGGACGTGACCGCCAATGTACAGCGCCTTCCGCCCGGTCTCCGGGTGGGTGCGCACCAGCGGATGGACCGAGGTCGTCTGCACGTTCCCCGGGTCCTTGACCTTCATGTGCGTCATTTCGCGGTCATACCGCGCGGCGCGCGACACGCCGCCATGCTGCTTGAAATTGTCGCCGACGCAGACGGTGTGCAATTGGCTGCACAGCGCCTTCATACCGTCCGACAGGCTCTCGTAGGCGAGGTACTGGTTGGTGAACATCGTGTCGCCGCCGGCAGACGGCACCTCCAGCGCGTAGAGGATTGTCCCCATCGCCGGCTGCGGCGAGAACATCTGATCAGTGTGCCACGAACCGCCAAAATTCTTCTTGTCCTCCGGCGTCTTGATGATCTCGAGGATCTCCGGATAGTCCGCCATGCCCTGCATGAAGGGATGCAGGTGGATCTCGCCCCAGCGGCGCGCGAAACGAAGCTGCTGCTCCGGGGTCAGCCGCTGATTGCGGAAAAAGATCACGCAGTTATCCAGCAACGCGGCGCGAATCTCCGCCAGCACATCGTCCGGCAGATCCTTGGACAGATCGATGCCGGCAATCTCTGCACCGAGCGAGCCGGCAATCTTGTGGGCTTGAAGAGAATGATACTGCGTATTGCTTGGGGCATTCATTGATGGGGTCTCCTTCGGCGCAAGCGTGCATCGGAAGTTCACCTGAGTGAAGAGCGGATCAGCCGATAGAGCACGTGCCGACACAGTGGATGACCAACGGGATAGCTCGGGTGATTGAACTCGAGCTGGCGTGTCATTCCCAAGCGCTCCATGACGCGCGTCGAGGGACGATTTTCCAGTGCGGTCAGCGCCACGATCTCCGTCAGCCCCACGCGGTTGAAGCCATCCTCGATCGCAGCCTGCGCCGCCTCGGTCGCGTAACCGCACCCCCAATATCGGCGGTTCAGTCGCCACGCCACTTCGACCGCCGGTGTGAACGATGCCTCGAACTTCACGTAGGATATGCCGACCGCGCCGATGAACGGCGCGACGCCTGGCGCATCGACCGCCCACTTGCAGAACCCATGTTCGACCAGATGGGCCTCGACGCGAGCGACATAGACGTCGCTCGCTGCGCGGGTGAGGGTGCCGCCGAGAAAGCGCATCGTCGCTGCATCGGCGTTCTGCTCGGCGAACGGAGCAAGGTCGCTCCGTTGCCAGGGACGTAATCTCAGTCTCGCTGTTTCGATCATCAGTACATGTGCTGACCGCCATTGATCGACAACGTCGATCCAGTGATGAACTCGGCCTCGTCCGCGGTAAGAAAAGCCACGCCGCGCGCGATATCCGAAGCGTGGCCCAGTCGGCCGACCGGAATGCGGGCGACGATCTTTTCCAGCACGTCGTGCGGAACGGCGCGCACCATGTCGGTATCGACATAGCCGGGCGCGATGGCATTAACCGTGATGCCGAACCGCGCGCCTTCCTGCGCCAGCGCCTTGGTGAAGCCGTGGATGCCCGACTTGGCGGCAGCGTAGTTCACCTGTCCGTACTGTCCGGCTTGTCCGTTGATGCTGCCGACATTAACGATGCGACCGAACTTGCGCTCGCGCATATCGGGAAAGGTCAACTTGCACAGGTTGAAGCAGGCGCCAAGGTTGGTGTCGATCACCGCCTCCCACATGTCGCGTGACATGCGCTGCAGCGTGCCGTCGCGGGTGATGCCGGCATTGTTCACCAGCACCTCGATCGGGCCCACCTCTTCAGTGATGCGCTGCACCGCCCGCTCGCATTGCTGGAAACTGCCGACGTCGAAGCGCTCGACGCGCAGGCCGGTCTCTTCCTGGAAGGCGGATGCAGCCTTCTCATTGCCCGCGAAGTTGGCGACCACCGTGCGGCCCTGCTCCTTCAGCGCCACGCAGATGGCAGCGCCGATCCCGCGAGTTCCGCCTGTCACCAGTGCCACACGTGCCATCGGTTCCTCCCTGAGTAGTATTAGAGCGACGTAATCCTAACACCGCCGGGAGAAACCGGTAGCACGACAGCGCGATCAGGATTTCTTGCCGCACCAGGCCTCGATCCGATAGCCGTCCGGATCCACCACAAACGCGGCATAGTAGTTAGGGCCATATGCGGGGCGCAGTCCGGGCTTCCCGTTGTCCTTGCCACCGACTTTCAGCGCCGCCTTGTGGAACGCATCGACGGCATCGCGATCCGGTGCGGTGAAGCAGATGTGCAGACCTGAACGATCATCCGCCGCCACGGGATGTTCGGTTCGGTTGATCCAGTACTCGGCCGCCTTCGCCCCGTAGCCCAGAGAGCCTTCATCGGAACTTAGACAGGTGTAGCCGAGTGGCTTGAGGGCTGCGTCGTAGAAGCTGCGCGCGCGGGCGATGTCCCGAGCGCCGATGGACAGGTGAGCGATCATTGGCTTCCTCCTCTCTAACCGTATAGACGGTTAGAGAGGTCCACATTGCCGATGCAATGTCAACCGTCTACATGGTTAGATACCATGCCGAACCGACCAGGCCAGGTGATCCCGGCGCCCGATGCCGATCTCTGTCTCGCCTTCGCCAACACCCGCTACTGGCGCGGCACGCCGACACCGACCGAAGAATTGAAAGAACCCAGTGACCTGCTGCGCTGGGCGACGAAGGCAGAGCATTTGCCCCTGGGCTTGACCCAGCGTCTTGCCCCAGCCGTCAGCCTGTTGGACGGCGCGTTGGCAATTCGGGAGACAATCCATCGCTGCTTTGCCGCGACTGCATTCGGCTTGGCTCCGGCTGACACCGATTTGGCGGCGCTCAATGCGGCACTCGCCGCGGCACCTGCACGCCAGTGTGTGAGGCCCGGCGGCTGGGATGTCGGATTGCCCGAGCCCACGGCCGCGGCGTTGCTCGCACCGGTGCTGTGGTCCGCCGCGGACCTGCTGGTCGGTGGACAGCTGGCGCGGGTACGGCAATGCGCCAATCCGGATTGTGGCTGGCTGTTCCTGGACAACAGCAAGGGCGGCAACCGGCGCTGGTGCTCGATGAGCGCCTGCGGCAATCGCGCCAAGGCGCACAGGCATTACCAGCGGCAGAAAGGCGCACCGACAGCATCATCCGCGTGATGCGCCTGGATTTCCGCCGTCCTCCGTGGCAAGCCTGCCACGTCGTCCGCTCCAGGTGCCTGAATGCTGCTGCTTATCCCCGGCCCCGTCACCACCCGCCCCGAGGTGCGCGAGGCCATGCGGTATGACTTTGCACCCTGGGACAACGATTTCCGTCCGCTCTACGCTGGGGTCCGCGAGCGCGTGCTGCGTATCGCCCACGGCATCCGTGGCGAGCATGCCACACTGCCGCTGCAAGGCTGCGGCCATTTCATTACCGAAGCGGCGATCCGCACCTTCATCCCATCCGGCGGCAAGCTGCTGATCCCTGGCACCGGCGCCTATGCCGACCGGATGATCCGCCTGGCGCGAGAGGCGGGGCGCATACCGGTCGTGTTGCCGGTTCCACCCGATGCCGCCGCGGATCCCGATGCCATCGCTGCCGCGCTGGAGGCGGATCCCGACATCAGCCACGTCGGCCTGGTTCAGAGTGAAACCGGCAGCGGCATCGTCCACGACCCGATGAGGATCGGTGCCGTCACACGCCGGCTCGGGCGCCGCCTGCTCGTGGATGCAGTGTCGGCATTCGGTGCCTTGCCACTTGATCTGTCGCAGCAACCGGAGATCGATTGCATCGGATTTACCGCCAACAAGTGCCTGGAAGGAGTGCCAGGGATGGCGTTCGCGGTGGCGCGCATCGACCGCGTCGAGGCCTGCGCCGGCAATGCCGGCAGCTGGTCGCTCGACCTCTCCAGTATCTACGCACACGCGCTACGCAGCGGCTGGGGCAGCTGTCGCTTCACGCCCCCGGCGCAGGTGCTGAACGCGTTCAATGTGGCGCTCGATCTGTACGATGCCGAAGGCGGTCAGCCGGTGCGCTTGGCGCGCTACACCGCCAATATGCGCACACTCTACGACGGCGTGCGCCGCCTTGGCCTGACGCCGTATCTTTCGCCGCAGGTGCAAGGGCCGATTATCGTCAATGTGCATGCGCCGGCCGATCCGGCGTGGGATCTGCAGCGTTTCGTCGATGCGCTGAAGGCTCGCGGCGTGCTGATCAGCAACTTCTATAACACGGACCAGCCGAGTTTCCGCGTTGGCTGCATCGGCGCGATCACGCCATCCGACATGGCACATGCCGTGGCTGCGATGGGCGAGGCATTGAGTGAGCTGGGGATCGAACGGAGAAAAGCTGCTTAGCGATTGTCATCCCCCGCGCGGGATGTCGGTAGGAAAGGAGGAGACAACAAATGCCTCAAGGCACACATGTCTACATGGTGCAGATGGACATTCCCGCCGAGCACGAGGCGGAATTCAATCGTATCTACGATACCGAGCACGTACCCGCACTGACAAAGGTACCCGGGGTGCGCGGCTGCACACGCTACGTGCTGGAGAAAACCAACAAGGACGGCATGGCGCGCTATCTGGCGCTGTATGAGCTCGACTCGCCCGATCTGGTGGACAGTCCCGCCTGGCAGGAGGCGGCGGCCGTTGGGGACTGGATCGCCAAGATACGCCCGCACACGACCAACCGGTCGCACGCGATCATGCGCAAGCTAGCCTGAGGAAGCCGAAAGAATGAAAAGCGACCTGGAGATCGCCCGCGAAACCCCACTGCGTCCGATCGGCGACATTGCCGCCAAGCTGGACATCCCTGTCGATGCCTTGGAGCCGTACGGGCGGCACAAGGCGAAGATCGGTATGGACTATATCAAGTCGCTGGACGGCAGGCCGGAGGGCGCGCTGGTGCTGGTCACCGGCATCAGCCCGACGCCGGCCGGCGAGGGCAAGACCACCACCACGGTCGGTCTCGGTGACGCGCTCAATCGTATCGGCTCGCGTGCGGTGATCTGCCTGCGCGAGCCGTCGCTTGGCCCGAGCTTCGGCATGAAGGGCGGCGCGGCCGGAGGCGGCTACGCGCAGGTCGTGCCGATGGACCAGATCAACCTGCACTTCACCGGCGATTTCCACGCGATCACCAGCGCCAACAACCTGCTGGCGGCGATGATCGATAACCACATTTACTGGGGCAATGCGCTGGGGATCGACGCCCGCCGCGTATCGTGGCGGCGCTGCCTCGATATGAACGACCGCGCGCTGCGTTCGATCGTCAACAGCCTGGGCGGTGTGGCGAACGGCTTCCCGCGCGAGGATGGCTTCGACATCTCCGTCGCCTCCGAGGTGATGGCGGTGTTCTGTCTGTCGCGCGATCTGGACGATCTGCAGCAGCGACTGGGACGCATGATCGTCGCGCAGAAGCGCGACCAATCGGCGGTCACGGCGAAGGACCTCAAGGCCGACGGCGCCATGGCGGTGCTGCTGAAGGACGCGCTGGCGCCGAATCTGGTGCAGACCTTGGAAGGCTCGCCGGCCTTCGTGCATGGCGGGCCGTTCGCGAATATCGCGCACGGTTGCAACTCGGTGATGGCGACGCGCACCGCTCTGAAGCTGTCCGATGTGGTGGTCACCGAAGCCGGCTTTGGCGCGGACCTAGGCGCCGAGAAGTTTGTCGACATCAAGTGCCGCCAGGCGGGGCTGAAGCCGGCCTGCGCCGTGGTCGTGGCAACGGTGCGCGCGCTGAAGATGCATGGCGGCGTGGCGCGCAACGCGCTGGGCACCGAGAATGTCGCGGCGGTACGGCGGGGTGTCGCCAATCTGGAACGGCATGTCGAGAATCTGGGCAAGTTCGGTCTGCCCGTGGTGGTCGGTGTCAACCACTTCACCTCGGATACCGAGGCCGAGTTCGCGGTGATCCGCAACGCCATGGCGCAGCAGGGGGTAGAGGCGATCTCGTGCAAGCACTGGGCCGATGGCAGCAAGGGAGCCGAGGAGCTGGCGCGCGCGGTGCAGCAGAAGATCGGGCGGGGCGAGGCCAGGGCGGTGCCGCTGTATCCCGAAAGCATGCCACTCGCGGCCAAGATCCGCACTATCGCGCAGAAGATCTACCGTGCGGGCGACATTCTGATGAACGAAGCGGTGGCGAGGCGGCTGGAGGGTTTCGAGAAGGCCGGTTTCGGCCACGTGCCGGTCTGCATCGCCAAAACGCAGTACAGCTTCACCGCCGATCCCGCGGTTATGGGTGCGCCGGAGGGCTTCACTCTGCCGGTGCGGGAGGTACGGCTGTCCGCAGGCGCCGGGTTCGTGGTGGCGATCTGCGGCGACATCATGACGATGCCCGGCCTGCCACGCGTTCCTTCGGCGGAGGCCATACACCTGCGGGAAGACGGAGAGATCGAAGGGTTGTTCTGACGGTGGTATTCTTGCTTCGTTAAGCCGGGGCCGGTAATAGGCCGCGATGATCGGGCCCGGTGTTCGTGCCGGCGCCGTCGCGCACGGCTGGCGAAGTGCCGCCACAACCACTGAACAGGAGCACTCGTATGGGCTACAGGGTCGCGGTCGTGGGAGCCACCGGAGCGGTCGGGCGCGAGATGCTGAAGACGCTCGCCGAACGCCAGTTCCCGGCGGACGAAGTGGCCGCGGTCGCCTCGGGCCGGTCCGCGGGAGCCGAAGTGTCGTTCGGCGACAAGCAGGTGCTCAAGGTCCGCAACGTGGACAGTTTCGACTTCAGCGGCTGGGACATCGGCCTGTTCTCTCCGGGCGCCTCGGTGTCCGCGATTCACGCCCCACGCGCGGCCGCGGCCGGCTGCGTGGTGATCGACAACACCAGCCAGTTCCGCATGGAGCACGACATCCCGCTGGTCGTGCCCGAGGTGAATCCTCACGCGCTGCGCAACTATGGCCGACGCAACATCATCGCCAACCCCAACTGTTCGACCATCCAGATGGTCGTGGCGCTGAAGCCGCTGCACGACCAGTTCAAGATCAGGCGCGTCGTTGTCTCCACCTATCAGTCGGTCTCCGGGGCCGGGAAAGAGGCGATGGACGAGCTCTACAGCCACACGCGCAAGGTGTTCGTGCACGAGCACGAGAGCCCAGAGCAGTTCACCAAAGAGATCGCCTTCAACTGTATCCCGCACATCGATCGGTTCCTCGACGACGGCTCGACCAAGGAAGAATGGAAGATGGTGGTCGAGACCAAGAAGATCCTCGACCCGAACATCGCCGTGCATGCGACCTGCGTGCGGGTGCCGGTGTTCATCGGCCATGGCGAGGCGGTGAACGTGGAGTTCGAGAACCCGGTCACCGCTGGCGAGGCACGCGCCTGCCTGCGCGAGGCGCCTGGTATCGAAGTGGTGGATGTGCGCGAGGACGGTGGCTACGTGACGCCGATGGAATGCGCGGGCGAGGATGCGGTGTATGTCAGCCGGATCCGCAAGGACCCGACGGTGGCGAACGGCTTGTCGTTCTGGTGCGTATCCGACAACCTGCGAAAGGGCGCGGCGTTGAACGCGGTGCAGATTGCCGAGACGCTGATTGCACAGCGCATGCTGGCAAAGGCTGCTGCCTGATTGCATCGGGCGACCGCCCGCCCCCTGTGATCCGCTCAATCGTTACCATATGTAGTTGGCGGCGCCGGGCGGATGTCCCCCGGCGCCTTTGTATGATGGCCGGGACAAGCCCGGCCATGATGACGAGAGAAGGCCAGGCTGCCGCCCGGAACCGTACATGACCGACCTTACCGCCGAGATTGCCCGCCGCCGTACGTTTGCGATCATCTCTCACCCCGACGCCGGCAAGACCACACTGACCGAGCATCTGCTGCGTGCCGGTGGGGCCATTCAACTCGCCGGCAATGTGCGGGCTAAAGGCGAGCGCCGCCGCACCCGCTCCGACTGGATGGGCATCGAGCGCGAGCGTGGCATTTCCGTCGTCACCTCGGTCATGACCTTCGAGCACGAGGGTTGCGTATTCAACCTGCTGGACACGCCCGGTCACGAGGACTTTTCCGAGGACACCTATCGCACGCTGACCGCCGTCGATTCAGCCGTGATGGTGATCGATGCCGCGAAGGGCATCGAGGCCCGTACGCGCAAGCTGTTCGAGATCTGCCGATTGCGCGACATTCCGATAGTCACATTCATCAACAAGATGGACCGTGAAAGCCGCGATCCGATTGAGCTGTTGGACGAAATCGCCTCGACACTTGCGTTGGATACGGCACCGGTGGCCTGGCCGGTCGGACGCGGCGCCGAGTTTGCCGGCACCTATGATCTGCGGGCGCGCAACCTGCATCTGAGCAGCGATTTGTCACAGTCGGACGCACGCTTGGCCGCACTGGCGGATGAGGTGGACTTGATCCGCGCGGCATTGCCTGAGTTCGATCGCGACGCATTCAATGCCGGCCATCTGACGCCGGTCTACTTCGGCAGCGCCATCAAGGGGATCGGCGTCGGCGACTTGTTGAATGGGCTCGCCGAATACGGACCGTCACCGCGAGCACAGCAGGCTGATACGCGGACTGTGGAGGCGAGCGAGTCTGGCCTTACTGCGCTGGTGTTCAAGATCCAGGCGAACATGGACCCCAATCACCGTGACCGGATTGCGTTTGCGCGGATCTGCTCGGGGCGGCTGGCGCGTGGTATGCGACTTAAACAGGTGCGCACTGGCAAGGTGATTCCGCTGCACGCGCCGCAATTCTTTTTTGCTCGCGAGCGTGAGATTGCCGACGAGGCATTCGCCGGCGATGTCGTCGGTATTCCCAACCACGGCACGCTGCGTATCGGCGATACGTTGACCGAGGGCGAGGACCTGAACTTTGTTGGCGTCCCCTATTTCGCGCCCGAGATCCTGCGTCGCGTGCGGCTGGACGATGCGATGAAAGCCAAGAAGCTGCGCCAGGCGTTGGCGGAGCTTGCTGAGGAAGGCGTGGTGCAGTTGTTCCGTCCGCAGGACGGTGCCGCGCCGCTGGTCGGCGTCGTCGGCACGCTGCAGCTTGATGTGCTTGCGGCCAGGCTTGCCGCCGAATACGGCGTGGCGACCGGCTTCGAGCCGTCGCCGTACGCCTTGGCGCGCTGGGTTTCGTCTAGCGACCGCAGCGCGCTGCACAAGTTTGTCGGCGACAACCGCTCGGCAATCGCCGACGATGTCGACGGCGACCCGGTCTTTCTCGCCACCTCGGCGTTCATGATGCGGCGCGCCGCCGAGCTGGCGCCCGCGCTGTCGTTCCGCGATATCAAGGATGTGCGAGCTGAAAAAGTGGCGGCCTGAAGGTTCAGGCCGCCACTTCCTCTATATTCGTCCCATCAACAGCAGAACGACCACGATCAGCACAACCAATCCTAATCCACCGCTAGGGTAATAACCCCACCCTGCGCTGTACGGCCATGTCGGCAGCGCTGCGAGCAACAGAATGATCAGAATAATGAGGAGCAGCGTGGGCACGCTTGCTTACTCCTTTCCGGTGACCTTATCGCGAGCCTCGCGGGCCGAGTCCTTCACCCCGCCAACCGTGTTCTGCACACGTCCTTCGGCCTTGTCGGCCTTGCCTTCCGCTTCGGTCTTGGCATCGCCGGTGACCTTGCCCCAGGCTTCCTTGACACTGCCCTTTGCCTGCTTGCCGGCGCCTTCAATGCGATCTTTGTCCATCTCGGTCTCCCTCAAATCACTTACGGTCGATACGTAGTGTTCCGCTCCGCCGAGTTCTCCAGGCCTCGGCCGGCTGCTTGCAAATCCTGGCCAGCGCCCGCTGTCGTATTGCAAGCGGTCAGCGACGACGCCGTGACGGCAAAGCCCAGCATAACCAGGACCATTGCGAGCTCCCTGCGCATCAATACTCCTCTCTTCGTGCTCGCAATGAAACGAAAGGGTTTTGCGCTGGATCCATCGGTATAGGATCAATATAATGTGAAATCGTGCTATGATCGACGTCAGGACGCCTCAAACCCCGGAGGGATGCCGAATATCCAGTCTAGGAAAAATCGTTTGTCACTCGCACAGTTGTTTCCTACCATCACGTGAGATTTATCGCTGACGGCCTTGCACCAGGTGAGGGGACACATGGTGGGTTATCGCTGTTACATTCTGGATAGTGAAGAGCATATAGTTCAGGCTCACGACCTTGACTGTGCGACCGAGCAGGAAGCGAAGGTGAGGGCGGAGGACCTTCTCGCTCACGATCCGTATTATCGGTTCGTCGAGGTGTGGCATGCGACGCGACGAGTGTTGAAGCTGGAACGCGATAGGCTGCCGCTGCGGCAAACCCCTGCGCCCGCGGACCCAAGACGGACTATCAGACCGATGCCCTGACTGGCCGGCCCACGCCCGCTGCCGTTGACTTGAACCTGACCGCCCGGTACGAGATCGGGGCGTTTAAGAATAGATGCTGAAGGGCACGCCCCAGGGCGGCGTTGGGAGGGGCATTGCCACCGCTCCTAGAAGTAAGGGACTTGCACACCGAGTTTCGCACCGGTGCGGGACTTGTGCGCGCGGTTGATGGTATTTCCTACACGGTGGAAGCGGGCGAGACCGTCGCTATCGTTGGGGAGAGTGGCTCCGGCAAGTCAGTCAGCGCCCTCTCGCTACTGCGGCTGATCCCCAATCCTCCCGGGCGGATCACACATGGTGAGATTCACTTTGCAGGCCGCGATATCATGCAACTCTCGGATGCAGAGATGCGTGAAGTCCGTGGCGGAGACATCGGCATGGTGTTCCAAGAGCCGATGACCTCCCTCAATCCAGTGCTGACCATCGGCCGACAGATCACCGAGACGCTGGAGCAGCATCGCGGCATGGATCGGTATGCCGCGCACCGACGTGCGGTCGAATTGCTCGGCCTGGTCGGGATTGCCGATGCGGAGCGGCGCCTCAGGCAGTATCCGCATCAATTGTCGGGCGGCATGCGTCAGCGGATCATGATCGCCATCGCACTTGCCTGCGACCCGAAGCTGATCATCGCCGATGAACCCACCACCGCCCTCGACGTGACGATCCAGGCGCAGATTCTGGAGCTGATGAAGAATCTGACGCGTCGGCTGCACGTTGCCCTCATCATCATCACGCATAATCTTGGCGTCGTTGCCCGCTACGCCAATCGGGTCAATGTCATGTATGCGGGTCGCCTGGTGGAGACGGGACCGGCGCCCGACGTCTACCATAATCCGCGTCATCCATACACGCAGGCACTGCTGCGATCGGTGCCGCGGTTGGATCGTCCGCGTCAGGAACGCCTTGATCCGGTCGAAGGACAGCCGCCCGATCTGACGCGTCTTGGCGCCGGCTGCGCGTTTCGCCCACGCTGCCGGTTCGCCATCGAAAGGTGCGAACAAGCTCCGCCGCCGCTCGAGCAGGCAGGCGTTCCAGGCCATCTTGCCGCATGCTTCCGTAGCCGGGATGTCTGTCGAGAGGCCGCCGCATGAGCGCAGTCGGACGGCCGTTGCTGGAGGTAAAGGATCTGCACATGCACTTCCCCATCACCGAGGGGATGGTGGCACGCAGACAGATCGGAGAAGTGAAGGCGGTCGATGGCGTCGACTTCGCCGTGCGCCGCGGTGAAACGCTCGGCCTGGTCGGTGAAAGCGGGTGCGGCAAAACGACAACTGGGCGCTGCATCCTGCGGCTGAACAATCCGACGTCCGGACAAATCCTTTATGATGGCGTCGACATTGCGGAGATGGAGCGCAAGGAACTGCTGGCGCTGCGCCGCCGCATCCAGGTGATCTTCCAGGATCCGTACAGCTCGCTCAATCCACGCATGAAAGTGGGCGATATCATCGCCGAACCGATCAAGGTGCATGGAATAGAGACCAACGCGGCAAAGCGTGCGGCGCGGGTGCGCGAGTTGCTGAGCGTCTGTGGGTTGGACCCGCGCTTTGCCGACCGCTATCCACACGAGATGTCCGGCGGGCAGCGTCAGCGCGTTGGTATCGCGCGGGCGCTCGCGCTCAATCCTGAGTTCATCGTCTGCGACGAAGCGGTGTCCGCGCTGGATGTCTCGATCCAGGCGCAGGTGGTGAACCTGCTCGAGGATCTGCGCGAACAATTCGGCCTGACTTATCTGTTCATCGCACATGACCTGTCAGTGGTACGGCATCTCTGCCAGCGCGTTGCGGTGATGTATCTTGGGCGGATCGTCGAGCTGGCAGACAGCGACAAGCTGTTCGGCAACCCGCTGCACCCGTATACACAGGCGCTACTTGCGGCCGTGCCGGTGCCGGATCCTTCAGTCGAAGCGCACCGCACCTTCCGTCCGGTACAGGGCGAGGTGCCGAGCCCGATCAATCCTCCATCAGGCTGTGTCTTTCACCCGCGCTGCCCGATCGCGGTCGAAGGATGCAAACAGGCGCGCCCGGCGTTGCGCGAGGTGCGGCCTGGGCACTTTGTCGCCTGCAGCGAAGTACAATGACATTTTGAAGGGAACCGAAGATGGCGCCCAATGCGAAGCGCGTGTTTTATGTGAAGTACCTGTCTGGCCCCATCTTCGGACAGATCCTGGCGCAGCGGCCTGATATCCAGCTCGACAAACTGGAGAACGAGACGCCAGATACCGAGGCCGAACCCATCCTGTCGCAGGCGCATGCTTATCAGATCGGAGCGTCGCGCCAGGTCATCGGCAAGCACCTTCAGGTCACCGACTCGCTGCTGGCAAAGACGCCCAATCTGGTGGCGGTGTCATCTAATGGCGCTGGCTACGATACGATCGACATCGATGCCTGCACGCGACAAGGCATCATTGTGGTCAATCAATCGGGCGGCAACAAGGAGGCGGTGGCAGAACATGCGCTGGCGATGCTGCTGACGCTGTCGAAGCGCATCATCGAGGTGGATCGGCGCATGCGCCGCGCCGACAACATTCCACGGAACGACTATATCGGCACCGAATTGCTGGACAAGACGATCGGGATCATCGGCATCGGCAATGTCGGTGGGCGGCTGGCCGAATTGTGCAAGGGTCTGTTCCGCATGCGGGTGCTGGCCTACGACCCATACCTATCAGCAGCACAGATCGCGGCTAAGGGCGCAGAGAAGGTGGAGAACTTAGACGATCTGCTGCGCGAGGCCGATTACGTGTCGATCAATTGCCCCTATACGCGTGAAACCAGGAACATGATGGGCGTCCGCGAATTCGGCCTGATGCAAAAGCATGCCTATCTCGTCACCACGGCGCGGGGCGGGATTCACGACGAAGACGCGCTCGCCACGGCATTGTCAGCGAAGCAGATCGCGGGCGCTGGTCTTGACGTGTGGAACGACGAACCGCCGCCGCACGAACACAAGCTGATGGCGTTCGACAACGTGCTGGTCAGCCCGCACACAGCGGGTGCCACGCACGAATCGCGCGACAACATGGCCCGCTACGCAGCCGAGCAGTTGATCGACATTCTGGATGGCAAGCGGCCGCCGCGGCTGATCAACCCGGAAGTCTGGCCCGTCTACTGCGAGCGGTTCGAGAAGATTATGGGGATCAGACCGGCGGGGTAGCATATCTTCTGTTGACACTCCGGCCAGCCCGCGAACGGCTGTGGTATGCGTCGCCATAGTGCGATCAGCAGGTCCTCAGTCGTTCCCCACAACATCGGCCTTCTCGAACGTATCCGGGGATTCGGCGCCAGCTGAGCCGATCGGTTCCGGCACTGCTTCACCGCCGTATCGGCGTATCATCCCGGCGCAGAATTCGGCGAATTCTGCAGGCTCCTGTGGGGGTGCGGTATAATGTGGCCAAACCCCCTTGTGCTCCGGCGTGAAGCAAAAGGTGATCGTGACGTTGAAGTCGTCCAGCGCGGCCATCTGGCGGTCGAACCAAGCGAGCGCATTTGGACGGTAGAAATCCGCCCAGCTCAAACCGGTGCGCAGGTAGGTTACACCGAGTTCCTTCATCCAGCGTACCGCGTCGTCCAGACGATGGTCCTCGAAGTGGAACCACTGGCACAGCCCGATCTCGGGGGTAAACTCATGCAAGAGTTTCGTTGCGCGCTTTGGTCGTCCGTTCTCGTCCAGCAGACCCATATGGAAGTGCCGATAATACGAAGAGCCCTCGGCTTCCTTGTGCCGCGTCGTGGCAGGCCAGGCCGCCGGCAGATCGAATAGGCTGTACCATTGGATGCGCGGAGCACGACCGCTCAGCAATTCAAAGCTTCGGCGCAACCCCCACTCCTGCACTTCCTCCGCGCCGAACGTAGACACACCGACTTCGGAGACCCAGACGGGGAGATTGGTCGCGCCTGCGATCAGTTGCAGTTTGTCCGGCCATTCATCGATCTGCCAGTGATTCCAATCCAGCGGAAATCCATGCACTGCGACGGCGTCCATCTCGTCCAGCGCACCCAGTGATGCGAGGAGCCTGACAAAATCGGGATCGATCGGCGACATACCGCCCAGTACGCGCGGTAGCGCCGGGGCCTCCGCGGCAATAGCCTGCCCTGCCAATTTCGCCATGCGCGCGAATATCCGCCACTCCGGATCGGCTTCCAGGTCCCAGTGCGATTTGTTGTTCGGCTCGTTCCAGATCATTGCGGCTTCAATCATGCGCTCTCGCCTCCTCGCGCCGGATAGACCGGTCCATAATCCTTGTCGGGCAGTGCAACCCGGCGGCAGAAATATGTCTCCTCCTCCGGCCGACTCATGATCTCAAAACCGGCGCTGCGCAGCATCGCCTCCGTGCAGGCGCGATTGGGTACCCACCAGTTGGTCTGGTCGGCAGCATAGCGATGTTCGATGAAGTGCAGCTTGGGATAACCCGGATCATCGAACGGTGCGGTCTCGCTGAAGGGATAGTCTGGAGCGACCTTCGCCACCCGCGTGGAGCCGCGTTGCAAGGATTGGAAGATCAGCAGATCACGGGTTACGTGCTCGTGGACCAGATCGAGTGCCAGTAGCGGATGCCGAAGGTGGTAGAGCACGCCGATGAAGAAGACGATGTCGAATTGCTCTTTGAGCGATGCAACGTCGTAGACGGACAAGTGGCGAAACTCGATATCCAATCCCTCCACGTCAGCAGCAAACAGCGCCTGCTTGAGGTAGTGATCGTCAGTGTCAATACCCAGTACCCGGTCGGCGCCGCGCCGCTTCATCTCCATCGAAAAGAAGCCCCCGTTGCAACCAATGTCGAGCACTGTCTTGCCGCGCAGATCATGCGGAATCGCATCCGCGTAACTACGCCATTTTATATGGGGATAGTCCCCCAGGAAGTGGTCCGGCGCCGTCCACACTCCCATCAGCTGGATATTGTGGAACCAGGGGCTCAGCGCGGCCGCCTGTTCGCGCACCCGCTCCGCAGTCCACTTGCTAGCGCCCCGACGTGACGTCATGCTGCCGTCCAGGATTCTCCCCATTAAGCGATTGAACGAATGGCGTTGTGGCGATAGTACGGCTGCCCAGCAATCGGATCGCCTCACGATAACCGCCCAGGGTCCCCACATCTACGTAGTGCTCGCCGGCGTAGACTCCCTGGACCGGGTTCCCGTCGTCAAGCCAGGCGTTCAACAGCGTCCCCACGTACTGGTCCTGGCGTCCACGACGTACCCACAGCGCGTGCAACCTGTGCAGCGCGTGTCCAGGCATTTTGAAGGCGCCCCAGATCCAGTTGGAACGCGCGTCGACAGACTTCACCTTGATGTCCCGTACCAGGCCGTTGTCATCCGTCACGACCGAATCGAAGAGTTGTGGCTGCTCAACGCGAAACAGCAGCAGGGAGAACTGTTCATCCGGCAACTCGCTCAGCGCGTCGTCAGGAAACCAAACGGTATCGGGCAGGCCGATCACCACAGGTTCTTCCGGTTGGATCAGCGGTAACGCGCAGAAGATTGCGTCACACAGTCCACTGGCCTGACCCTGCACCACGTACGCCACGTCAGCGCCGGCAACGGCGCCGCCATAGTATTGCAGGATGTCCGACTTCCAAGGCGAGATCACGAAGCAAAGTTTGCGTGCGCCACCAGCGATCATGCGCTCTATGAGATATTCGCTGACCGCTCTGGGCCGCTCGATCCCGGCGGAGTCGACCCGTGAACCAACCGGCAGCAGTTCCTTCGAGAAGGCCAATGGCTGGATCCGCATGCCATTCCCGGCAGCTGGGATAATGCCCCAGCTCATGCGGGCTGCGGCGACATGGCCGCTTCAAACCCGGCGATCATGTCTTGCGAGCGATGAGCCGCCGTGTGCTGATCAAAGGTTCGCTCCTGCGCACGACGAGCAACGGCGGCCAGTTCCGAGTAGGGCTGGTCGAGCACTGCCAAAGTGTCCTCGGGAGCATGTCCAACCAGGATTTCACTGCCTGGTGTGAAAAAGGCCTCGAGGCCGGGCCACTTGTCGCTCAACACCGGCACGCGGCAGGCCGCTGCTTCGAACAAACGGCCTGAGGGGCACCAGCCAAGCGCCGCCATCGCTGCTCGCGTCACATTCAGGGTCAGCTGCGATGATGCGTAAAAGCCTGCGTGTTCCGACGGGGGCAGATGCCGGACGAAGTAAATATTGTCCGACCATGGAAAGTTCGGTGGATACATGGCCCCCGCGAGAACGAAACGGCTGTTCTGCCGACGGCGTGCCGGCTCCAGAAACAGCTGCCGAAGCGCTGGCTGGCGGTCCGCGGCATAGGTCCCTATGTATGACAATGCAGCCCGATACTGCGGTACTGGTGCACCGGGATGATGTGTACTGGAATCCACAGAACCATACAGCGGCATAACACGGCGCGCACCAAGCTGCGTCCGCAGCGCATCCAGCGCGCCGCCGCCGGTGTAGCTAAACACCAGGTCGAAACACCCGAGACCTTCCGGCGGCATGTAGTCCACGGGCTCGCCGGCGGCCAGTCGCGCCAGCGTGACCGGTGTGTCGAGATCGTAGAAGCACCGCAGAGGGGCTCGGCTATCCATGATCAGCCGCGTGGCGGCGCAGGCATCAGGGCAGTACGACGTGACCATTGCAACGTCGGAGTTGTCAGCCGCGCGTTGGGCGCGTTCGGGATCCCAGGTCTTGTACAGTACCAGTCCGCCACCACCCGGAAGTTCCACGAGATCACGATGTTCGGCGTAGTACGGCACGTCGCGCTCGAAGAATGTCACTCGGTGCCCGGCAGTATGAAGGGCCCTGATCAAGCCGCGCCAGAGAGCCGCGTGTCCGTTGCCCCAGGAGGAACTGACAGCCAAGCCGAAGATCACAATCCTCATGGAATGCGTGTCACCGGTCTTCCTTCCATATCGGCATACTCAACGTATGAACCTTGCGGCCGGTTCCGGGCCGAACACGCACCAATCAGGTCCGCCAGCGAATCGAGACGCGACACGACTGCCAAGCACCAGGACCGCGTGTCCTGAGCCTTGCCCGCTTGCACCATGGCGACACGCATTCCCGCCCTATGCGCCGCAGTCACGCCATTGCTGGAATCCTCCACCGCGAGACACTCGGCTGGTGCGACGCCGAGCAGACTAGCCGCGTGCAGATAAGTGTCGGGCGCCGGCTTGCCGCGGCGAACGTCGTCGCGTGTCGCGATATGCGGAAAATGGTCGATCAGTTCGGCCTGCTTCATGCGAGAAAGTGCCGTGCGCCGGCTGGCCGACGTTGCGACCGCCTTCGGCAGGTTGAGGCGCCGCAGCAGCGCCGCGGCACCCGGGCACAGGGGGATACGCGCTGGCAGGTGTGCTTCCCGTTGAACGTAGTAAGCAGCGATGAACTCGTCGACGGGAAAGCCAGAGCCGAATACGCGGCGCAGGACGGGGCGTCGGTCAGACGTGGCGAGACCGACCAGCGTTGCATAAAGATCGGCCGGCATCCTGACCCCGAATTCACGCGCAGTCGCGTGAAAAGCGGCACGATAGAACTGCTCTGTGTCGATAAGCGTGCCGTCCAAATCGAACACGACGGCCTTGAAAGAGACTCGGCTCAAGTCCGCTGCCTCGTGTAGGGGCCCAGCGGCATCCCAGGAAGTCGTGTCAACACCAGAACCAGCAGCTTCACTTCTGCGTTGAGAGGACTTTTGCGCAACCTGAGTCACCGGTGAAAAAGCTTCATGGTGAAGCAATGCGCACAAACGGTGTGCGACACGATGCCAACTGTCCGTCCTGCGAGCCCAGCGTGATCCAGGGGATCCAGTATGATGCAGAGTGGCTGGCAGCTATGCACCGGGGCGACTTCGCCGCGGCGTGGAGGATCAATGATATCGTGATGGCAGGTCGCGATCCCGCCGAGAGGGACAATCCACGTTTGCCCTACCATCTGCGCTGGGTCTGGGATGGGCGCGACTTCCATGGGCAGAACGTAATCGTCCGCTGCTATCATGGTTTGGGTGATACGATCCAGTTCGCTCGATATCTGCCTGTTCTGCGGCCGCTGGTTGCTTCGCTCACGATTGAAGTCCAGCCAGCGCTCATGTCCTTGCTTGCTACGGTGCCGGGGCCCGACCGACTGGTGCCATTCCACACCGGAGCACCTCTGCCAGCCGGTGGATGCGATCTCGAGATTATGGAACTGGCGCATGCGCTGCGGCTCCCCCCGGACGACGCGCCACAGCCGCCCTATCTGCGCTGCGCGCCATCGCTCCTGCCGAAAGGCACAATCGGCATTTGCTGGCAGACCGGAGATTGGGATCCAGCGCGGGGAATACCTGAAGTGTTGATGCGCCATCTGCTGACGGTCAGCGGCAGGTCCGGCAGGTGTGTGACCGTACAGCCTGTTCCGACTTCGCTGCCGGTCCTTAATCCGCGTGGCGCGCCGGTCGACATCATGCAGACCGCGTCGCTGATCGCGGGTGTTGACCTGGTCATTACAGTCGACACGCTGTTCGCGCATTTGGCTGGCGCACTGAACCGGCCCACATGGCTGCTGCTCAAACACGATGCGGACTGGCGCTGGATGAAGGACCGCAGCGACTCCCCTTGGTATCCGAGCATGCGGATCTTCCGTCAGCCAGCGCCGGGGGACTGGCAGCAAGTGATCGCAGACGTTGCGCGCCATCTCACGGCCGTGTGTTGATGGCCAGAACCCTGGCGTCCTCGCGATACACGATCAACTCGCTGAGCGATCCTGCGCTGATCTCGATCCGTCTCATCATGTCGAGAGACATGCCGAGGAAATGCACGAGCACTGCCTTGATCACGTCGGAGTGGGTGACCAGGACCAGCTCGCCGTCAGGGTTGCGCCCAGCGTAGCGCATCAGGCCAGCGACCGCGCGTGCTTGGACTTCGAGCATGCTTTCGCCGCCGGGAACTCCGGCGGTGCTGCGAAAATTGTTCCATGCGTGCCAGGCTGGGTCGCCCGCGAGATCTTTGAAGCGCTTTCCTGTCCATGCCGCGAAATCGATTTCGGCAAAGGCTGCATCCACTTGGACAGCATGCCCCGTGCGCAGCGCGATAAGTTCGGCTGTTTCGCAGGCGCGCCGCACCGGTGAGGATACGATGGCTGCGGGGCGATAGCCCGCGACGCGCTCCGCGACCCACTCGGCCTCCTCGCGTCCCTGCGCCGAAAGCCTGTGGTCTTCGCGGCCGCCCAGTCCGCAGTCGAGCAAGGCGTAACTGCCGTGACGAACCAGAAGAACCCGCGTTTGCATTCAGCCGCCTGTGTTCCCACCATGGATGAATGCTTCAGCGCGCTCGCGCGCCTCATGGTCGGTGAACTGCTTTGGCGGGCTCTTCATGAAATAACTCGAAGGACCGATCAGCGCACCGCCGACACCGCGGTCTAGCGCCAGTCTGGCGCATCGCACGGCGTCGATAACGACGCCCGCCGAATTCGGCGAATCCCATACTTCCAGTTTCACTTCGCAGTTGAGAGGGACGTTGCCGAACGTGGTCCCTTCAACGCGGATATGGGCCCATTTCCGATCGGTGAGCCAGGGAACGTAATCGCTCGGCCCAACGTGCACGTTCTCCGCAGGGAGCGTCTCGCCGAGTTGACTGGTCACTGCTCGCGTTTTGGAGATCTTCTTTGATTCCAACCGGCTACGCTCCAGCATATTGGCGAAATCAGTGTTGCCGCCAAAATTGAGCTGGTAGGTGCGGTCCACGCGGACGCCGCGCTCCTGGAATAGGTTGACGATGGCGCGGTGCAGGATGGTGGCACCCACCTGCGACTTGATGTCGTCTCCGATCAGCGGAAGCCGCTTGGCCTCGAAACGCGCACGCCAAGTGGGATCTGATGCGATGAACACCGGGATACAGTTAACGAATGCGCATCCTGCTGCGAGCGCCTGCTCGGCGTACCATCTCGTGGCTCGTTCCGAACCGACCGGCAGGTACGAGACTACGATTTCCGCCTCGGTGCGGCGGAGCACCTCCGCCACGTTCACGGGGTCGGCGTCGCTCTCCTCCACCATATCCCGCAGATATCGGCCAAGGCCGTCCATTGTCGGCCCACGCTGAACGATCACGCCGGTTTTAGGTACGGAGGCAAACACCTGCGTATTGTTGGGTTCACTCAGGATGGCGTCAGCGACATCATGGCCGACCTTACTGCTGGAAATGTCGAATGCAGCTACGAATTCGACGTCAGCGACAGTGTAGCCGCCCAATTCGACATGCATCAGCCCGGGAACAGGCATATTGCCAGTGGCGCGGCCGTAATAGGTGACGCCCTGAACGAGAGAAGACGCGCAGTTGCCAACACCTACGATCGCGACTCGAATCTTGCGCACCCGCCTGTCTCCTGGCCAGAGAGGAACATAGGTCGGGCCAAGAAAGCTCTGATGCCGCAGCAGTTCCAGATTTGTTTCTACAAACCTCCGTGCTTGACGCCCTCCGTCGCTTCAGGTCCGCTGGCGAAGGAAGCGGCCGAGGACGCCGCGGTCCCAATCGCTGAGACGGCTAATCGCCATCCGCTTTCCGCGGACGGAGCTGACACCTCTGTAGCAGAGATCGCGGATAGCGGGACCGAAGCTCTGCGAAGACACTGAGAGCCGCCGCTCGGCTTAACACCGGCCTTTCCGTGCGCGCGATCCTGGTCAGAGCTTTCCCATAGCTCGCAGGCTAGCCTCGACCGTACCCATCAATCCGGTGTAGGGCTTGGCGTTGGAAAGGTCGCGGATCTTCGCGATCTTCTCTGCCACCATCTCGATCGTTACTGGCTGGTCCGGGTCGAACTGCACGCCCTCGGACTGGAAATACTGCACCCGCGCATAGTTCCCGGCGGTCGCTGCGATGATCTCGCCGTTTGCATCGCACTCCTCGCTGCACAGCCAGGCAACGGCGGGCGACACGAACTCCGGGCGCATGTATTGCAGCATGTGCGGCGGCAGCAACGCCTCGGTCATGCGCGTGCGCGCCGAGGGCGAGATCGCGTTGCACAGGATGTTGTATTTGGCACCCTCCAGGCGCAGCACGTTAATCAAGCCGTTCACCGCCATCTTTGCCGCGCCGTAGTTGCTCTGGCCGAAATTCCCGACCGTGCCGGAGCCGGAAGTCGTGACGACGATGCGGCCATATTGTTGCTTGCGCATGATCGGCCATGCCGCCTTGGTGCAGTAAACCGTGCCGTAGAAATGCACCTGCACGGCGAACTCGAAATCCTCCATGGTCATGTTGTTGAACGCCTTGTCGCGCAGAATGCCGGCGTTGTTCACCAGGATGTCGCAGCGGCCCCAGGTGTTGGTCGCGGTGTCGATGATGCCCTGTGCGCTCGCCATGTCGGCGACCGAATTGTAGTTGGCGACCGCCTCGCCACCGGCGGCCTTGATCTCGGCCACCACCTTGTCGGCGACCGCGTGCTCGCCGCCGCGACCGTCCACCGCACCGCCCGGATCGTTCACCACGACCTTGGCGCCGCGGCTCGCCAGCAGCATGGCGTGCGATCGGCCAAGCCCGCCGCCGGCGCCAGTCACAACGGCAACGCGATCGTCAAAACGAATGGGCATCAGGGATCCTCCTGGGGTGGTCGGATGATGGTTACAGGCCTATCCTACTGGCCAGTAATCCCATGAGGCCAGCCCATGAGCTATCTGCGCAGCGGCATCTTTCTGGCGCCGTTCCACAATCTGACGGAGAACCCGACGCTCGCGCTGGAGCGCGACATGGAGCTGTTGCAGCACATCGACAAGCTGAACTACCATGAAGCCTGGATCGGCGAGCACCATTCGGGTGGCTTTGAGATCATCGGCTCGCCGGAGGTGTTCATCGCAGCGGCCGCCGAGCGCACGCGGCACATCCGGCTGGGCACCGGCGTTGCATCGCTGCCTTACCATAACCCGTTCATTCTCACCGACCGCATGGTGCAGCTCGACCACATGACGCGCGGCCGCGCGATGTTCGGTGTGGGCCCGGGCGCGCTGGTGCACGACGCGCTGAAGATCGGCATCAAGGCCGGCGATCAGCGGCGCATGATGAACGAGTCGCTCGATGTGATCATGAAGCTCCTGCGTGGTGAAAGCGTCACCGAGAAGACCGACTGGTATGATCTGGTCGACGCCCGGCTGCAGCTGCCCTGCTACACGCAGCCGATCATGGAGATGGCCGTCGCTGCATCGCGCTCGCCCGCTGGTGCGCTGGCGGCGGGGCGGCACGCGATCGGCATGTTGTCAATCGGCGGCACCAGTCCCGATGCGATGGCGAAGCACACGCTGAACTGGGGTTTGTATGAGGAGCAGGCGCGGCTGAACGGACTTGTGCCCGATCGCAGCAAGTGGCGGCTGGTGACGCTGATGCACGTGGCGGACACGCGCGAGAAGGCGAAGCAGAACGTGCAGTTCGGCCTGAATGCGTTCCGCGATTACTTCACCGACGTAGCAACATTCCCGATCGTACCGGGCGACATTACCGATCCCTACACGTTCCTGATCGAGAGCGGTGCCGCGTGCATCGGCACACCCGACGATGCGATTGCCTATATCGAGAACCTGCTGAAGGGGTCCGGCGGGTTCGGTGCGATTATGGAGCTGGCGCACAACTGGGCAGACTGGGATGCGACCAAGCGGCACTACGAGCTGATGGCGCGCTACGTGCACCCGCACTTCCAGCGCTCGCGCGAACTGCGTCGCGACTCGTACGCCTATGCGCGCGATCATCATGGCGACTTCATCGGCCAGGCGAGTGCCGCGGTGCAGGCGGAGATCGATCGCCTGGCAGCGCGCAAGGCGGCGGAATAGCGGATGGCACAAGATGCGGTCGCCGAGCTTGCCGACTTGCTGGAGGGCAAAGGCAGCCGCCGTTATGGGCTGAGCGACGTGAACCAGTTGCAGCACGCCTTGCAGGCGGCGCTGCAGGCGGAACAGTCCGGCTGCAACGCCGCTTTGGTGACAGCGGCGTTGCTGCATGACATTGGCCACATGGTGCACAAGCTTGGCGAGAACCCCGCGGAAGAAGGCGTCGATGACAGGCACGAGGAACTGGGGCGCGCGTATCTCGCGGCGCTGTTTGGACCGGAGGTCACCGAGCCGGTTCGCCTGCACGTGCCGGCGAAACGCTATCTCTGCGCGACCGAACCCGACTACTTCGCCAAGCTCTCGGCGGACAGCGTGCTCAGTTTAAAGTTGCAGGGGGGACCGATGTCGTCAGACGAAGTAGCAGCATTCCGCGCGTCGCCGCACGCCGAGGCGGCAGTTCAGCTGCGGCGGTTCGATGAAGGTGCGAAGGTCGCCGATTTGCCGACACCAACGGTGGCGCATTTCCTGCCGTATGTGCGCGCCTGCCTGCGCGGATAGCCGACGCTTTATAGGCGGCGCCACAGCTCCTTGGCCATGACGCCGACCCGGGCCTCGATTGCCGTCGCCGCATCCAGGCAGACATCTTCGCGATAGCGCGACGCAATCAGCTGCACGCCCACCGGATTGTCCCCGGCGAAGCCGATCGGAACGACGGCGGCAGGAAGCCCAAGAACATTGATCGACGACATGAACCTAAAGTCGTTCCAGAACAGCGACCGGACCCGCGCTTCACCGCCCAGGTCGGCATTCACCTCTGGGGTGCGCTTCACTGATAGCGGGGTGAGGATCACCGGATACGTCTCGAGAAAGGTGAGCCAGTTGCGCAAGACGCGGGACCGGCGTGCGATGGCTTCCATATAGCCGCGCCCATCGAGGATGGTCGCCATCTTCAGGAATCCATCCAGCGTCTGCCCGAACTCGGCGCTGCCGAGTTCGCGCATCTGCGCCTCCTGCAAAACCGACAGCTCGGTCATGATCAGGTCGCACCAGAGCTGCCACGTGCCTGCGAGATCGGGCAGATCAGTGTCGATGATCTCATAGCCTGCATTGGCGAGATGATCGGCAGCGACCTGAAGGTGCGCAATGACGTCGAGGTCGGTATCCATGTCATCGGGAATACGCGCGAGCGCCACCTTGATCGGCGTCGACAGCTTCGGCCCCTCCAGTGGTGCCGGCACCCACCACGGATCACGCACGTCCCGCTGGCTCATGACATCAAGAGCGAGACGGACGTCACGGACTTCGCGGGCCAGCGGACCTTGCGCTGACATGAACTGCGCCATCAGCGGCCGTTCGGCCGGCGCACTTGGATTGAACGCCGGGATCCGGC
>JBKPOG010000285.1:0-12638 GCA_046732975.1 Pseudomonadota bacterium
ATGTTCTCATCGACCATCTCAACGATGCCAAGCGCGGCCATGTCCGTCGTAAGCCCGAGCTTCGGGGCTACACGCGATGCCAGTGCGTCATGCGCCGCGGACTCGTCCAATCGCATCGTGCCGCCGGCGAAGCGCGCAGGATCATAGCGTCCGAGTGCGAGGTTGGCGTCCGTGACTGTCGGTTGCGTGCCACCGTGGCCATAGCAGGCGGGACCCGGCTCAGCGCCGGCACTCTCTGGTCCAACGGCGATGCGGCCCATTGTATCCACGTGCGCGATCGAGCCGCCGCCAGCACCGATCTCCACCATCTCAATCACCGGGATACGCAGCGGCAGGCCAGACCCTTTGCGAAACCGTCCGACACGCGCGATCTCGAATGCCCGCGACGTCTGCGGTTTGCCATCGTCGATCAGGCAGATCTTCGCTGTGGTGCCGCCCATGTCGAACGACAGCACATTGGCGATGCCGCATTGCCGCGCGATCGTGGCGGAGAAGATTGCCCCGCCAGCCGGTCCGCTTTCCACCAGCCGGATCGGAAAGCGGCAAGCAGTGTCGATAGTGGTCAGCCCGCCGCCGGACAGCATCAGGAACACCGGTGCCGTAATGCCGATAGCCTGCATCTCGTCGGCCAGCCGGCGTAGGTATCGCGCCATCAACGGCTGCACGTAGGCGTTGGCGACGGTGGTGGAAAAACGCTCCCACTCGCGCATCTCAGGCGATACGTCGCTGGACAGCGAGACTGGAATTTCCGGCAACTCATCCGCCAGGATATCGCGTATGCGACGCTCATGCGTCGGATTGACGAAGGCGTGCAGCAGGCCGACAGCGATGCTTTCAACGCCTTCAAGCCGCAGCGTCGGAACCAGTGCGCGCACCGCGCCAGTGTCGAGCGGCAGCAGGACATTGCCCTCATTGTCGAGCCGCTCCCGCACCGGCAGGCGCAGATGCCGTGGCACGAGTGGTTCGGGCAGCACGATGTTGAGATCGTACTGGTCATAGCGGCTCTCATTGCCCATCGCGATCACGTCGCGAAAGCCTTGCGTGGTCAACAGCGCTGTGCGCGCCCCTTTGCGTTCGATCACTGCATTGGTCGCAAGCGTGGTGCCATGAATGACGATGCCGATGTCGGCAGCCGATACGCCGGAAGTCTGCAGGATGTCGCGCACGCCGGCCATCACGCCCTGTTCCGGCGCCGCTTGTGTCGTCAGAACCTTGATGGTGGAGCGCCTGCCGTCGTGCTCGAGCGCAAGATCGGTGAAAGTGCCGCCAATATCGACGGCAAGTCGAGCAGAAGGCATTCAGCGTCCTCGGGATGATCGATCGGCGGAAGTGAAGCCTTTCGGCAAGGTTGTGGCAAGAAGTCGGGAAACTGGAGAACAGGGCACATGGACGATCCGATCAACGCATTCATTCCCGGGCCGCGGCTCAGGATCGAGGGCGCCGCACATGGTCCGCTGCACGGCCTCACCTTCGCCGCCAAGGACCTGTTCGACGTCGCCGGTCATTCGACCGGCGGCGGCAATCACGACTGGGCACGCACTAATCCTGTGCCGACGCGCCATGCCTGGGCGGTGCAGAGGTTGCTGGAAGCGGGCGCCACGCTTATCGGCAAGACGATCACCGACGAGGTCTCTCTCGGCATTCTCGGGGAGAATGCATTCGACGGCACGCCGCTGAACAGCAAGGCGCCGGACCGCGTCCCGGGTGGTTCATCGTCGGGCTCGGCGGCCGCAGTCGCTGCTGAGATCTGCGACACTGCACTGGGCACCGATACCGGCGGGTCGGTGCGCGTGCCGGCGAGCTTTTGCGGCCTGTACGGCATCAGGCCCACACATGGGCGGCTCGACCTGAGTGGCATGCTGCCGCAGGCGCCGAGTTCGGACACTACGGGTTGGTTCGCCCTCGACGCAGAGACCTTCGCGCGCGTCTCTAGTGTGATGCTTGGTGAAGAAATTCCCGCAGCATTGCCGTCTCAGTTGATCGTGGCGGTCGATGCTTTCGGGTTCGCCGATGCCGAGGTTGCAGCGGCGCTGCGGCCAATAGTGGATCGGCTCGCGGCGCTGATTGGCAGCAAGCGTGATGAGCTGATCGCGCCCCAAGGCCTCTCGGTTTGGTCGCGGGCGCAGCGCACGCTGCAACCGGTTGAGGCTTGGCGAACATTCCGCAAATGGGTCGAACGTGACAATCCGCGCATGGCATTCAATGTGGCGCGTGGTCTGATCGCGGGGTCCATGATCGGCGAGCCGGAGCGCGAATGGGCCGAACTGATGCGCCAGGAGGCACGTGCGCGGATGAACTACCTGCTGCCACCCGGCACCATTCTCTGCCTGCCGACGACACCGTTTCCTGCGCCGAAGAAGGGCTTATCGCTGCCTGTGCTCAGCGCATTGCGTGCACGGATATCCTGTCTGTGCTCACATGGCGGGCTGACCGGTGTGCCGCAGGTCAGTCTGCCCGGGGCCGAGGTTGATGGGCTGCCGGTGGGGTTATCGATCGTTGGTGCTCGCGGGAATGATGCAAGCTTGGTGGCGGTCGCGCGGGCGATGGCGGGGTAGAGATGCGTGGTGGTGACTTCCCGCGTAATCTGGCGCTTACACCAAATCGGGGGAGACGCTGACCATGCGCGCTGTCTGGTATGATCGTCAGGGACCTGCCCGCGACGTTCTGGTCGCCGGCGAGCTCGCCACACCGGAGCCTGGACACTACGAGGTCCGCGTGCGGCTTGAGGCAGCAGGCGTCAATCCGTCGGAGACCTACCGTCGTCGTGGACCTGCGCCGGCAATGGAATATCCGCGCGTCATTACCTGCAGCGACGGCGCGGGCATCGTGGACCGGGTCGGGCCGATGGTGGCGGAGGGCTGGGTCGGCAAGCGCGTGTGGCTGTACAATGGCCAGCGCAATGGCCGCTGGATGGGCACTGCAGCCGAGTACATTGCGCTGAACGTCGATCTGGTGACTCCCTTGCCTGGTCATGTGTCGTTCGCTGAAGGCGCGACGCTCGGCGTTCCCGGCATGACTGCCCATTACTGCGTCTTCGCCGCCGGCCCTGTGCAAGGACGCACGCTGCTGATCACCGGTGCCGCCGGCGCCGTCGGGCACTATGCGGTGCAGCTCGCCAAATGGGCCGGCGCCACCGTGATCGCTACCGTCAGCTCGGAGAAGAAGGCGGAGCGCGCCCGGGCCGGTGGCGCTGATCATATCATCAACTACCGCAACGAAGACGTTGGGGCGCGCGTGCGCGACATCACCAGCGGCGACGGCGTTGACCACATCGTCGATGTCGACTTTGGCGGCAATCTCGGCACAACGATGCGCTGCGTGCGCGCCAATGGCAGCATCGCGATTTACGCCTCGAATGGCGATCGCATGCCGCGTCTGCCGGTCGGCGAGCTGATGCAGCGCAACGTCACGCTGTACCCGATGTCGCTGCCCGGCACACCGCATGCCGCGCGCGAGCGGGCACAGAGCGACATCGCGCAGTGGATCCACGGCGACCGACGCATTCTGTCTGTGGCTGAAAAGTTCCCGCTGTACCAGGCAGCGGCGGCGCATGAGGCGGTCGAGCGTGGTGACAAGGTGGGCACGGTCGTGATCGAGTGCGCTCGATGAGTGATATCGCGCAGGGTTGGTGTGGCGGCTGCGCGCAACATAGAGAGGTTGGCTGAGGAGGAATTGCCCATGCCGGACGTCGCCGTTGTTGAGCCGCCCGTAGCCGATACAGCTCAGGCGGATGCATTTCTCGCCGGGATCGCGGCGCTGCTGCCCGAGATACGCGGCAGAGCCGGAGAAACTGAACGAGCTGGCCGTGTGTCCGAGGAGATTGTCAATGCGCTGGTAAAAGTCGGCGTGTTTCGGGCGGTGCAGCCACACCAGTGGGGCGGGTTGGAACTGGACTTGGCAACTTTCTACCAGGGAATGGTGCTTGTCGCTTCTGCCTGCGGCTCTACCGGCTGGGTCGCCAGCGTCGTTGGCGTTCATCCCTGGCAGATCGCGCTGTTCGCCGAAGAGGCGCAACGCGATCTATGGCACGACAATCCGGACGCGCGAGCGTCATCGTCTTATGCGCCGACAGGCTCGGTGCGGCGGGCCAACGGCGGCTTCCATCTATCCGGACGCTGGCACTTTTCCAGCGGCGTGGACCACTGCGGTTGGGTACTGCTGGGGGCCGTGATTCCGGATGAGGGCAACGGCGCCGAATTTCGCACCTTCCTGGTGCCGCGGCGGGATTTTTCCATCGACCATGACAGCTGGCGCGTGACTGGACTGGCCGGCACTGGCAGCAAGGATGTGATCGTGGCCGGCGCCTTCGTGCCGGAACATCGCACCCACAGCGTGGTCGATGTCTACCACGAGCGAAACCCGGGTTTCGCCGTCAATAACCGGCCATATTTCCGGCTGCCGTGGCGCTTGGTGTTCGGTTACACGATCGCCGCGCCGGCGGTCGGCGCCGCACTCGGTGCCGTGCAGGCGTTCATCGATAACAACAGCGGCCGCGTGTCAGCCTATGGAGGGCCAGCGATCGCGCGCGACCCAGCCGTGCACCGCCCGCTGGCGCGCGCACTGACTGCGACTGATACCGCGAGAACGCGCCTCGCAGGCACTTGGGTAGAACTGCAGTCGCTGCTTCAACAGGGCAAGCCGATTCCGTATGCGCGCCGCGCGCAAGCGTTCTATGAAGCGACATTGGCACACCACAGCTGCACCAACGCGATCTCCGACCTGCTCGCGGTGAACGGCGGACGCACGATGCAGGCCGATGGCGCGCTGCAGCGGTTCTTCCGCGACTTGCTCGCGATGCGCAATCACCCGGCGGCCAATATCGAGTTCAGCGGCTCTCTGTATGCTCAGGCAATGCTGGGTCTGGATCCGCCGCCGTTCGTGCCGTCGCAGCGCTTCGTTCTGTAGCAGAGTCAGGATCTTCCAGCCGCCCAAGCTGTCGGCGGCCGATCGCAAGTTCGGTGACGATGCCGTGTAGGGTGCGCAGCTCCTGCTCGGTCACTTCGCCGCGCTGGAAGAAGTGGCGGATGTTGCGCACCATGCCTGGCCGCTTCGGCAGATTGCGCAAGAAGGCGCAGGCGTCGAGCTGATCGATTAGGTGCTCGAGAAAATTCTCCAGCTCTGCCTTGGTGGCAATGCGTGTTTCGTTGGTCATCAGCGTGCGCGGTGGGGTCGGTTCCGCCGCTGTCCACCACTCGTATGCCAGCACCATCACTGCCTGCGCCAGATTCAGCGACATGAAGGCCGGGTTAAGCGGATAGCGCACCAGCGCATCAGCGTGCGCCATGTCATCATTGTCCAGCCCGGCGCGCTCGGGTCCGAACAGCACACCGACACGCAGATTGCGGCTTGCGATTGTCCGCAACTCTATCGCCGCGCCACGCGCGGTCAGTACTGGTTTGACGATGTGGCGCGGGCGCGGGCAGGTGGCGAACACGTGGTGCAGGTCAGTGACCGCGCTCGGCACTGAATCGAACACAGCCGCTGCATCGAGAATGCGGTCGGCGCCGGACGAATTGCGCCATGCCTTTTCCTGCGGCCAGCCGTCGCGTGGAGCGACCAGACGCAGGTGGAACAAGCCGCCATTTGCCATCGCACGTGCGCACGCACCGATGTTGTCTGCAAGTTGCGGCCGAACCAGGATAACGACCGGAGAATTGCCAATCGGCGTCAGATCGGCGCCGCCTTCGCGACCGGTCACTTCGCGTGCTTCGCCTGCCACGACTGCATGAAGGCGATCTCCTTGGTCTGTGCTGCGATCACCTCGCGGGCGAGCTTCCGCAGCTGCGGGTCCTTGCCGTATTGCAGCTCTGCCTTGGCCATTGCCACCGCGCCCTCATGATGGGGGATCATGCCAGCGACAAAGTCTCTGTCTGGATCGCCGGACAAGGTCACCGCCATGCTCTTTTCCATCTTGCTCATGGCGCTGCGATAAGCCTTGCTGGATGCCGCTTCATCGCCTGAAGGCGGCGCCCCATGCATGCCCTGCATCGACTGGGCGGACACAGCCTGACCAAGCGCCAAGAATGCGATCGCCACCGCCACCAGGCCAGCGATCTTCATCGTCCTTCCTGTCCCGCCACAATGTTCCAACTGGTCGAACCATCCGGCCGGTCCTCGAAGACCACGCCACGGCCCGACCATTCGGCACGGATTGCGTCGGCACGTTTGTAGTCGCGCCGCCGGCGTGCCTCCTGACGTTCGGCAATCGCAGCCTCGATCGCGGCGCGATCGGCGCCGCCGCGGAACCACTCATCCACGCTCTGCTGCACGATGCCCAGCAACTTCCCAGCCGCACGCAGACCGCAGGCAGCATCAAAGTCGCCGGCCAGCGCCTTGTCAGCCAGAGCATGCATCGCCGATAGCGCCAGTGGCGTGTTCAGATCATCGCATAGCGCGGCCATGACAGGGGATGGCGTATCGGCAGCGCCGAGATCCGGGTATCGTTCCAGCGCGCGATAGAACCGGTCCAGTTCGCGCCTTGCCTCTGCTACCGCCGCGTCGGAGAACTCGGCGACCGACCGGTAGTGCGTACGGATCAACGCGAGCCGCACCGCCTCGGCCGGCGCCTTCGCCAGCACCTCGCGTGCGGTGAAGAAGTTGCCGAGACTCTTCGACATCTTCTCCTCGTTGATCTGCAGCATGCCGCTGTGCACCCAGAAGCGCACGAAGCGGCTGCCGGGAAAGGCGCACACGCTCTGCGCCAGCTCGTTCTCATGGTGCGGAAAAACCAGGTCGGTGCCACCGCCATGTATGTCGAACGTCTCCCCAAGATAGCGCCAGGACATCGCGCTGCACTCAATGTGCCAGCCAGGCCGGCCGCGTCCCCACGGGCTGTCCCAGCCAGGCGTATCAGGTGGTGACGGCTTCCACAGCACAAAGTCGCCCGGATCGCGTTTGTAAGGCGCGACGTCGATGCGCGCGCCGGCCAGCAGCTCGTCTGGCGAGTGCCCGGACAGCTGTCCATACGCGGCGAAACTTGGCACAGAGAACAGCACATGACCCTGCGCGGCATAGGCATGACCCGAGGCGATCAGCTTTCTGATGAGCTCGATCATTTCCGCGATGTGCTGCGTCGCACGCGGCTCTTCGTCGGGCGGCAGCACACCCAAAGCCGCCATGTCGGCGTGAAAGTCTGCCGTGGTACGCGTGGTGATCTGCTCGATCGGCTCGCCGGTTTCCAAGGCGCGCGCGTTGATCTTGTCCTCCACGTCGGTGATGTTGCGCACGTAGGTGACGCGCGGATACAGCACGCGCAACAGGCGGACGAGCACGTCGAACACCACCATGGTGCGGGCGTTGCCTATGTGCGCCAGGTCGTAGACTGTCGGGCCGCATAAGTACATCCGCACGTGCTGGGGTTCGAGCGGCTCGAACCGCTCTTTCCGACGGCTCAAACTGTTGTGCAGGAAAAGCGAGTGCACGGCTGCTGGCTCCAGATCACGCCACGTAAAGTGCTGAAAGCGGCGATACCCGTCGCCGCGATCCTGTCAGGTTCGGTCCTGACATCGCGCCGCTCGCGGGCGCCGGCAAGATGGAGATAGCATCGGTACCATAGGAGGGCTTGTAGCAGACCACGGACACCAGCGGCAACACGCACTTGCCCCGTGGGATTTCCGGGCCCGGACCACTCGGCTAGGCTCGCGGTACCTTGGCGCGGAGGAGGCGAGATGCGCAATACGGTGCTGAAGGTGCAGCCGATCGCTGGCGCCCTGGGTGCGGAAATAGCCGGCGTGGATCTCGGGGGCGAGCTTTCGGACGCGACGATTGCCGAAATCCGCCAGGCACTGCTGGACCACCTGGTCATCTTCTTCCGCGATCAGGACCTGCCGCCCGCGCGTTTTCTCGCCCTGGCACGACGCTTCGGCGCGCCAATCGAGTATCCATTCGTGAAGGGCCTCGAAGGCTTCCCCGAGATCATCAACGTCGCCAAGCTGGAGCACGAGACGGTCAATTTCGGCGGCGTCTGGCACGCTGACACCACCTATCTGCAAGAGCCGCCGATGGCGACGCTGCTGGTCGCGCGCGACGTGCCAGAGGCAGGCGGCGATACACTATTCGCTAACCAATACCTCGCCTACGAAACGCTCTCGAAAAAGTTGCGAACACTGCTCGCCGGGCTGCGCGGCGTGTCCAGTTCGGCCAAGGCTGATGCCAGCCGCACTCGCGAGGACCGCATCCGATCGGATGGCAGCTCCGAGGCGCGCAAGCTGCTGGTTGCGAACCATCCTGCGGTGCGGACACATCCCGAGACGGGGCGCAAGTCGCTGTACGTCAATCGCGCTCACACTGTGAGCTTCGCCGGCATGACGGAGGAAGAAAGCGCGCCGCTGCTGGAATTCCTGTTCCGTCATCAGATCCGCCCCGAGTTCACCTGCCGCTTTCACTGGACACCAGGTGCGCTGGCGATCTGGGACAATCGCTGCGCGCAGCACTATGCCGTGAACGATTACGCCGGCCACCGCCGGATCATGCAGCGTATCACGCTGGCAGGTGGCGTGCCGGCATAAACATCGCAAGCGAGGCAAGCGGCACGGATCTAAACCTTGACGGCAAGGCGGCGTTGGTGACCGGCGGCAGCCGGGGCATCGGTGCCGCGATCGCACAGGAGTTGGCGCGGAAAGGTGTGCGGGTATGTCTTGCCGCATGTGACCGGGCTAGGCTGGATGCGGTCGCAGCCAGCATTGCCGCCACTTCCCGCAGCAACCGCACCGCGGTGATTGTCGGCGATCTCCGCGAGCCATCCCTTCGCAAAGTCTGCTGTCGATGCCGCAGTGAGTGCCTTCGGGCGGCTGGATATCCTGGTGAACAACGCCGGAGCCACCAAGCGCGCGGACTTTTTCGCCTTGGCCGGGAGGATTGGCAGATGGCTTCGCGTTGAAATTTCACGGCTACGTTCGCACCACGCGTGCCGCGTGGCCGCATCTGCGCGAAAGTCATGGCTGCATCGTCAACATTGTCGGGGTTGGTTCGCGCGCCGGATCGGCCGAATTCACCATCGGTGGTTCGGTGAATGTCGCTCTACTGAACTTTACCAAGGCGATGGCCGATATCGGCACCAAGGACGGCGTGCAGGCCACGGACGGCACCGGCGACCTGGCGCGTGCCGCCGCATAGTTATTTTGCGGTCACCCGTCGTTTCCACAGATCCCACGGTCGATCAACCAGGCCGTCGTTGGTCTTCATCGCGGCCGCAGCCTCCTCGTCGTTGAGGAAGGTGGGTTCGCCGAGACGCAGCGCCTCGCTCTCCATACGCGCATTCACTTCCGTATAGACAGCGCGGAACACGACGTGCCGCACCGATTGTGCCGCGGCGACCGAACCATGGCCGCGCATCAGCGCAACCGGATGCGGTCCGAGCACCGTCGCCAGCGCGTGCCCAAGCGCCGCATTCCGGATCAGCATGTCGGATGCCGGCCCCGCGACGGTGCGGATTTCGAACACCGGCACACCACCGCCCAGGAAACTAGCGATGTGGTTCATCGGCCGTAGCGGCACCTTGACGTTCGCGTAAGGAATTACAGCAGGCGAGTGGCTGTGCACGATTGCACGCACGTCAGGCCGCAGCTTGTAGATCTCACCGTGAATGAACCGTTCCAGATACACCGCGCGGCCGCGTTGATCGATCGGCGTGCTGTCGAGGTCGTATTCCAGGATGTCCTCTGCCGTCACCAGCGCCGGCGCCATGCTGCGCGACATGAAATAGCGGTTCTGGTCCTTGTCGTGCCGCGTGCTGATATGGCCGAAACCGTCGACCACTCCCTGGTCGTACAGGATGTGGTTGGCAATCACGAGATCCTCGATCAATGCCGGATCGGCAGGACCGGCGGAGGCCGGTGCGGGCGCCTGGGCGTCCACCGCGGCAGCCATCAAGGCGCCGAGAAACCCGCGACGCCCAAGATCATGCACCATGCCACAGAAGCATTGCACCACGATGTCCTCCCTTATGACCTAACGCTAGGCCAGCTTGCCATGCCGCGTCACGCCCGGCACGCTTGTGGGCAGCAACGGGAGAAGATGCAATGACCGATGCAACGCGCAACTCGCTGTGCGAAGCCGTCGATGGGCCGATCCTCATGGGGCATATGCAAGAGCTCGCCCGCTGGGTGAAGCTGTCCGGCACACCGGATGAATTGCAAAGTCTGCGGTATTTCCAGGACAAACTCGACGAGTATGGCTATCGCACCAGGCTGATCATGCATGACGCCTATATCAGCCTGCCCGGCAAGGCACGCGTCGATGTCGACAACCAGGCCCTGAACAGCATCACGCATTCCTTCTCGCGCAGTTCGCCGGCGAATGGCGTGACCGGACGGCTGGTTTATGTCGGCGAAGGCGACAAGATGGACTTCGAGAGCCGCGACCTCAGGGGCGCGATCGTGTTGACCGAGGGCATTGCCAGTCCCGGCCAGGCCGCCCGCGCGTCGCACGCCGGCGCGGTCGGGCAGATACAGATCAGTCCGCACGAACACCTGCATGAGATGTGCGTCTCACCGGTCTGGGGCAGTCCTTCCGCTGAGACGCAATCGGATCTGCCCACCACTGTCGTGTGCACCGTCTCGAACGAAGATGGCAGTGCGCTGCGCGAGCGGCTGGCGCGAGGCGAGCAACCGAAGGTGACGCTGCATGCCGAGGTCGATACAGGCTGGCGGCAGACACCGATCCTTGAGGCAGAGATCGACGGCCCCAAGGCGGATGGACCGTTCATTATGTTCTCGGGCCATCACGACACCTGGTACTACGGTGTCATGGACAACGGCGCAGCGAACGCGACGATGCTCGAAGTCGCGCGGCTGACAGCACGCGAGCGGACGAAATGGCGGCGCGGCCTGCGTCTGTGTTTCTGGTCCGGTCACTCGCACGGTCGCTACTCTGGGTCAACGTGGTATGCCGATCAGAATTGGGACGAACTGGAACGACGCTGCGCGGTACATGTGAACGTAGATTCCACCGGCGGCATCGGCGCCACGGTGCTGAAGAATGCCGCCGCGGCACCCGAACTGATCGGTCTTGCCGGCGATGCAATCGGCGAGCAGGCCGGGTCCGAGTATGCCGGTAAGCGGATGTCCCGTTCGTCGGACCAATCGTTCTGGGGCATCGGCATCTCGGCGATGTTCGGTGCTCTCAGCGAGCAGCCACCCGCGCCGGTGAAGATGCGCAATGCGCTCGGCTGGTGGTGGCACACGCCCCACGACCTGCTGGATAAGATCGACGAGACAAACCTCGTGCGCGATACTCGCGTGTTCGTGCACACCTTATGGCGACTGCTAAGCGACCCGGTGCTGCCGCTGGATTTCGCGGCGCATGCGAATTCATTATTGGAAGAACTTACGGCGTTGCGCGCGTCACTGGGCGCGCGGTTCTCGGTGGACGATCTGATCACGGCGGCCGAGACGCTGAAGGACAAGGCGTCCGGCATGCACTCGGATGCCGCGTTGATCCGCGCATCGCGCGCACTGGCACCGGTTTATTACACGACCGGCGATCGGTTTGCACACGACCTGGCGCTCCCGCTGCCAGGCTGGCCGGTACTCGATCCGTTGCGCAAGCTGGCGAAGATGGCGCCAGGCACAGACAGCGCGCGGTTGCTCACGGTAAGTGCGATGCGGGGGCGAAACCGGTTGGCCTACGCGCTGCGAAGTGCCAATGAGGCGCTGGCGGGCTGAACCTGTCGCATCACGCGGCGCTTCGCCGCCGCATCAGGTTCATTGGCCGCTGGCTCATCACCACATCGCCGTGCTGATTGAGTACTTCGACAAGGCTGCGGATTATGCCGCGATCAGGCTTCGTCCGAGACGGACGCGCTTCCGTCACGGTCACCCGAACGCGCAGCCGATCGCCTGGCCGCACGGGTCGAAGCCAACGCAGTTCGTCGATGCCCGGCGAAGGCAGCGTCGCAACCTGCGAGAGGTAGTGCTCGACGAACAGCCGCATCACCATCGCGGCGGTGTGCCAGCCGCTTGCGATTACTTCGCCAGCGCCGATGTGCATCGGCTGTGGATCATAGCGTGTGGCGAAGGCGACGATCTCCTCCGCAGCCACTGTGACCTCCCCGAACTCATCCACCATTCCAACGTGGTAGTCTTCGAAGTAGCGTTCGGCCGGTGGAACGCTCATGCCTCGATCTTCACGTACTCGAAGTTCCCAGGCTTGTTGTCGATACCGATGCGCGGCGGTGCAATCCAACCGGCATAGTTGCCGGGTGCATGCACAGCGTGCATCAGACTCGTGATGAACCGGTTGTCATCGTCCGACGGCAACATGCTCTCCTTGCCGGCGTCCCAATGTTGTTCGGACATCGGATTGCCTTCGGTATCCGCATGAATTGCAGAGAACTCGCCGATCCGGCGATTGAACGCGACGTGCGGCAGGTGCAGGCGGTATTCGAAACCTGCACGCTCCAGCACGCGGTTCCATCGGTTCACGCCGGCGTTCGCATCAGCCACGAAGTCGTCGCGCAGGCGCATGTTCAAGGCCGACAGCGCAGGCACGTCCTCTTTCACGATCGTGCCGTCCTTCAGGCGCAGCACCGGGTACTTTGCATCGGTCAGAACATGGTCATCCGTCAGTCTGTCCTCATGATACCGGCCCTTCAGCCCGGCATTGAACGCGTTCGCCGCGTTGGTGCTGATCTCGTTGCC
>JBKPOG010000286.1:0-8462 GCA_046732975.1 Pseudomonadota bacterium
TCTGCTGCGCTGCCGGCACGGAAGCGTCGGTTTGTGGAGAGAGGGGAACATGATTGGCTATACCAGTCGAGGTCTCGGTGTGGGCGACGTTCCGTTACGGTTTAACTGCCGCGGCGAGATCGCAGTCATCACTTTGCGGCAACCGGTCCAAGCCAGTTAAGAGCAGGACCACGGATGACTGGTTTCGGCGCACAGCGGAAGCACGCGATGTCGCCAACAGATTTCCGCTTACTGCCACAGAACGGTCATTCGTGCTACGCCATCGGACGGCAACATTTGCCCCTTTTGCGACTTCGGCGGGCGCCCGTTTTCCGGCGCCGTCATAGACTTCTGCGCATTGCCCTCCGAGCGTACGATGCGTCGGCCAAAAGGTACGTGGGTCGGCGGCTCGGCAGCCTCACGCCCTGCGAACGGGGCTGCCATCGGCCGATATTCCCGCATCATTGGAGGTGTGATGCCGTTCTGGACAGAAGCACAGATGGCGTCGATCGACAAAATGCTGAACCCGCGCTCCATTGCGATCGTAGGTGCGACGCCGCGGATGCAGTATGGCGGGCGGTTTTTGGCGGCGGCGCTCAAGGCCAAAGACCGTATCAGGGTTTATGCCGTTAACCCGCGCTACGACGAAATCATGGGGGTGAAGTCCTACCGCAGTGTGACGGACTTGCCAGAGGCCCCCGACGTCGTGGCCATTGTGGTGCGCTGGGACCAGGTGCTCGATGTCCTCCAGGAGAGCCACCGCAGGGGGACGGAATCAGCGATCGTGATCTCGGCGGGCTTTGCCGAGCGCGGCTTGGAAGACCGGCGTGATTTGCAGGGGCAATTGGGTGAATTTGCCCGCCGCTCGGGCATGCGCATTAGCGGGCCCAACTGCCTGGGGCTCGCGAACGTCAAACACGACATCTGGGCCACCTCTTCCTCGCGCGGGGCGGATGGTCTGTCCGGGCCGATCGGCCTGGTGTGCCAAAGCGGTGCGACGGCGTTCGGGCCATTCCTGGTGCGGGCGGTCGAGAACGGCATCGGCTTCAGCTACATCATCTCGACAGGGAACGAGGCAGACCTCGACTTTACGGATTTCGCCCGCTATCTGCTGGACGACCCGGATACGAGGGTCATTGCCGGCTTTGTCGAAGGCTTCAAGCGGGCCGACAAATTTCTCGAAGTGGCGAAGCTCGCAGCCGAGCGCGGCAAACCGATCGTTCTCATCAAAATCGGCCGTTCGGAACTGGGAGCCCGGGCTGCACGCTCGCATACGGCGGCGCTGACCGGCGCGGATGCCAGGTACGATGCGATCTTTGCCCAATACGGGGTGATCCGGGTCCAGGATTACGATGAGCTCCTGGAGGTCGCGCACCTTCTGGCGCACACCCCGAAGCCCGGCGTGCCCGGCATCGCGGTGGTGTCTCACTCGGGCGGCATCAGCTCGCTAACCGCCGATATGTGCGGTCAGGCCGGTCTCGATCTGCCGCCGCTCGGCGATGCGGCGCGTGACGGCATCAACGGGATCCTAAAGGGCTTCGGTTGGGCTGCCAATCCTGCCGACGTGACGAACCTCGCCAACAGCGAGTCCTTCACGCAAATCATGGAGCACATGATCAACGATCCCCGGATGGGGACGCTCGTCGTGGCGAGTGCAGGAGCGGACAGCCAGGCTCAGCAGGTCATCAGCCAGCGTGAGCGAACTGACAAGGGTGTCGTGTTCTTGTGGACAGGAAGCCGGGACGCCGAGAGCGGTTTGCCGCAGCTCAAACACGCCCGGATACCGATCTTCTACACGCCGGACAAGCTGGCCCGAGGGCTGCAGAGCCGACTCGCCTATCATTCATGGCACGAGCGTCGCCTGGCCGATGGCTTTGCCGTGGCCCCGCCGCGCACCGCGGCGCAGGATGCGGCCATCGCCCAGGCTCTTGGCTTGGGGCGTCCGATACTCTCCGAATCCGAGAGCAAGCAGCTCTTGGCGGCCTGGGGCGTGAGTAGCGCGCGAGAGGATCCGGCCAATTCCGCGGAAGAAGCCGTCACGGCCGCGGAGCAGCTCGGGTTTCCGGTGGCTCTTAAGATCGACTCGCCGGACATTCCGCACAAGACGGAAGCCGGGGTCGTTCGGCTGAACCTCGGCGATGCGGTACAAGTGCGAACGGCCTACGCCGAGATCCTGGCCAATGCCAAAGCCTATGCACCACAAGCGCGCATCAGCGGCGTGTCGGTGCAGGAGATGGTGCGAGACGGCGTCGAAGTCATCGTCGGCGTGTCATGCGACCCGCAATTGGGCCCAGTGTTGCTGTTCGGCAGCGGCGGCGTGATGGTCGAGGTCTACAACGATGTGGCCCTGCGGCGCTGCCCAATCATGCGCTCGGAAGCACAGGCGATGATCGCCGAGGTCAAAGGCGCCCGGTTGCTCCAGGGCTTTCGTGGACGGCCGGCGGCGGATCTCAGGGCACTTGAAGATATTTTGGTACGCGTGTCCCACCTCGCCATGCACCTTGAAGGACATTTGGCGGAGCTGGACATCAATCCGCTGATGGTGCTGCCGTCAGGCCAGGGGGTGAAGGCCGTCGACGCCCTCGTCGTCTTTCGCGGCACGTAGGTACGGTCGCGCTACCATTTGTAGACCATCTGCAATGTCCCTCCCATGAGCGCCGCCTTGTCGTTCTCGGACAGGCGTTTGGTGTCGCGGAACGGCGCGACACCCTGCTCATAGGTCAGCATGCCGATCGTCCGCGTCCAGTCGGTGCCCCACATGCAACGGTCCAGCCCGAACGCATCGATGACCCGCAGTACCGGTTCCCAGATATCGTCGTAGGGGAAGGGTTGGTGCGACATCGTGCAGGCACCGCTGATCTTCACCCTGACATTCTCGTATCGAGCCAGGGCGAGCAGCTTGGGTAGATCGGCCCAGACATCGGCGGTGACCGGCGGGCGCGAGGGCTGCAGCAGGCCGAGATGGTCGATGACAATGACCGTATCGGGGTGTTGCCGGATATGCGGCAGCCCTTTGTCGATGATGCCCCAGCACAGCAGATTGACCGGCAGACCGTGCTTGGCGGCGGCGGCGAAGGCGCGGTTCAAACCGGGGTGGTCCGCGTCCATCGGCAGGCCGTCGCGCATCCGTATGCGAATGCCGCGCGCGCCCGGCGTCGCTGCCCATTTTGCCACCACATCGTCGATCGCCGGATCGGTCGCGTCGACCGGCGTCACCACCCGAAACTTATCCGGATAGGTATTGTAAACTTCGAGCGCGTAGCTCGGATCGTATTCATAGGCGCTGAACGACGACACCATAATCGCGCCGTCGACGCCGACACTGTTCATCGCGGCGACCATTTCTTCGCCGGTGGCGGAGGCGAGCCCATGCGAGGGACTGGCCCACGGCCGGCCGGGATGATTTCGATCGAAGGGATGAACCTGAACGTCGATGACTGGCATGGCCGTCTTCCTGCGCGGATGGAGAACATCTAGACAGAGCGAGAGAGCACCGAGGCCCCGAACGCCGTCAGTTCGGCTCTTTGCCGAACATGATCCAGCCGCCGCTGCTCGGCGTAGTGAACGCCGCGAGCGCCGTCTCGGCCCGAACCGTGACCTGGCGGGCGCCGGCCGTGCCGCGGAGCTGCTCGATGCTGTCGGTGTACATAGCGGTACGGCAGCGCCCAGTCCCCAGATTGCCGCCGCTCGAGCAGAGCGGGTGCGGCCCCTCGACCCTGATATCGCTGGCGTAGAACGCGAAGGCGTCGCCGCGTTTGACGCCGTGCCACTGGAAGCCCTCCAGGAAAAACTGCGTCATGATCGAATAGCCGTCGTACGGATTGAAAATATCGACGTCGTTGGGCCGCAGCCCGGCGCCCTCGTACATCCGCCGGGCGGCGCGGTCGGTCCAGTCCTCGATCTCGTCCAGATCTTCCTGTGTGCTGCGCTTCCTGAAACTGTGCTGCGAGTGGTTGAGCACATAGACCGGCGGCTGCTTCATGTCGCGGGCGCGCTCTGCGGTCGTGAACAGATAGGCGGCCGATGCGTTGACCGGCCGGTCGCAGTCCCACACCCGCAGCGGGTTCAGCACGTAGCGCGAGTTGACGTACTCCTCGACCGTGAGCTGCGGCACCTGGTGGCTTGCGTTGAACCCCCACGGCGTCATGAGACCGTTGCGGTGCTGGTTGATCACGAACGGGGCGAGGTCGTCGTGCTTGCCGCCGTATTTCCGGCAGTACTGCCCGTGCGGGAAGATGTTGATGAAATCGTTGCCGCCATGATTGCCCCAGGGCGCCGTCCATTGGCGGGCGCCGCGGGCGTCGGCGTTCTCGCCGCCCCGACGATAGCGGCCCTCGAGATTGCCTGTCGGGTAGATGACGAGACAGGTGCTGCAAACGCCGTCACCGACGGCCTGTGCCGCCATGCCGACCATTTCGCTGATTGTCGGCACGCCAGTCGGTGCAAATTTGACGTTGAGCAGACCCATCTGCTCGATCAGCCACTGCGCGTTGATTAGCGTGAGCCCCCACTCGGAATCGTAAGGCGTCGCGAAATAGGGCCGCGGCGCCCATTGCGACGCGGAGCCGCCGCTGCCGCCGGCAATATGGCTGTCGCAACAGATGACGCCGTCGATCTGATCCGGCGTCACGCCGGCTTCGTCCATCGCTTTTTGGCACGCCAGGATGGAATAGGCGCCGAGCGTCTTGTCCATCGAGACGCCGTCCCAGCGGCGGTCGACCGGCGAATGCCCAACGCCAGCCACTGCGACCTTGCCGCGGTGCTCCCATATGCCGAGCCCGTCCTTGTCTCGCCGCCACCGGTACCCGGATGACGCGCTCATGGGCTCACCTTCCTCATACGCTCTGGCAATGATAATATCCTCAGCCCCGTCGCGCTGCCTTGATCGCGGCGACGTCGATCTTCTTCATGCCCATCATCGCATCAAACGCGCGCTTTGCCTCGTCGCCGCCGACCGCCAACGCCTCGGTCAGCGCGCGCGGCGTGATTTGCCAGGAGACGCCCCACTTGTCTTTGCACCAGCCGCATGCACTCTCTTGGCCACCATTGCCGACGATGGCGTTCCAGTAGCGGTCGGTCTCGTGCTGATCATCGGTGGCGATCTGGAACGAGAAGGCTTCGTTATGGTTGAACGCCGGACCGCCGTTGAGGCCGAGACAAGGGATCCCGGCAACTGTGAATTCGACCGTCAGCACATCGCCCTCCTTGCCGGAGGGGTAGTCACTGGGTGCGCGGTGGACTACAGTCACTCTGCTGTCGGGAAAGGTCGCGGCGTAGAAGCGGGCGGCAGCTTCGGCTTCCTTATTGTACCAGAGGCAAATCGTATTCTTTGCCATTAGCGTCCTTTCGGTTTGAGTACACGCTCTAGCCGACGACCTGCCATTCATGGATCAGCTGGCCGGGGGCGACCTCCTCAAAGGTCAGTTCGACGGCAGCGCCGATCGGCGCCTGGTAGGGCGGAGTGCCCGGGAGATTGGAATAGAAATTGACCCGCGGGTCCGCGTCCAGCGTCACCATTGCCAGGTTATAGGGCTGATCGGGCATGCGCCGGTTGAGGCGGCCATCCTCGATCACGATGCAGGCCGCGATATGGCCTCTGCCGTCGACCTCTTTCCACGCGAGACTGCCGGTCGAGTTGCAAAGCTGGCAGGCCTGCTGCGGCGGGTATTGCAGCCTGTCGCAGGCGGCGCAGTGCTGCAAATTGAGCCGCCGTTGATTGACGGCGTCCCAGAAGGGCTTGCTCAAGGCGTCGGCGACGGGGATCAGCTTCGGCATCGTTTTACTCCCCCCGTCCGACCCACTGGCCGTAGACGGGATACTGGCAGCAGACGAACTCGACATAGGCCGGATGACCTGACGTATTGATTTCGAGCGCCCGCCGCATGGCCGGGATGATTTCGGCCGGCTCGCTGACCCGCTCGGTGTGAAAGCCGAGAGCGCCTATCACCTTCGACATGTCGACATCGTCGGGCCCCAGCACCTGGTGCGTGAAGGGATCGTGTCCCGGCCCCCAGAAGCCGGGACCATAGCCGGCGAAGCCGCCATTGCTAATGTGCACGATCGTGATCCCGAGCTTCTCGCGCAGCAGAACCTCAAGGTTGCCGAGCATGTAGCCAAGGCCCGCCTCGCCGGTCACCGCCACGGATGTCCTGTCCGGAAACGCCTTCTTGGCGGCGATCGCGGCCGCCAGGCTGAAGCCCAAGGTCGAGACATTGCCCCAGCCGAGGAAACCGCGCGGGATCAGCGTGTCGAAGACGGTGCTGAGCTGGTCGCGCGTGTTGCCGCTTTCGTGCGTCACGAACGAATTGCGCAGGTCCAGCACCTGCATCAGATCGCCGTAAACCCGGTAGGGATTGATCGGCGTCTCGTCGGAGTTCATGACCTGTCGGTATCTGGCGAGCGCCTGGTCGCGCGCCGCCTTCACTTCCGCGGCCACATCGCCGGCCGTGCGTCCGGCGCCACGGCTGGACATCTCCTGGCGGAGCGCCTGCAAGGTCAGGCGCGCATCGCCGATCACGGCGTGCGCGGTGGGATACATCTTGTTGATGTGCAGCTCGTCAACGTTGCAGTGGATGATGGTCTTCGTCGCCGCATCGGGAATGCCGTGGCTGAAACGGCCCGGCGACAGGCTCGAGCCTATCGCGAGGATTAGGTCGCTTTGGTTCAAGTAGTGCGCCACCTGATCGCCGCGCACCCCAACGAACAGCGGATGGTCCTCCGGGAACGCCCCTTTGGCCTTCAGAGTCGTGATCACCGGCACATTCACGAGCTCCACCAACGCCTTCAGCTCGTCCGATGCGCCCGCGTAGATGACGCCCTCGCCGGCATAGATCAGCGGGTTGCGCGCCTGGAGGAGCTGGTCGACCGCGGCCTTCACATCCGCCGGGTCCGGCGCCGATTTCCAGCCCTTGACGGGACGGTAGGGGTCGGCGGTCTCGTCGTATGTCGCCGTGGCATTGGGAATAGCCAGGATCACGGGGCCCGGCCGGCCGCTCCGCAGCATCGTGAAGGCGCGGCGCATGAGCTCCGGCGTGCGTTCGGGCTTGTCGAGATAGCCGAACCACTTCGAGACGGTCTTCATAGCCGATGCGACATCGTATTGGCTATTGCCCGAGCTGCCGGCCGGCACGCCGTCGGTAATGCACAGAACGGGCGAGCCATCCTCATAGGCCTGCGCCATCCCGGCATAGGCGTACTGCATGCCGGCGGCATTGACGCCGCCCTGGAAGGTGCACACCCCGATGCGCGAGCCCGCGCTGATGCGCGAGAACGCATCGGCGACGGCGACGGCGTAGCGGTCGTCGCGCATCATCAGCATCGGCACCCCTTCCCGCCCGAGCGCGTTGTTCACCCGGCAGACAGGGAATGTCGAAACCCAACCCACGCCCTCCTGCTTCAGAATGCGGGCAATGCCGGTCGCGACGTCGATCGTCATCGATGTGGTCTCCCTTGCATGGAGCCGAAGCGTCAGCCTTCGTTTGGGCGCGCTGAAGCATACAAGCATAGAAGGATCAGCTGCGTGCCGTTTTCCCAACGGTGGCCGATTTTGCCGTGGCGCGCGCTCGAACGGCTGGGCCGGGTTGAACGGGAGCGGTTTCGGCCGTACAGATTCCGCGACATAGCCGGAGACCGGAACAATGACGGCAATTCTCGAGACGCGCACCGCGCCAGACAGCGACACGCCGGCGACCCCGGTCTTCGCCGCCCCGATCCGGCACCCGAGCGCCTGGACGGTCGCAGATTTCCGCCCGCCGGCGGATTACTCGGTCGATCTCGACGCCGCGCAGCTTCGCGACGTCGCTGCCGCCATACGGCGTATCAAAGCGGCTGGGATCGGCCTGGACGGCTTGCAGCGCGAGCATTTCGAGGTGCCGTCGCTTCGCCCAATCGTCGATGAGATCCGAAGGCAGATCGAGGACGGGCGCGGCTTTGTGCTGCTGCGATGCCTGCCGGTCGAGGATTACTCGAAGGACGAGCTCGGCTGGATTTTCTGGGCTATCGGCACGCATCTGGGACGCGGCCTGTCGCAGAGCGTCATGGGCGACCGGCTCGGGCACGTCAAGGATTTCAGCCGAGAGGACCCGGGGGCGCGCGCCTACCGCAACAAGCAGGAATTATCGCCGCACACGGATTCGTGCGACCTCGTTGGTCTTTTGTGCCTGCGCAACGCTCAGGCGGGCGGCGGTGTGTCACGGCTGACCAGCGCCATTTCGGTGCACAATGCGCTGCTGGCCGAGCACCCCGACGTGCTCGCGGCGCTGTACCGCGGCTATGTCCGCCATCGGCGCGGCGAGGAGCAGCCCGGCGAACTGCCATACACGCCGTATCGCATCCCGGTTTATTCGAATGTCGAAGGCAAGGTATCGGCGCGCTATGTGCGGTCCTACATCGAGGCCGGCGAAGCAGCGGCCGGGCGGCCGATGGGCCCGGCGGAACGGGCCGTCATCGACACGTTCGAGGCTGTGACGAAGCGGCCGGAACTC
>JBKPOG010000287.1:0-12589 GCA_046732975.1 Pseudomonadota bacterium
GCCCATTTGCTGGCGCCAGAGCCGACGAACAGGTGTGGAATCTTCTTATGATTCAGGTATTCGGCGATGGCGGAATTGCATGGCGTGCCAAGATTCTGGAAACAAAAGTCCACCTTGTCCGCCTCCACCAGACGACGAACCTGCTCCACCGTCTTCGGCGGGCTGTAACCATCGTCGTACGAGATGAAGTCGATCATGTGCCCGTCAACGCCGCCCTGTTCGTTGACCATCTTGAAAAAAGCGCTCTCGGTGCGGCCGATGACGCCATAGGTCGAGGCCGGCCCGCTGTACGGCATGGTGTTGCCGATCTTGACCGTCGGGGTTTCGGCACGCGTGCGCGATGTCGCTGCCAACGCGGCAGTGGCGAGGCCAGACGTCACAGCGACTCGTCGAGTGATCATGCTTTGTTCTCCTGAACGATGTAGTCTCCCGTCCCGGCTCTTTGGCCGGCGTTCAGACATTGCACCCTTGCCGCCGGCGCCGCTACCGTCTGCACAGGCAGCCCACGCGGAGAGCGATCATGGACGTCCCCGTCACGCATGACCTCGCAACCGATCTGGCCTGGCCGCATGAAGGCGTCACGCGGGTGCCATTCCGCGTGTTCTCCGATCCCGCGATCTTTGCCGAAGAACAGAAGCGGCTGTTCCGCGGGCCAATCTGGAACTTCCTCTGCCTGGAGGTCGAGATACCGCGACCAGGCGACTGGCGCCTCGCGACGGTTGGCGAAACGCCCGTGGTCGTGACGCGCGACGAGCACGGCACGATCCACGCGATGGTGAACCGCTGCGCCCACAAGGGAGCTCTGGTGTGTCTCCAGGAGCGCGGCAATGCCAAGGCGCTGACCTGCGTCTATCACTCGTGGAGCTATGACCTGACGGGCCGTTTGCAGAGTGTTGCCTTCCGCCACGGCGTACGCGGAAAGGGCGGCATGCCGGAGGACTTCGATCCCTCGCAGCATCGGCTCGAACCGTTGCGCGTCGAAGTGTTCTGCGGGCTGGTGTTCGGCACATTCTCCGACGCGACCGTGCCAGTGGAGACGTATTTCGGCGATACCATGGCTCGCATGATCCGCCGCAATCTCGGGCGCCCTCATCGTATCCTCGGTATGCACAGCCAGATAATTCACAACAACTGGAAGCTGTACGCCGAGAACGTACGCGACTCATATCACGCGACGCTGCTGCACACCTTCTACACCACGTTCAAGGTGAACCGGCTGGACATGGACGGCGGCATGCTGCTGTCCGAGGATGGGCGGCATTCGATCAGCTATGCCAAGCGCGATACGCTGCAGCAGTCAGACGAGTACCGGGAGGTCCATTCGGCGCAGTATGATTCGGCGCTCTCAGCGCCAGAGTTTCTGAACACCTTCACCGAGTTCGACGACGGCGTTACCCACTGCATCCAGACGGTATTTCCCACGCTGGTCGTGCAGCTGACCTTGAACTCGCTGGCGGTGCGCTTCTTCACGCCACGCGGTGTGGATAAGACCGAACTGTTCTGGATCTATCTTGGCTATCGCGATGACAGCGAACAGCAGACGCGGCAACGGCTGATGCAAAGCAATCTGACGGGTGCGGCGGGCCTCGTTTCGCTGGAGGACGGCTGCATCAACGAGTTCGTCCAGCGCGGCACCCGTGGCAGCGAGGACCGCAACGCTTTCCTCGAAATGGGCGGACGCGATGTTGCCTCTTCGGATGGTTCGCGCGCCACCGAGACGGGCATCCGTGGCTTCTGGCAAGGCTATCGCGAGCTGATGGGCTTCTAGTCGTGCGTGAGGCAATCGAGGATCTACTGTCCGACTACGCCGAGACGATCGATAGCGGCGAACTGGAGCGGTGGCCTGGGTTCTTCACCGAAGACGGCGAATACCAGATCATCACGCGCGCGAGCCACGACGCCGGGCTCCCGATCGGCGTTCTGTATTGCGGCAGCCGCGGCATGATGGAAGATCGCGTGCAGGCGCTGCGCACTGCGAACATCTATGAGCCGCATACCTATCGGCACATGCTTGGCCGTCCGCGGTTTGAGAAGCAAGGCGAGGAATTTGCCGTGCGGTCGAACTTCTGCGTGTTTCGGATTGCGCAGGATGGCGACACGGTGACTTTCGCCACCGGCCGCTATCTGGACCGGATCGTGCACGATGGCGGTGCGCTACGGTTCCGCTCGCGCCGCGCTGTGCTCGACTCTCGTCGCGTCGATATACTGCTGGTATTGCCGTTGTAGCTAAGCTGGCAGTTCGGACGTGGCGCGCGCCACCGCTTGAGGAAGCCACACGCTGACCGTGGTGCCGATCCCTTCCTCGCTCTCGATCGACAATTGGCCGCGGTGGCGATTGACAATGTGCTTGACGATGGCGAGACCGAGACCGGTGCCACCGGCGGCGCGCGACCGGCCGGTATCCACGCGATAGAATCGCTCGGTCAGCCGCGGCAGGTGTTTGCGCGGGATGCCAGCACCTTCGTCGTTGACCGTCAGAAGGACGCCCGGGCGCGGGCGTGCGGCAACGGCGATTGACAGGTGTACGGTGCCTCCGGCCCGACCATACTTCACCGCGTTGTCCAGCAGGTTCTGCACCACCTGGGTCAGCTGGTCGGCGTCGCCGGTCACCGGGGGCAGATCCTGCGGGACACGCAGATCGAGCGTGACCGAGCGTTCCTGCAGCCGTGGCTCGAAGCCGGCGACCAGCCGCGTCACCACTGCGTGCAGCTGTACCGAACCGGATGGCGCCTGATGCTCGATCAGTTCGATGCGCGATAGGCTCAGCAGGTCGTCGATCAGTCGATTCATCCGTGCCGCCTGCTCGCCCATGATGCCCAGGAAGCGCTGCTGCGCCGGAGGGTCATCGGCTGCGGGTCCTCGCAGCGTATCGATGAAGCCGATCAGCGATGCGAGTGGTGTGCGCAGCTCGTGGCTGACATTGGCGACAAAGTCGGCGCGCATCCGTTCGACCGCACGCTCGCGGGTGCGATCGGACAGCACCAGAATGGCGCGGCCACCATCGGCGATCGGCGGGTCCATCGGCACCACCGCGGCCTGCAACTCGCGCGGCACCGGCACCGGCAGGGTTATATCGGCGGTTTGGTTCAGCCCGGAGGTGAAGGCGCGATCGATAGCGGCGCGCAGATCGGGGTGTCGCAGTGCCGCCGGCGTGTCGGCACCGAACGCCGCGCGTGCGGCGGAGTTGGCGCGCTGTACGCTGCGATCCTCGCCGAGCACGATCAGCGGATCGGGGAGACGCTCAACCACCGTAGCATCCGCGCGGCGAAGCTGCTCGATCAGGGCGGCGCGCCTGGCCACGCGACGGCCAAGTCGCTCAAGATCTGCTCCGAGACGCTGCAAGCCCGGCAGCTCCGGGCGGCGCTGCGCAATCGGTTCATCGGCGGCAATCCGCCGGACGGCGTCGGTCAGCACCGTCAGGTCACGGCACCAGCGTGTTGCGAGCAGCACCGCGGCAATCAGTGTCGCCGCGATGGTCGCCAGCGCTGGACCCGGCGCAATCTGCTGCATCAGCATCAGCACGACCAAAGTAGCGACCGGGACCCCGGCGACCATGGCCGCCGCTCCCAGCACGCGCATGGCTATTTATTGGACTCCACGCGTTGGTGGCGCGCGCGTATGCCGCGCTCGATCGCGGCGCTGACCAAAGGATCGAGGTGCAGTTCAGTCCGCACGAAATCCAGCATCTCCAGGGTCCGCTGCCTGGCCACCTGACTGGCGGCCACGACCTCGCAGGCGAGCACATAGGCGGTCTCTCGCAGCCGCGGCTCCAGCGCATTGCGGATCAGTCGTGCCGCGTGTTGCAGGCCATCGTCTTCGTCCAGCAACCTTACAGCGGCGGTCGTGGCAGTGTTGAGCTGCTCCGAGGTGAAGTCGTGGAACGCCGGCAGCGTCTGCACGATGCCCGACATGACGCCGATTTCGCGGTCGCTCATGCCGCCATCGGCGGCAGCCACCAGCACCATCGTCAGGACCAGTGCCTCTGGCGCCGCCAAGCCTTCACGCGCGCGCATCGTCGGACTCCAAGCTTGCTCGATGCGAACCTGATGGAACCGCCGGGACAGTTCAAGCGGCCAGCGACGCGCCAAGGAATGCACGCGTTTGTTTGACCGCCTCGGCGAGCCCGACCCGCCGGACTGTTACGCCGGTGGGGAATGCCGAAAGTAGCCGCGACGGGGTCTGGCGGTCGAGCAGCACGAACACCCCGCGATCGGTGGCGCGGCGGATCAGTCGTCCGAAGGCCTGCCGCAGCCGCAGCCGCGCGATGCGGTCGTCGTAGGCTTTCGGATCGCCGGCCGATAGGTGAATCCGCCGCTCGCGGTGCAGGATATCGGGGCGCGGCCAGGGCACCTTCTCGAAGACCACCAGGCGCAGCGCGCGGCCGGGCACGTCGACGCCGTCGCGCATCGCGTCGGTGCCAAGCAGGCAGCTCTCCTCCTCGGCACGAAAGATGTCGACCAGCGTGGCATTACCCATTGCATCGACATGCTGCGCATAGAGCGGGATGCCCGCCTGCTCGAGTTCCGGCGCAATGCGGGCGTGCACCGCCTGAAGCCGACGAATGGCGGTGAACAGACCCAATGCGCCACCGCCTGCGGCGACAAACAGGGCACGATATGCCGCGGCGAGCTGGGCGATTTCACCAGCGTGCACGTCCGTGACGATGAACGCGCGAGTCTGGGCCGCATAGTCGAACGGGCTGGCAACCGCGGCGCGGATCGCGGGCGATGGCAGATGCGGCGCGCCAATGCGTGCTTCGGCAGCTTCCCAGGCGGTTTCCGGGTCAACGTCGCCCGCGTCGCGCAGCGTGGCGGACGTGACCAGAAGCCCCTGCGCAGGAGCCGCCAGGGCTGCCGCAAAAGGGATGGAGGGGTCGAGCCAGTGGCGGTGCAGCCCGACATCAATCTCGCGCCCGCCCTCTCCCCGCGCCAGATGCAGGAACAGGATCTGATCCGGCCGTTCAGCGCCCCCCGGCCGCGGTTCGCTCAGTGCATGCAGCATGTTCTGCCACGCCGAGAGCGGCGCAAGGACGCGACGATTGAGCGAGCGGCCCGCGGCCTCGATGCGGTTGCGGGTAGCGGCGTCCATGTCGTCCGCCTCCTCGTCGAGCCGGGCGAGCAGGCGTTCACGCAGCGTGGCAACCGGTTCGGCAATCCGCGCCATCGCGCGAGCGAGCCTCTCGGCTGCCTCGCCGACACCGGGGCCGAGTGGGAACATGTCGCACTCCAGCGCACCCCTACCGGCTTCGTCGCCCCGCGCGCGTGCCAGCACCTGATGCCGTATCTGGCGCAGAAAGGCTTCCGTAGCATTGGGCCGACCCGGCTCCGTGCCGCCGAGTTCCGGGTGGTCGGCGCTGATGCGACCGGCCCAGCCTGGTGCCGGCAAGGCGCGCGCTGCCTGCACCGCAGCATCCAGGGGAGCCTCGAGCAGAGGCCGCGCCGCCACCAGTTCCTCAAGCCGCCGACGCAGGCCGCGCGCCCGCGAGCGCCCCCCCTCCGCGCCCAGCAACCAGCGGCGCAGTTCCGCAGTCTCGAAGCCGGACAGTTCGGCGGAGAAAGCACCATCAGCGGCATCGAACACGTGATGACCCTCGTCGAACACATAGCGGCTTGGCACCAGGCTGTCGTCCAGCCCACCCCAGGCCGCCTGGGTCATCACCAGCGCATGGTTGGCGACCACAAGCTGCGCCGTGCGGGCACGCCGGATCGTGTGCTCGACGAAGCAGCGTCGCCAGTGCGGGCAGGCGCCGTGAATACATTCGCCCCGACGGTCCGCGAGGCCCAGGATCGTCCCGGCGCCGAACAACTCGGTAAGCCAGCCGGGGAAGTCGCCGCCCTGGATGTCGCCATCATCGGTGACCAAGGCCCAGCGCGCGACCAGTGCCAGCGGGATCAGTGTTGCCGGTGACAGCCCGGAGACCGCCGGCGCCACCGCATCCTCCAGGTTCAGCAGGCAGAGGTAATTCTCGCGACCCTTGCGGACCACGACACGCTTGTGGCGCTCCAGCGGATCGGGGAATAGGTGAGTCAGTTCCGCGTCGATCTGTCGTTGCAGATGGCGGGTGAACGTGCTGATCCAGACACCACCGTGGTTCTTTTCGGCCCACAGGCTGGCCGGCGCGAGGTAACCGAGTGTCTTGCCGGTGCCGGTGCCTGCTTCCGCTAAAACAAGGTGCGGATCGCCCCGAATTTCGCGCGGCGCAAAGGCGGCCGCCGCCGCTCCCGCATAGTCGGACTGGCCGGGGCGTGTTTCAGCCTGTGGGCCAAGCATGGCTGCGAGGCGCGATCGCGCCTCGGCCTCCGCCACCGGCAGCGAGGAAGGCGGCGGTGGTGGCGCGGTCTCCTCCCACTCAGGCAGCAACTTCCAGACTCGCAGCGCCTCGGTCGAGGGCCGTGCATCGGTGCGATCCAACGCAGCAGCGACCGAGGGTGCCCAGCCCCAGCCGGCCTGCCCCAGCCGCGCTGCCAAGCCGGCCGCTTCGCGGTTCAGCGCGGTATCGCGCCCCTGCGCGAGCCGGTGCAGCAGCGCGGCGGCGAGCTCCGGTAGCAGCGCCGCCTCGTTCTCCAGACCGGCTCTCGGCTCGAAATCGAGTGCCGTGGCGAGGCCGCGCGGCGTCGGCGCCGCGGCGCGAGCCGGCAGGATGAAGGCATACAGCTCGAGCAGATCGAAGGCGGGACCTCCGCGCAGGCCGAGGCGGCGGAAGGTCGCCGGAGCATGCACCAGCAGCGGTGGCGGCAGATTGCGCAGACGAGCGGCCGCATCGGCGCTGCTCAACAGCAGCAGTTCGCCATCAGTCGTGAAGATGGCAGCGCGCCCGTGTCCCGCAACGACGGACGGAGCGTCTGGCAGAACAATGCGCGATGCAGCCACTGACTATGGGTACAGCAGATGGGCCGCCTAATGAAGAGACGTCGGTACCTAACAGACTTGCAATGATCGTCGCGATTGACCCGGCACTCCACGGTTTCTAGCTTTCAGCCAATGTCCGCAACAGTTCGCAACAACGAAACGGCACATCCAAAAATCTGGCCGTTCGACGAGGCTGCCAAGGTCGCGCGTCGGCTCGCCGCCACGGGCAAAGACCACGCGCTGTTCGAAACCGGCTACGGCCCGTCCGGGCTGCCGCATATCGGGACATTCGGAGAGGTCGCCCGCACCTCTTGGGTGCGCAACGCGTTCCACGCGCTGACCGGCCTGCCGTCGCGGCTGATCGCGTTCAGCGATGATATGGATGGGCTGCGTAAGGTGCCGGACAACGTGCCGAACCGTGACCTGTTGGCGCAGCATCTCGGAAAGCCACTCACGCGCATCCCCGACCCGTTCGGCTCGCACGAGAGTTTCGGCGCGCATAACAATGCAAGGCTCCGAGCGTTCCTGGATTCCTTTGGCTTCGATTACGAATTCGCCTCATCGACCGAGTACTACGCCGGTGGCAAATTCGACGCGGCTCTGATCCGGGTGCTGGAATGCTACGACGAGGTGATGGCAGTCATCCTGCCAACTTTGGGGCCGGAGCGGCGTGCGACGTATTCGCCGATCTTGCCGATCCACCCGCGCACTGGCCAGGTCATGCAGGTGCCGATGGAGCATCGCGACCCTTCCGCCGGTACAGTGGTTTGGCGCGATCCAGACAGCGGCGCGTCCTTCGAAACCTCTGTTAAAGGAGGCGGGTGCAAGCTGCAGTGGAAGGCGGACTGGGCGATGCGCTGGTACGCTCTTGCCGTCGATTACGAGATGTCTGGCAAGGACCTGATCGACTCGGTGCGCCTGTCCGGACGCATCTGCCGGCTTCTCGGCGCGCAGCCGCCAGACGGCTTCACTTACGAGTTGTTCCTCGACGAGCAGGCGCAGAAGATCAGCAAGTCAAAGGGCAATGGCCTGTCGGTCGAGGAGTGGCTGCGGTATGCGCCACCCGAGAGCCTGTCGCAGTTCATGTTCAACGCGCCACAACGCGCCAAGCGGCTGTACTTCGATGTCATTCCACGCGCAGCGGATGAATACCTGGCAAATGCGGCAAGGTTGCAACCGGACGACGGTCTGAATCCGGCCTGGCATATCCATGCCGGACGGCTGCCGAACCATGGCGGCAGCCCAGTGTCGTTCGGCATGTTGCTGAACCTTGCGTCGGTGGTGAACGCAGAGACGCCGTCGATCCTGTGGGGCTTCATCCGCCGCTACAGCCCCGATGCATCGCCCGAGACAATGCCGTTCCTTGACCGGCTGGTCGAGCACGCGCTTGCGTACTATCGCGACTTCGTGCGCCCGCAGAAGCGCTATCGGCACCCCAACGATGTCGAACGCGCGGCACTGGCGGACCTGGCGGAGACGCTGAAGGGTCTCGATCGCGGCGCCGATGCAGAAGCGATCCAGACCATTGTCTATGAGGTGGGTAAGCGACATCCGTTCCCAGAACTGCGGGCTTGGTTCGGATGCCTGTACCAGGTGCTGCTGGGCCAGCAGGAAGGCCCGCGCTTCGGCGGCTTCGTCGCGCTGTACGGTATCGCCGAGACAGTGGCACTGATCGAGGCCGCGTTGTCACGCCCGGCCGACGCCGCCTGATAGCGATGCGCGCGCAACGCCTGCGCGGCTTCGGCGCGGCCTGTCTTCGGCAGTTGCCCGCGACATTGGGCGTCATTCTGCTGATCGGCGCGATCTATCTGGTGCAGAAGGAATTCCGCCATCTGCGGCTGCGCGATATCGAGGCCGCACTGCACGACTATCCGGCGCGAGCGCTGGCGATCGGCTTTCTGTGGACAGTGTTGTCCTACGCGGTGCTGACGATCTACGACCGGCTCGGCACAATTTACGCTGGGCATAAGGTGTCGTACGGCCGCGTCGCGTTCGCCTCGTTCTGTGCCTATGCGCTGTCACACAATCTTGGTTTTGCTGCCGTCTCGGGCGCTGCGGTCCGCTATCGGCTGTACGCTCACTGGGGGCTGACGCCGCTGCAGATCGCCAAGACGGTGGCATTTTGCAGCCTGACCTTTGCGCTCGGAGGGATGGTGCTGGGCGGGGCAATCCTGTTTCTGGAGCCACGCTCTATCCCCTTCTTCGGCGAACACCTGCCCAGCGAGGCAATGTACGCAGTGGGAGCGATGCTGTGGGGCATCGTCATCGCCTACGTCACGCTGTCGCGCATCCTGGGCACCGTACGTCTGTTCGGCTTCGAGATCGTGCTGCCTGGCTGGCGAATGGCGGTGTTGCAGGTGGTGCTCGCAACAGTCGATGTGGCGATCACGGCGTCGATCTTCTATGCGCTGCTGCCGCCGACCCCGAACCTTACCTGGGTGATCTTCCTTGGGGTCTACGTCGCGTCCTACACGGCTGGATTGGCCGCCAACCTGCCAGGCGGCATCGGCGTGTTCGATACCGCCATGTTGCTTGGGCTGGAACCCTACATGAGCGCGCCGCAGATCGTCGGCGCAATCGTGGTGTTCCGACTTTACTACTATATCATCCCGTTGTTCCTGGCGGGCTTCCTGTTCACCGGCAACGAACTGCTGCTGCGTGGCGGGATGCTGCTGCGACGTTGGGAGCGGCTGGGTGCGCTGGCGCGCTGGAGCGAGCCCGATTTTGCCGTCGCCAGCGCCACGGGACTGGTGGCGCTATCCGGCGTGCTGTTGCTGTGTGTCGGGGTGCTGGCGCCGGAGTCCGATTTTTCCTGGATCGATCCGGATTTCGCCGATATGGCAAATCAGGCCGGGCAATTCATTCCATCGCTGATTGGCGCCGGCCTGATCGTGGTCGCCCTCGGCCTCTCGCAGCGGGTCAATCTGGCTTGGGGCGCGACGGTCTTCCTGCTGGTACTCGGCGCCGCATTCACCGCCACACAGCCGCAGCGACTGTGGATCGTGGGCGTGCTGGTGCTGGTGGCCATCCTGGTGGCGCCGCTCCGGCGCAGCTTCTATCGCCATGCCAACCTGCTCAGCGGGCCACTCGATGCCTCGAGTGCGGTCCCGCTGTTCACGCTGGTCATCTGCCTGCTGGCGTTGGCGGGCACGCGGCCCCGGGTGTATCTGCTGTCGAACAACGCCTGGTGGGCAGTGGTCATGTCCCGGGACCTGCCGCACTCACTGCGCCTGACGGTGGCGTTGGCAGTGGCATTGGCGCTGACTGCTATTTGGCGGCTCCTTCGCCCAGGCAAGGTGCGCTGGCTCCCGTGGGACGCCGCAGCACGGCAGCACCTCGCGCTGCTAGGTGGCGCGATCCCGCCCGCACGGGCCGATGGCGTTGTGCTGGGCGAGGCAGAACGGGCCGGCATTCCATTTCGGCGCTGCGGTCGTGTGCTGCTGGCCATCGGCGACCCGGTGGGAGCCGAGGCGGACCGCGTGTCTACGATCTGGCGATTGCGTGACCTGGCACAACAGGAGGGTCTCGATCCCGCGTTCTGGCGCGCCGGGCCGGGACTGCTGAAGGTGTATGGCGAACTGGGCCTTACCGCCCTGCCCCTTGGGCCGGACGGCTTGCCTCTGCCGGAGACCCCCGACGAGACACCGGAAGCGGCGCAGTATCTGGTATGCGTGGCCGAGCGGGACCTTAGCACGCTGCTGCCTCTGCTGCCGCAACTGGCGGCGAATCAGGACATCGTGCCAGCGGCGGCCTAACGTCACTGTTTCTGGCTTAACCGATCTCTTCCGCTTATTACTGGAGACCCAGCAGCTGTCGAACGGCAGTTCCGGGCGAGCTCGCCATAAAGTTGGACTTCTTGTACTGAACGTTGAACATTACGAATAGTTTTTTGCGGCTTGCATGGAGTGCCTGTATTTGAGCGGCCCTTTTAGGCGTGATTTTCGCGGCTACCGCCAAAGCACCGAGACCGCCTAGATGCGGGACAAAGTCATTCGCCTGTTTTGGCTGATGACTGATCAGGGCGTGTTCGCACTGAGCAACTTTGTGCTGAACGTGCAGTTCGCCCGATGGCTTTCGCCCCATGAGTACGGGCTGTTCGCAATCAGCTTCACCGGATTCCTGCTCCTGTCCGTCGTACACTATGGGTGTCTGCTTGAGCCGCTCCTGGTGTTGTCTGCGCGAGTCGGAGCGGACCGGCGTGGTTCTTACCTGATGGCGCTTGTGCACCTTCATCTGCTGCTGTTTGGCTCTGCCATCGCGCTCTGTACATTGGCCCTCATGTGTGCATGGGGCCTCGGACAACCCGAAGCAGGTTGGCTTATCGTCGGAGCGGGTATCGGTGGATCGACAAACCTTGCATTGCTCACCGCTCGCCGGCTGTGCCTGATTTTCCTCACCACGCGACTGTCTGCGCTGGTGGGCACCATCTATCTCCTTGGTGTGACCGTCACCAGCTACATATGCATTCTGGCTTGGTCAGTATCCTGGTTCGCGATCTGGGAAATCATAGGAGGCTGGTCGCTCGTCTGCGCCGCGCTGGTATTCGGACTTTTGATCGCGCGGGTGCAAGGCAGGCAACCGTTCAGCTTGTCGGAGGTCCTGAAGTTCCAGGCACGATATGCCCCGTTCACTCTGATTGGCGCAGTTGGGACCTGGGTCACGGCCGAGAGCATCATGATCTTCCTGGCGAAGATCCAAGGTCTCGAGGCAGTCGCCGAGACGCGCGTAATCTTCAACGTTGCGAGCCCCCTGGTGCAGATAACCATCGCGATGAATGCGTTCTGGCTTGTCGGATTCAGTGCGAAACACGCCAATCGCGAACAGCATGGCATTGCGAACGAGGCAATGCCTTACCTTGCAGTGTGCGTGTTGGGCGCCCTCTTCGCCCAGGCCGCCGGTGTCCCCCTGATGGATTTCCTGTACCGGGGCAAGTATGTAGGCGTTGCCTGGCAGCTGCCGATCTACTGCCTGGCAATCGGCATTGCTGGCCTGACGCAGATCGTTGGAAGCTCCTTTAAGGCCCGCGGCCAATTGTTCCTGGGTAATCTCCCGCAAATTGTGTGCGGTGCTGCTACCTTGATGGCGAGCATCCCACTGATGCAGACGTTCGGTCAGCCAGGCGCAATCTATACAAACTTCATCGGCAATGCGACCGGGCTCGTCATTGCTGTGCTGTTGCTGGCCGGCAGCAGAATGCCAGGAGCATCCAACTCACGGAACAGCTAGGTTCCGCGATTTAGACGGTACAGCTCCGGAACTGCAACAGACGATCAGAACGTGACACGTACTCCACCAAAGCCGCCGACTGGTGCGGCGGGACTATAGCTGCGCGGATTGGTCGCACCCGGAGCCTGGGCGATGAACACTGAACTTGTCGGCGAGAATGTGCCGAACGTGTAGTACCTCGAGTTGGTTAGATTCTGCATCCAGGCGAACAGCTGCACGTGATCGGTCAATTGGTATGAGGAGCTCAGGTTCATGGTGAAGTATGGCGGCAGCTTCGGTGTCAGGTTGGCTTCGTCGCCGAACAGAAATGCGCCGCTGGCGACGATTGCTTGCCGCCGACCGTCCATTTGTCCGTCACTTTGTAATAGACGCCGAGCTTGGCCTGGTTAGCGGGAATGCCAGGGATGCGATTGCCTGACTGCACGGTGATGTTGCCGTTCACGTCTCCTGCCGGATTGCTTCCGGCAGCTTCGACGAACCCATCTTGGAACGTTGCATCGGTGTAGGAGTAATT
>JBKPOG010000288.1:0-5222 GCA_046732975.1 Pseudomonadota bacterium
TCATTGCTCCACCTGGGCAGACAGGGGTGAGACGCCGCCTCGCTGGACGTGCGTCTCTGGTAGTGCACAATCCACGGCCACGGGAAGGAGCGGCCGATGTCCGAGCAGATGGTCGAATATGAGTGCGGCGAGCACATCGCCACGATCACGCTGAATCGGCCGGACAAGCTGAATGCGGTGAACGACGATATGGTACGGCAGATTGCCGCCGCGTTGCAGCGCTTCGACACTGACGAAGAGGCGCGCATCGCCATCTTGTGTGGCCGCGGGCGTGCATTCTCCAGCGGTGCGGATGTGCGCCAGCGCCAGTTGCGCTCCCGCGAGGAGTTCGAGCGTTACGGTGGCGCACAGGCGCCGGATGCCTCCAGCCACGACCTGCTGCTGCGCACAGTGAATTGGAAGCCGGTCATGGCGGCGGTGCACGGCTATGTGCTGGGACTGGCTCTCGGTCTGATGCTGGAGTGCGACCTGATCGTCGCCGAGGCGGGCACGAAATTCCAGGTGACCGAAACGCCGCGCGGGCTGTCCGGCGCGAAATACTGGGCGCTGCTGAATTTCCGTGGCGGCGGCGCGCTTGCGAGCGAAGTCGCGTTGACCGGACGTTTCTTCACCGCCGAGGAGGCGCGCGCCGCGAACGTTATCGAGCGCGTCGCGCCACAGGGTGAACTTATGGCGACGGCACGCGCGCTGGCGGCGGAAGTGGCGAACAATCCCCCGCTTGGTGTGCGCTCCACCATACGCGCGCGACGCTGGCATCTTGAACAGTTGTCACGCGAGGTGCTGTTGCAGGTGAACCTGGCCAAATTGCATCTGACCGAGGATTTTCGTGAATCGGCGCGTGCGTTCACCGAGAAGCGGCCACCCGCTCCGTTCAAGGGACGCTGATGCTGGATGCAGACCGACCCGATGGCGTTCGCCTCAGTGTTGCGGAGGCACGCGCGCTGGGTGAGGCGGCGCTGCATCGCATCGGGTACCCGGCCGATGAGGCGGCGATCATCACCGACCAACTGATCGACAATGCGCTGTGCGGCTATCGCTTCGCCAGTCTGCCGCGGATCCTGGCAATCGCCGAAGATGAGAAGACCAGCAGGCCGCGGACGGCGGTTCGCGTTGTGCGTGAGACGCCGGTATCTGCGCTGGTCGATGGCGGCAACAAGGTTGGCTATGTCGCGGCGTATCGCGGTGCCGCGATTGCTATCTCCAAGGCGCTGGCCAGCGGCATCGCTGTTGTTGGGGTGCATAACAGCTACTACAGCGGCCGCAATGCGTATTACGTGGAACTTATGGTGCGGGCTGGCCTGGTCGGCATCCATACCGCCAGCGCCAAGCCGCACGTCTTGCCACCTGGAGGCCGTAGAGCCGCACTTGGCACCAACCCGATCAGCATCGGTTTTCCTTCGAGCAGTGGTCCGGTGATATACGACATCGGCACCGCGTCGCTGATGTGGGGCGAGGTGCTGTTGATGGCGCGCCTGGGCGAAGCGTTGCCGGAGGGCGTTGGGTTTGACGCCGATGGCAATCCCACGTGCGATGCCGGCGCGGTGGCGCATGACGGCAGTGTCACGGCGTTTGGCGGCCACAAGGGCTATGGCCTGTCGTTCGCCATCCAGGCGCTGGGATTGCTGGCCGGCGCGGCGCCGCAGGATTATGGCTTCCTGTTCATCGCTATCGATCCCGCGATGCTGGTGCAGGATTTTCCTGTGCGGATGGCCGAGCTGGTCGCGCGTATCAAGGCGACGCCAAGGCAGCCTGGGGTCGAGGAAATCCGCATTCCATCGGAGCGCGCGGCCCGGGAACGCGAGCAGCGCCGGCGCGAGGGAATTGTGCTGGACCGCAAGGTGGTGGACGCGCTGAATGCGCTTTGAACTGTCATTGCGACGGAGCAAGCTCGGGGAAGTCGTGCAACCCCATCGGGATTGCTTCCCCTCGCTTCCGCGAGGGTCGCAATGACAAGAGAGAGGGACTGAGCATGACATCGCCGATTGACCACGTTCGCCGCTACCATGAAGAACTTGCCGCGATCCGCCAGGACATCCACGCGCATCCGGAGCTTGGCCTGGAAGAGCACCGCACCGCTGATCTGGTCGCTCGGAAGCTGGAAGAATGGGGCATCGAGGTGCATCGCAGCGTCGGCGGGACCGGCGTGGTTGGTGTGCTGCGTTCCGGGAATGGGGAAGCCACCGTTGGCTTGCGCGCCGACATGGACGCGCTGCCGATCATCGAGGCGAACGATTTTTCCCACCGCAGCCAGAACAGCGGCAAGATGCACGCCTGCGGCCACGATGGCCACACCACGATGCTGCTGGGCGCGGCGCGCTATCTGGCGGAGACGCGCAATTTCAACGGCACGGTGAACTTTATATTCCAACCGGGCGAGGAAGGCGTCGGCGGCGCTCTCGCCATGCTGCAGGACGATCTGTTCCGGCGTTTCCCCTGCAACGCGGTGTACGGCATGCACAACCGTCCGGGCATGCCGGTCGGCAAGTTCGGCATCTCGCCCGGCGCGGCGATGGCTGGCGGCGGATTTTTCGATGTCAGCATCACCGGCAAGGGCGCGCACGGCGCACGGCCAGAGGAGTCGATCGATCCGGTGCTGGTTGCGTGCCATATCGGGACGGCACTGCAGTCGATCGTTGCACGCAACATCTCGCCGCGGGAGATGGCGGTGGTCAGCATCACGCGCATCCTGTCGGGCGATGCCTATAATGTCATTCCGCAGACTGCCTCACTTGGCGGCACCGTGCGGACCATGAAGCGCGAGACCATGACGCAGGTGGAGCAGGCGATGCGCCGTGTTGTTGCCGGTGTGGCCAGCGCCTTCGGGGCCTCGGCCGAATTGGACTTCCGGCTGATCTTCGCGCCATTGGTCAACCACGACGCAGAGTTCCGGGCGATCGCGGATGTGGCGGCGGAGTTGGTGGGCGAGACCAATGTGAACCGGGCGCAGGCACCGGCGCAGGCGTCGGAGGACTTTTCCTTCATGCTTGAACAAGTGCCCGGCGCCTATATCAACCTGGGCAATGGCGATTGTGCGCCGGTGCACAATCATCACTACGACTTCAACGATGCGGCGATCCCCTTTGGCTCGGCGCTGTTCGCACGTCTGGTCGAGCGGCAGATGCCGCGCGGCACGGAATAATCCATGGAGGCACAAATGCTGAAATTCGGCGCGGCGATGTTCTTTACCGACTACTCGATGACGCCGAGTGAGCTCGGCACTGCACTGGAGGAACGCGGCTTCGAGTCAGTCTGGGCGCCCGAGCACTCGCATATTCCGCTGTCGCGCAAGACGCCTCCCGCGGGTGGTGGTGAACTTGCGAAGAAATACTATGACACGATGGACCCGTTCGTGACGCTGACCATGGCGGCCGCTGCGACCAAGAATCTGAAGGTCGCGACGGGCGTCTGCCTGGTCGCGCAGCGCGATCCGATCCAGACCGCCAAGCTGGTTGCATCGATCGATCAGGTCTCGGGCGGCAGGTTCCTGTTCGGCATCGGCAACGGCTGGAACCAGGATGAGATGGAGAACCACGGAACCGTATTCACCTCGCGCCACAAGCTGGCACGCGAGCGGGTCGAGGCGATGAAGGAGATCTGGACCAAGTCGAAGCCTGAATACCACGGCGAGTTCGTCAAGTTCGATGCGATGATGACGTGGCCGAAGCCGGTGCAGAAACCGCATCCACCGATCATTGTCGGCGGGGCTTTTCCGTATTCCGCACGCCGCGCCATCCGCTATGGCGACGGCTGGATCCCGCACGCCACACGCAATACCTACGCCGAGATCGCCGACATGCTGCCCGAGTTCAACAAGATGGCGCAGGAGGCGAAGCGCGATCCGAAGGAGATCGAGATCACGGTCTGGGGCCCGAAGCAGGATGCTGACCTGATGAAGCGCTATCAGGACCTGGGCGTGTCACGCGTGGTGTTCAACTTGGAGTCGGAAAAGGCTGACACGATCATGCCGGTGATCGACAGCTGGCAGAAGCTGATGCGCCAGGTCAACGGCTGAGGATTGCGAATACCGTTTGGCCTGGATCGCCTGCCGCGCGATCCAACCCTGCGCAGCGTTGAGGTCGGCACGTTGCCGCTGCGGTTGAATACGGAGGCGGTGCCGCCGGACGTGATGCCGGTCGCGACCGGCGACCACGCGGCGCGGGTAACCGCCGCGCTGGCCTGGCAGGAAGGCCTGTGCGGTGACTATGCGCCGCTGCGGCGGCAGTTCGTCGCGGCATATTTCCGCTTCGCGGCCAGCGTCATCGACGCCCATCGGACGGAGCTCCTGGCGCGGCTGCAGCAATACGACGGTCTATACGTGCCCGAGGACTTGCTGTGGTCTGCCCTGCGCCCGTTGCCACGCGGCTGGGTGCCGGTCGGTGAACGCTGGCTGCCGGCAGATGTGGTGTTCTGGGACGGCGTACTGCCGATGGCCGTCGAACTTGGTGCACGCGAGACGGACCGGCAACGGGCGCTGCTTGCAGCGGATGTCGCCACGCTGCGCATCGAGCCCGCCGAATTCGATCGGCTGGATGCGATTTTGCCGCGCGGCTTTCACCGCTTCTGGGACGGCGAAGCGCTGCCCTTGAGCCCGTTCCGCCGCCTAATCCCGGCGCCCCCTGTCGTTGCGAGGAGCAAAACGGCGAAGCAATCTCCATGATCGTAAGCCGAGATTGCTTCCCTCGCTTTCGCGAGGTTCGCAATGACAGCTGGACGTCAGCCGCAGGCTAGCGAATAGATGTCCTTCACGCCGTGCGGCAGGTTCATCGACTGCCAGTTTTCGCCACCATCCTGGGTACCGAAGACCTCGCCGTCGTAGCGGGCGCCGATATACACCTGCTTCGGATCGGTCTGATGCAGTGCCACTGACATGATGGTGCCGTGCACCTGCACCTTGTCGAAGCGCTGCCAGGTCTGCCCTTTGTCCTTGCTGCGATAGACCGCGCCGTCCTTGCTTGCCGCGGCAACGCTGAGTGCGGAATAGACCGTGCCGGGTTCGCTCGGTGATGCCTTCACGTCGCGCCCATAGGTGGTCGGCGAGAAGCGGCCCACTTCCATGTCCTCCCACGAGTCGCCGTCATCGGCGGTGCGGAACAGCCCCATGCGCACGGCGACGATCACCGCGTCCGGATCCGCCGAATTGATCGCGATGGCGTGGCCGTCGAGCATGCCTTCATCCGAGGTGTTGCTGACGATCTTGCTCTTCAGATGGGGCAGCTGCGCCA
>JBKPOG010000289.1:0-8059 GCA_046732975.1 Pseudomonadota bacterium
ACCGATGGATTGGCCGCTTCCGCTGGAAACAGCTTCAGTGCGTCCGCTCCTGCGGCCAGCATCGCGAATGCCTCGGTCGGCGTGAAGCACCCGGGCACGGCGAGGAGCCCCCGCTGCTTTGCCGCGCGCACAATCGTCGCATCGGCATGCGGTGTAACGATCAGCTTGCCGCCGGCGGTGGCAATCTCATCAACCTGTGCCGCCGTCATCACCGTCCCGGCGCCGATGAGCAGCTGGTCACCGAAGGACCGTGCGAGGCGCCCGATACTGTCGATCGGTTGCGGGGAATTGAGCGGCACTTCCACGATGGCGATGCCCGCGCGTGCCAGCGCCTGGCCAATCGCAACCACCTCATCCGGTTTGACCCCGCGCAGGATGGCGATCAGCGAGCACCGTGCGAGCCACGGTGTCAGTTCCATGCGGCGTGTCCACCAATCAGCGCCAGACCACGCGCTGCCGCCTCGCCGTCATGCCGTTCGGGATAGCCGCCGTTTGCCGATATCGCCCGGCCATACAATTTTGTCAGCTCCGGCGTGCCGATCACATGGACCACCTGCCCTGTCTGTCCGGCAAAAGCGGCGCGCACTTCATGTCCGATCAGGATGCCCGAGAGATAGGCCGCGGCATCGGTCTCGGCCAGCCGGCCAGCCAGCACCAGGGCGCGTGCGCCGAAGATATGGTGCAACAGGCCGCCGGTGTCGCCCGACCGAAGCACGCCTGTGTCGAACGGTTCGCCATCCGCGGGTCCCTCGCGCATCATCCGTCCCAGGATTGTGTGCCCGCGCAGCGCGCCGAAGGCTTCGCCGGTCATGTGGGTGGAGAAGCCGATGATCCGCCCGTCCTCGACCTGCACCCATTTCGAATGTGTGCCGGGAAGGCAGGCCAGCCCGCTGCCGCCCATGGCATCGAGCACGCCGAAAACCTGTGTCTCCTCGCCCCGCATCACTTCAGCGACACCTGCCTCATCGATGGCGGACAGGCCCGGCACCACCTTCACCTGGCCCCAGTCGAATTCGATCTCCATCAGCGCGGCTGCCACATCAGCCGCGCTCGCCGGACACGGCGAGTACGGCGCCTCCTTCCAGCCCTGCCGACTGCCGATCATGCCCGACAGCAGGACGTGCTTCTCGCCTGCGGCCAACCATGGCCCGATCTCCTCGCGGAGCGTGTCGGCAAACCGGTTGTCCGGCACATTGACCAACCCCTTCAGCGCACTGCGCCGGTCCCTCAGGGCGCCATCCTGCGTCAGTCGAAAGGCGCGGAAACTGGTGGTCCCCCAATCAACCCCGATCATCCGTCGCCGATCATTGGCCGATCCCCCTTATTCGTCATCCGACGCGAGCAGTGCTGCGTTCCCGCCCGCTGCCGCGGTGTTGATGGACATGACGCGCTCTTCGGCAAATCGATACAACGTGATCGGACCACCCGCCTTGGGTCCGGTCCCTGAAAGGCCCCGGCCCCCGAAGGGCTGCACGCCGACCACCGCGCCAACCTGGTTGCGATTGACGTAGCTGTTGCCGATCTGCAGGCGTTCGGCGATGCGCCGTTGGGTAGTCTCAATGCGGCTATGAATGCCGAGGGTCAGCCCGTAGCCGTTGGCCTCGATGGCATCCATCAGTGCATCGAGCCGGTCAGCCGCATAGCGCACGACGCACAGCACCGGGCCAAAGATCTCCGCCTGCAGGTCACGCGCATTCTGCAGCAAGAACGCACGCGGAGCGAAGAAGCTGCCGTGCTCGGTGCCCGGCGGCAGCGGCAAAACGAACAATGGAGTTCCAAACTGTGCCGCCGATCGTTCCAACGCGCTGCGCGCATCCTCATCGATGACCGGTCCTACATCGGTCGCCGGATCGAGCGGATCGCCGATCACCAACGTCTCTGCCGCCCCCAGCAGCATACGCAGGACGCGGTCGGCGATGTCATCCTGCACGCAGAGCAGACGCAATGCCGAGCAGCGCTGTCCTGCTGATCCGAACGCGCTGGCCAGCACGTCGGTGACCACCTGCTCGGGCAATGCCGAGCTGTCCACGATCATCGCATTCACGCCACCGGTCTCGGCAATCAGCGGGATGATCGGCCCGTCTCGAACCGCCAGCTCGCGGGCGATAGTCCGGGCCGTATCGGTGCCACCGGTGAACGCGACTCCGGCGATGCGTGGATCGTTCGTCAGCGCCTGGCCCACCGCGCCGTCCCCCGCCAACAAGGCCAGCGCCGTGTGCGGCACACCTACTTCGTGCAGCAGCGCGACAGCGCGCGCCGCCACGAGCGGTGTCTGTTCGGCTGGCTTGGCAGCGACGGAATTGCCAGCCGCAAGCGCTGCCGCGACCTGGCCCACGAAGATCGCCAGCGGGAAATTCCACGGCGCGATCGTTGCAAATATACCGCGCCCGCCCAGCGTCCATGTGTTGCGCTCGCCGGTCGGTCCCGGCAATTCGCGCACCACCGCAAAGTCGCGGCGAGCATGGAGCGCGTACCAGCGACAATGATCCGCCGCTTCACGCAGTTCGGCGATGCCATCCGACAAGGTCTTCCCACCCTCGCGCGCCAGCAGGGCCAGAAGTTCCTCGCGTGAGGCCTCGATCAGGTCTGCGGCCCGCTCCAGCACAGCGGCTCGGTGCGATCCGCCAGCTGCGTCCCAATCTCGCCAGCCGCGCGCCAGCTTGTCGAGCGCTTTGCCGATCGTGCCCGGTGTCGCATCATCGATCGCACCGACCACGATGCGACGATCGGCAGGACTGCGGATCTGCCGCGCGCCCAGGGCGGTGTGATTTCCAGCGCGACGGATTGCTACCAGCAACCTTGGGGCCGTCGCGCGATCGGCAAGATCGATCCCTGCCGAGTTGAGCCGATCAGGATACAGGTCGCGCGGCAGCGGGATGCGTGGGTTCGGCAGTGACAACGTACGCAGCTTCTCCACCGGGTCGGCAATGATCTGTTCCTCGGGCACCGAGGGATCGACCAGTCGATGCACGAAGCTGGTATTGGCCCCGTTCTCCAGCAGCCGTCGCACCAGATAGGCCAGCAGATCTTCGTGTGTGCCTACAGGAGCATAGACGCGGACGGGATAGGCCGCACCGTGATAGAGCGCCTCGCCCATGCCGTGCAGGCGCTGCATCTCGAATGCGTCTCTCGCCTTCTCCAGCACGAAGGCCAGGCTGTGCGCGTTGTGCGTGGCAAAGGCGGGATAGATCGCGTCGCCGCATTCCAGCATTCGACGAGCGCAGGCCAGCCAGCTCACATCCGTGGCCGCTTTGCGGGTGAACACCGGATAGTCTGCGTGCCCGTGAACCTGTGCCAGCTTGATCTCGCTGTCCCAGTAAGCGCCCTTCACCAGCCGAACCGGGATGCGGTGATTTGTTCTGCGGCCGAGCGCTGCCACCCACTCGATCAGCGGCAGGGCACGCTTTTGATAAGCCTGCACGGCGAGACCCAAACCGTCCCATCCGGCAAGTATCGGGTCCGATAGTACTGCGCCGAAGATATCCAGACTGATCTCCAGCCGATCCGCCTCCTCCGCATCGACGGTGAGGCCTATCGTGGCGTCCTTCGCCGCACTCGCCAGGCGGCGCAGCGTGCCGATCAACGCCGGTACGCACCGCGCTGCCTGCAGCGGTTCGTAGCGCGGATGCAATGCCGACAGCTTGACCGAAATACCGGCCCCTTCGATTGGTCCGCGACCACGCGCGTCGCGACCAATTGCACCGAGCGCATCCAGATACGCTATTCGATAGCGCTCCGCGTCGGCGTGCGTCTTCGCCGCCTCGCCCAGCATGTCGAAGCTGAAGCGCAGGCGCTTGTCGGCGCGTCCTAGGGCCTCGCCAATCGTGCGCCTCATCACGAACTGCCTTGCCAACATCCGCATGCCACGACCCAGCGCGGCGCGGATCACCGGTTCGCCGAGCCGCCGGATCATGCCGCCGATCGCACCAGCGACATCATCAAGCGCCAGTACACGACCTGTCAGCATGAATGCCCAGGCAGAAGCGTTCACCGCCAGGCTGTCGCCGTGACCCAGATGCTTCTGCCAGTCGGCCGCCGCGATGCGGTCCTCGATCAGCGCGTCGGCGGTCGCGGTATCCGGGATCCGCAGCAGCGCCTCGGCCAAGCACAGCAACGCGACCCCCTCGGCGGTGCCCAGCCCGTATTCCGCGAGAAAGTCGGACACATCGGCACCCGGTTTGTGGGCGGCGCGTGCGGCCTGAACCAGAGCGCGAGCTCGGCCGGCCACACCAGGCGGCGAGGCCGCAAGCGCCAGCAATGGCACCAGCACCCGCGATTCAGGTGCCCGGTAGAGGCGCCGGATGTGCGATCTGTCGTCCTCTGTCATAGAGGCCCTCGCAAAAGCGGGGGAAAGCAATCTCGGGCAGGATATCAATCGCGGCCCGAGATTGCTTCGTCGCTATGCTCCTCGCAATGACACACTATACAAACGCCGCCGCGTCGAATCCCTCGGGCAGATTGCCGCTTGGCTTGATCAGGTCATACGGCGCACGCGGCAAGAAGCGTCCGGTTCCAGGCTCCGCCTGCACCTTGCCGTCGCGCATCGCCACGCGCCCCCTTTTGACCGTGGCGACCGGCCAACCGGTCACCTCCATGCCTTCATACGGCGTATAGTCAATCGTATGCTGCATCAGGTCGTTGGTAATGGTCACGCGCTTGCCCGGATCCCATAGCACCAGGTCCGCATCCGCACCGGGTGCTATGGTTCCCTTGCGCGGATACAGTCCGAACAGCTTGGCAGGATTGGTCGCGATCAGCCGCACATAGGTGTTGAGGTCGATGCGGCCTTTCGTCACGCCTTCGCTGAACACCAGGGGAAGCCGCGTGGTTAGGCCAGGAACGCCGTTCGGAATATCGGGGAACGGCGCATTGTTGCCGTGGATGCGTTTGCCGCCCTCGCCTTCGTAGCTGGAACCGCTGTGATCGGACGACACGATGTCCAGCGTGCCGCGTCTCACGTCATCCCATAGCGCCTCACTCGTCGCCCGATCGCGCGGGCTCGGGCTGCACATGAACTTGGCGCCCTCGAACCCAGGCCGGTCCATGTCGGTCGCGCCGAGGACAAAATACTGCGGGCAGGTCTCCGCCCACACCTTCAGCCCACGCGCCTGCGCGCGGGCGATCTCCTCGGCCACTTCGGGACAGGAGACGTGGAAGACCTGGATCGGCTGATCCACCATCTCGGCCAGCGCGATCGCGCGGTAAGTGGCCTCGCGTTCCACCACCTTGGGCCGCGACCACGAATGGTATTTCGGCGCGCTGCGGCCATCCGCCATCAGTGCGGCCGTGCGCCAGCGAATGGCCTCGTAGTTTTCGCAGTGCACCGTCACCAATGCACCGTTGCGTCGCGCCGCGGCGAGTACGAGGATGAACTGGCGATCGTCAAGATGCGACGGCTCGTAGGTCAGGAACACTTTCAGGCTGCGCACGCCAGACGCGACGACTTCCGGGATCTCCTCACGCACCACCGTATCGGACGGATCGGTGATGATCTGGTGGAAGCTGTAGTCCACCATCGCCTGCTTCGCCCGACGATGATACTCCGCCAGGGTTTCGCGAATGCCGTGGCCCTTGAATTGCGCGGCGAAGGTCACGACGGTGGTGGTGCCACCCGCCAGACACGCTGTGCTGCCCGTGGTAAAGCTTTCTTCGTCAGTACCGCCATGTGGCCGCAACTGCTCAATGTGGCAGTGTGTATCCACGCCGCCGGGCAATACGTACAGTCCGCCGGCATCGAGCGTATCCGTCCCTTCCAGTTTCTCGCCGACCGCGGCGATGCGGCCATCGCGCACGCCCACATCGGCACGATATGTGTCGGCGGCGGTGACCACCGTGCCGCCTCGGATCACCAGGTCATAGTCGGCCATGCACTGCCTCCGTCAGATGCGGGAACTCGGCCGGTAGAATGGCGCATGGGCCGACGGATCGAAATAGTCGGCGTAGAACGCCTTCACATGCGGCAGCAATGCCTTCGACAGCTTGCGGCGCTCCACCTCGTCATCCGCCAGCGCCTTGTTCAGATCGTCATGCAGCGCCCGCAGCGCCGCGTCCCGATCAACCTTAGTGAAGCGACCGTCGGCGTAGATCACCTCGCCATCGCAAATCACGCTGTGCACGCCAGAATTCTTGGCGCGCTGCAACACCGCATCGAGCAGCGGCGTTTCCGCATCGAGATAGGGCCAGCTCACCTGCTGCCAATCAATCAGCACCATATCGGCGGCGCGCCCGACCTCCAGCACGCCGAGCCGCTCTCCGAACGGCGTGGTCTTCGCACCGCCAGAGGTTGCCATGCGGAACACCTGCGCCGGTGTCGGTACATCGTCGTCCATACCCGGCACCCGATGTGCGCGCAGCACCATGCGCATCTCCTGCAGCATGTCGCGATCATCGTTGATGCCGGCTTCGTCGAGACCGATCGCGGTATTGATCCCCTTCGCCTCGAACAGGTTCAGCGCCGCCACGCCAGAGCGCAGCCGGAAGTTGGACGAGCAGTTGTGGCAGATGCAGGTGCCGCTGGCCGCCAGCCGTTCGATATTCGCCTCATTCAGCCAGACCCCGTGACCCAGCGTCATCTGCGGCCCCAGCAGACCGAAGCGGTCGATATACTCGACAGCGGTGCCGCCACCGCGCCGGCGCGCATATTCCTTCTGATAGGCCGTCTCCACCAGGTGCATGTGCAGCGGCACGTTGTACTTGCGCGAGGTCTCGGCCAGCCGCGCCAACGCCTGGTCCGAACACCAGTGCAGATTGGCAGGCGCCAGCTGGATTCTCACCCGACTCTTGTTCTGATGCCGCCCGTGCATGCCCTCAAAAAGCGCGATGTAATCGTCGAGCGAGAGCTGAAAGCGGTCGTACCAGCGCTGCATGGGCCTGCGTAGCTCCGGTGGCAGGCTGGCGACAAACGCCGCGTCGTCCTGATACACAAGTCGATTCTGATCGCGCACCGCAAACGAGTACGACACGCGCATCCCGACGTCCTCGTAGGCGCGAATCACCTCATCGGCTCGACTGTCCACTTCGGCAAGCTTGCCGGGCATCCAGCCATGGATGTGCTGCACTGTGGTGATGCCCGAAGCGATCATCTCGAACGCCGAGTACAGAGTGTCGAGATACATGTTCAGATTGCGCGCCACCATGCGCGTGACGAACCACAATTCCAGCGGCATGTCCGGCGAGCCGAGTTGCACCGGCGTCAGCCCGACGTGGTGATGGCCGTTGATGAATCCCGGCAGCAGGATCTCGTTGCCGGTGCCGATCACTGGCACATTCGGATGCCCACGCTGCAGATCGGCGAAGGTGCCGATCGCCGTTATGCTGCCATCCTCCTGAAGGACCGCGCCGTCGGCGATCTCCTCCCAGCGATGGCGATCCAACGCGCGGGTGATCATGGCGCGGCTGCGAATCAGTGACGTTGGCATAGGCTCCCCCCTTTTTGCTACGCTACCGCCTCCTCGGCGAAGGCACGGTCCACTTCATCCTGCAGCAGGCGCGTCAGTACGCCGCCGCAGCCGCGCGACTGAACAGGTCGCGGGGCCATAGCATACCGACCGGCACGATCGTCTTCACGAGCCCTGGCCGCGCGGTGAACACCACTACCCGATCGGCGAGCGCAATCGCCTCCCGATGTGGTGGGTGACGAACAGGACCGACGCCCCCGAGTCTGCCATACATCAAGCAGAAAGCCCTGCATCTTCGTCCGCGTCTGCACATCGAGCGCGGCGAACGGTTCATCTATCAGAAGCACTTTCGGCGCATCGCCAAAGCCCGCGCCACCGTCACGCGCTGGCGCATGCCACCCGACAGTTCGTCAAGCCGTTTGTCCATTGCTTCCGCCGGCCCCACGCGCGACAGAGCGCGTAGTGCTAGCTCCTAGCGTTCAGCTATGGATACGCCTCGCAACGACAAACCGAGCTTACATTCTGCCAGACCAACAGCCAGGGAAACAGCGAGGTCTCCCTGGAAGATCAGGCTGCGCTGGGGCGATGGCGTCTCCACACGGTCGCCGAACGACCAAAGCTCGCCGTCGCTCGCTTCCTCCAATCCTCCCACGAGGTAAAGC
>JBKPOG010000290.1:0-23445 GCA_046732975.1 Pseudomonadota bacterium
CATCGGCGTGCGCTGCCCCAACACCCGCGTTCGCCGATGGGCCAGTGGCCCAGGTCAACCCGGACCTTCCCTTGCGGCCCGGCCACCCTCCCGGCGGCCGGGCCGATTTTCTCCGCTGTCAGACACTCGTTACTGCCGGAAGCGATGGCTTACCGCGCACGAGATCAGCGGCCTTTTCGGCAATCATGATCATGGCCACGTTGATGTTGCCGCCGATGAGATCCGGCATGACCGACGCGTCGATCATCCGAAGGTTTTCGACGCCGCAGACGCGCAATTGGCCATCGATACGGCAATTTCGTCGCCATTCACTGGCGAAGCCGTCCTGATAAGGCCTGACCAAGCGGTTGTGCAGGTCGGCTGTTCGCCGCCTGCTCATCCTCGTCTCCGTAGAGTACCCCCAGCCGTTCCTCTGCCTGAGAAACATGCGTGGCCAGAGCAGCGGGACATGGATATGCGGATCACGATCCCAGCCGCCTGCTCCCAGCAGAAGCACCCGCGTGTCCGGGCCCTCCGTCAACCGGCTGGCCAAGATACACTCCGCGGAGCCGGCGCCTACAATGATGTGCGCGTATGCTGTCATGGTGACACTAGCGTCCGGTCAGACGACCTCTTCGTGCCAGGTTCGTCCGTCACGCTCGATCAACGCGATCGCCGCGGTCGGTCCCCAGGTGCCCGCCGAGTACGGGCGCGGCATGTCCGGGCGGCTGCTCCACGCCTCCAGGATCGGCTCCACCCAGGCCCACGCCGCTTCCACCTCGTCGCGGCGCATGAAGAGCGTCGCATTGCCGCGCACGGTGTCCATCAGCAGGCGCTCATACGCATCAGGAAAGCGCATGCCGAACGTCTTCTCGAACCGGATGTCGAGCGCGGTCGGCGACAGCCGCAGCCCTCCCGGTCCGGGGTCCTTCGTCATCATCGCCAGCCGCATGCCTTCCTCCGGCTGCAGCCGGATGATCAGCTTGTTCGGTGTCCACTCGGCGGCATCGGCTGGGAAGATCGAGAAGGGCAGGGCGCGATACTGGATGACAATCTCGGAAACCTTCTGCGGCAGCCGCTTTCCAGTACGCAGATAGAACGGCACATTGGCCCACCGCCACGTACGCACATCCGCCTTCAACGCCAGGAACGTCTCGGTCGCGCTGCTCTCGGCTCCATTCAGGTCCGCGACGTAGCCAGGCACCGGCTTCCCGTCGATCGCGCCGTGCGTGTATTGGCCGCGCACCGTCAGTATCGGCGCCTCGTGCGGCTCGAACGGGCGCAGCGCCCGCAGCACTTTCAGCTTCTCGTCGCGCACCCGGTCCGCATCGAGCGATACCGGCGGGTCCATCGCGATCAGGCACAGCAGCTGCAGCATATGGTTCTGCACCATGTCGCGCAGTGCGCCGGAACGATCGTAGTACCCGCCACGCTCTTCCACACCGACGGTCTCGGCCACAGTGATCTGCACATGGTCGATGACGTCCGCGTTCCATAACCGCTCGAAGATCGTGTTGGCGAAGCGCAGCGCCAGCAGGTTCTGCACCGTCTCCTTGCCCAGGTAATGGTCGATGCGGAACGTCTGCGCCTCGCTGAACACCGCACCGACCTGGTCGTTGATCTCCTGTGCAGACGCGAGATCATGCCCGATCGGCTTCTCCAGCACGACGCGCGACTGCTCGGTGAGCAAGTCGTGTTCACCCAGATTGCGGCAAATCCTGCCGTAGAGATCGGGTGAGGTGGCCAGGTAGAACACGCGGATCCGATCCGGATGGAGCACGTCCCTCAGCGTCTGCCAGTCTCCATTGGGATCTGTGGCATCGAGCCGGACGTAGCAAAGCTGCCGACAGAAGTGTCCGGCCACATCGGCGTCAAGGTCCTCGCGCGCCACATGTTCACGCAGCGCCTTGCTGGCACGTTGGCGATAAGAGTCATCGGTCAGGTTCGACCGTGCCGCCGCGATTATCCGCGAGTTCGCTGGCATCTGACCATCGCGAAACCGGTAGTAGAGCGCCGGCAGCAGTTTGCGCAGCGTCAGGTCGCCGGTCGCGCCGAAGACCACGCAGTCAAAGGTTGCAACAGGAATGATCTTCGGCATGGCTCATCGTCCAATCGGGTTCGCAGCGGTGTTTGCAGCGTTGGCTACCGCGTCGGTTGAATCCGGTCAGTGTCTGTGCTCGAACATTGCTTCAGTTCCATTCATCAAGCGAAGCCATTGTCAGTGCGGCCGTTGCAAAGCTGTTGTCGAGACCGGTGGGCTGTGACCATTGGATGAGCACCGGCCTCCTTGCCGACCCTCGTCACGCGGCGGCCATGACCTGCTTTGCCATAGCGAATGCCGCGCACACAATCCTCGCGTCACAGATTACTCCGCCAACGCAGGATCAGAACGCATCCGTCGCGCCGCTCCGCGCACGCTTGAGACGCCGCGGACCATCAGCGGCAGCAGCCGCCACTTCAGCGCCTCGGTATGCCGCAATGACTTCGTCTGCATAGGGTGTGCACTGCCAAGCTGAAATTGCTCCTAATAGCCGCTGCAGGCATTGCAGTTTATCGGTCTGACCAAATTTGTGGAGTGAAATTCGGCTTCAGCGCGGCACCAACGAGAGCACCAACGGACTGCTGTGCAAGTATTCCAAGAGGCACCGATCTCAGCACGCATAGCGCCGACGCGATTGCGGCCGTGGCGGCCGCGCTCAACTTGCGGCCTCGCAAGACGCTGGCTTGGAAAACGCAGGCTTAAATCGGCCATCTCAAGCGAGGTCCCGAACTGACCCTGTGTTGTTATCGCGGCTATGGACGTTGGCCGCCCGATCCAAGCTTCAGATCGCATTCCTTGGTGGGATTAAGAAGACCATTCCTCGGAGCCGACCTGCCTGCGGCAGAGCGCCGCGCGCAGGTCTGGTCCAGGAGGCCGCTTGCGGCACCGGCGCGCCAGCGCCGGCTCGTCCTGGACGAGACCGAGCACGGCGCTATGCTTGTCGCAGGTTAGGCAATGCGCGGTCAGTTCCCGATCTCTCCGGATGACCAGCAAGGTCGTGTTGCGACGACAAATCGAAGCCGCCCTGTCGCCCCTCAAGCGGCGTCACACCACGGGTGAAGCCCCGCCATCCATGTTGATCGCGGCGCCGGTGGTGAAGCCCGCGAGGTCGGAGCACAGGAAGCACGCCATCGCGGCAAACTCCTCTGCCTTGCCGATGCGGCCGATCGGCACGTTCGCTCCCATCTTTGACCGGAAGTCGTCATATGATACGTTCGAGCCTTCGCGCGCGTGACGCCGGACGTGCTGATCGGAGTCGATCAGCCCCACCAGCATGCCATTGACCAAGATGCCATGCGGCGCGCCCTCACCGGCGAGCACCTTCATGAGCGCCATGCCCGCTGCCCGCGACACCGCGGTGGGCGCACCGTTCGCGCGCGGCGCCTTCGCACCCAGATTCAGTACATTGATGATGCGCCCCCACTTGCGCTGCTTCATCCCCGGCCACACCAACCGCGCGAAGCGGATCGCAGCGAACAGCTTCAGCTCCAGGTCCTCGTGCCAGATCTCGTCGGTGATCTGCTCGGCTGGCATGGCGCGTGACTGGCCGGCATTGTTGATCAGGATGTCAACCTTGCCGAACGTCTTGTTCACGGCGTCGAATGTTTTCTGAATATCGTCGGCCTTTGCCACGTCACAGACGAAGGTGGAGACGCGTCCCCCTTGTGCCGCCGCGCCGACCGTCTGCTTCGCCCCCTCGAGTACCTCCGGCCGCCGCGCCAACATCGCGACGTCCGCACCGGACGCGGCGAATTCTTTGGCCATGGCGAGGCCCAGACCCTTGCTCGCCCCGGTGACAATCGCGCTGCGGCCGTCGAGACGGACTTCCATCGTCTTATCCTCCGTGTTGGCAATGTTCAGCCGAGTGTGCGTCGCGCTGGCGCAGATTGCCAGACGGCGCCCAATGGGGTGAGGCTGTGGGCAATACCAGGGGGAACGCCCAAGGAGAGAATGACATGCAACGCAGTGAGACGCGAATCCTGACCACTCATACCGGAAGCCTGCCGCGCCCGGAGGCGTTGGTGCGGCTCTACGTTGCCAAGGCGCACGGCGAGGCAGTTGATGCGCAGCTCGCTACAGCGGGACGTGCCGCACTGGAAGACGCAGTACTCCGGCAGCGCGACGCCGGCATCGACGTTGGCAACAACGGCGAGCAGCAGCGTGAAGCGTTCTTCCTCTACGTGCGCAGCCGGATGAGCGGCTTCGGCGGCCAGTGGACGCGTCCGCCGCGCGCCGATGTCGAACGCTATCCCGCCTTTAAGGCCGCGCTGCAACGTGGGCAGTCCGGCGCAGTCATGATCGACAGTCGCGAGCATGTCCCGACAGCGACCGGCGATGTACACTATCTCGATCGTGCCGCCGTCGATAGCGAATGCGATGACTTCCGAGCCGTGCTCGACAGGCTGGGCAATCCGTTCATTGAGCCATTCGTCACCGCACCGTCGCCTGGCATCGTTGCGGCCGCTCTGCGCAACGACTACTATCCGAGCGAAGACGCTTATCTCGCTGCCCTCGGCAAGGCGCTGCAGGTCGAGTACGAGGCGATCGTCAACCATGGCTTCCTGCTTCAGCTCGACTGTCCGGACCTGGCGATGGAACGCCACTACTCCTACCAGGACAGACCGCTTGGCGACTTCCTCGGTTTCGTCGATCGCGTCGTGGCCACCATCAATCAGGCGCTCGCCAAGATCCCACGTGAGCGTGTCCGCCTGCATGCCTGTTGGGGCAACTATGAAGGCCCGCACGACTGCGACGTTGAACTGCAAGAGATAATGCCCATCCTGCGCAAGCTGAAGGTCGGTGGCTTCGTGCTGCCGTTCGCCAATCCGCGTCACGCGCACGAATACGCCGTGCTGCGCGATTTTCCGCTCGATGCGGATCAGGTGATCGTGGCGGGTGTCATCGACAGCGTCACCAACTTCGTCGAACACCCGCGGACCGTCGCGGAGCGCATAGAACGCGTTGCTGAAGCGGTCGGCGATCCGAAGCGCGTGCTGGCGGGCACCGATTGCGGGTTCGACACGTCGGCCGGCATGCGGCGAGTGGCCGAGGACGTGGTGTGGGCCAAGCTCGCCGCACTGAGCGAGGGGGCGCGGATTGCGTCACAGCGGCTGTTCTGAAGGGAAGGCGACGTGGCGACCGAGGAAGAATTCGATTTTGTCATTGTCGGCGCCGGCTCGGCCGGCTGTGTCCTGGCCAACCGGCTGACGGCTGACGGCAAGAACACCGTGCTGTTGCTGGAAGCCGGCGGCAAGGATCGCGACCCCTGGATCCACATCCCCGCTGGCTTCTATCGCAATATCTACAACCCCAAGGTCGCCTGGGCGTTCGAATCCGAGCCAGTGCCAGAATTCAACAACCGCCGTGTACCCCTGCCACGTGGCAAGGTGCTTGGTGGCTCCTCATCGATCAACGGCCTGATCTACATCCGCGGTCAGAAGCAGGACTTCGACCTGTGGCGCCAGCTCGGCAACACCGGCTGGTCGTACGACGACGTGCTGCCCTATTTCCGCAGGTCGGAAGACCAGGAACGCGGTGCCGATGACTATCACGGCAAAGGCGGTCCGCTCGCGGTGTCCGACCTGCGCACCGAGCACCCCTTGCACGACGCCTTTGTCGAAGCCGCGAAACAGGCGGGCTATCCATACAATCCCGATTTCAATGGCGCGGAACAGGAAGGTGTCGGTCCGCTTCAGCTCACAGTGCGCAATCGACGGCGCTGTTCGGCTGCCGCAGGCTATCTGAAGCCGGCGTTGCAGCGTCCGAACCTCAAGGTGGAGGTTCGGGCCCTCGCGCACAGCGTACTAACTGAAAACCGGCGCGCAATCGGTGTCGAATTCAGCCAGGACGGCGGACTGCGTCGCGTGCGTGCGCGACGCGAGGTCTTGCTGGCTGGCGGCGCCATCAACTCACCGCAGTTGCTGCAGCTCTCTGGCATCGGTCCCGGCGCTTTGCTGCAGCAGCATGGCATCGCCGTGGTGCATGACCTGCCGGGAGTGGGTGCGAATCTTCAGGACCACTGCGGCGGGCGGATCATTTATCGCTGCACGTCCGGCGTTTGCACGATGAACGAGGTGTACCACAGCTGGGCTCGCCGCATTCACCACGGCATGCAGTACATCCTGGCAAAGCGCGGCGCACTGATGACCGGCGCTGGCCCCATGGGACTGTTCGTCCGCACGCGCCCGGAACTGGTCTCGCCCGATGTGCAGTATCAGTTCCTCGCAGGCAGCGCCGAGAAGACCGGCGATCCGATGCATCGCTTCCCGGGCTGTACGATGGTTGCGATTCCATGTCGGCCAGAGAGCCGTGGCTGGCTGCGGATCGCATCGCCCGATCCCGCCGCGCCTCCGGCGATCCAGCCGAACTACCTGGCAACCCAGGCGGACAAGGACACCATTGTCGCCGGGCTGAAGGTGTCGCGCCGCATCTTCAACACAGAGGCGATGCGGAAATTTGTCAGCGAGGAGTACCTGCCCGGCCCACAGGCGACCTCGGACGAAGACCTGCTAGAACATGTGCGTGCCACCGCAGGCACCACGTTCCACCAGACCAGCACCTGTATGATGGGTCCTGGACCGATGGCGGTGGTGGATACGTCGTTGCGGGTGAAAGGAATGGAGCGACTGCGGGTGATCGACGCCTCGATCATGCCGACCGTTGTATCCGGCAACACCAATGCCACAGCGATCATGATCGGCGAGAGGGGCGCCGATATGATCCTGCACGCCACATAAAAAGGGCCGGCGCAAGGGCCGGCCCCTTTTCGCTCAGCCGATAATGCCAGTTAACTATTGGCGCCCTGGTTACCATTGGGCAGGAACAGCCAAGTACCGCTGTGACTGTTGGTCACGAACGTAGAGGTTGGTGCGCCGCTGGGCTGTGTGCGGGCATAGGCGCTGGGCACCTGCTGCTGCACCGGAGCCTGGGCGAGCACGCCGGGAAGTTCAGTGAACACTGTATTCGGCTGGATGCCTTCGCCCTCGCCTGCAAATGCTGAACCGGCGCCAAGCGCGAGCACTGCGGCGGTGGCAAGAAAAATGGTCTTCATTGTCTCTCTCCTCAGGGATCGGTCCCCGGCAGCAAAGGCGCCGTCGGAACCATCGCAGACCGGAAGGTCAGTCTTGCTGTCCGTCTGTGGTGGTCGCTAAATGGACCTCTTGCGGAGGCTAAATAATCCAGCTTTCCTGGAATTCATCTTTGCGTAATCCGGTGAAATCATGGACTTGATTGCAGCCCTACGCGCCTTCGTCCGGGTGACTGAAACAGGCTCATTTTCCGCCGTCGCGCGGGAAACACATGTCAGTCAATCCGCGGTCACCCGCCTGGTGGCGCAGTTGGAGCAGCACTTCGACGTGCGTTTATTCCACCGGACCACCCGGCGGCTGAGCCTCACCGACGATGGCCAGGCACTTCTGGCGCACGCGCGGCAGCTGATCGAGAGCGCCGACGAGATGGAGGCTGTGCTCGGTCGCCAGAGCGATACGCCGCGCGGCCTGGTCAGGCTTGGTACTTCGGTCGCCGGTGGGCTGTTCCTGGCAACGCGTCTTCCCGTGCTGCTGGCGCGCTACCCCGGCCTATCAGTCGAACTGGTGATGCGCGACCAGCACACTGACATGATTGACGAACGTCTCGATCTAGCCTTCCGCTCCGGTGAAATTGCCGACGCCTCGCTCGTGGCGCGCCGCGTGGGGAATCTTGGCCGTGCCGTTGTCGCCGCACCGATCTACCTCGAGCGCTACGGCGCGCCGTCGACGCCCACCGATCTCGCCGATCATGTCTGCCTGATCCACGATGCCGCGGCCGACCCCGAGGTCTGGCGCTTCGGCGGACCCGATGGTCCCATCACCGTCCGGGTGCACGGCGCCTTTCTGGCCAATGACAGCGAGGCGGTCCGACGGGCATGTCGGGCCGGCCACGGGATTGCCCTGCTACCGGAAATTCAGCTCATCGACGATCTTCGCGCCGGCCGCATGTATCGGTTGCTGGAGGACTACCCGTCGCAGGTGGTGCCGGTGCACATCGTCTACCCGTCACGTCGCAACCTGGCGCCGCGCACCCGCGTGGTAATGGATTTCCTGGTAGAGCAGACCCGCGAAATCACCATGCTGCTGGAGCAGGGGGCCGAAGTGTTGGTCTGACGTGATGAGCAGAACCAGGATCTCTCACCCGATGCGCTACACACCCTTCGCGACCTGATCGGCCACATTGCTCGCCGGTGCGCTTGCCGTTTGGCGGCCATGCCCATCACGCCGCGTCGAACAAACCCTGCGCCAAAAATTGTCCAGAAGCCGTCCCCCCAGGGCAGGCAAACAGGCCGCCTCCGACATGGGTGGTGAACTGGTTTAGCGCATCGATTTTCGACATGTTCTCGAACAGCCGAATGAATCCCGTGCGGGGGTCGCGCTGGTAGGCAATGAACAGTAATCCGGCATCGTACTCGATGCCTTGACGCCATGGCGGCCAGCGCTCCGCGGTGAAATTCGCGCCATCATTGTAGGAATAACCGCGCCGTAGGATTTGCAGGCCGGAATTGGTCTCCGGCGCCGCCATTCGCAAATGCGCATTCTCGGCGATGACTGGGTTGCCATCCGCATCCACCGCCTCGAAGTCCGGCGTGTCGCGTTCGCGGTCCTTCCCCAACGGAGCACCGGACCGCTTACGGCGGCCGATAACTTCCTCCTGGAATTCGACATCCGTCTTGTCCCAGTGCTCCAGCGCCATACGGATCTTGCGCACCACGAGGTAGCTGCCACCCCGCAACCACGCGGGTCCTTCGTCACCGACCCATACGGATGCAGCGAGATCGCTTGCGTTCCGCGTCCCGTCCTTGAAGCCCATCAGGTTGCGTGGCGTCGCATGATTTGGCGTGTTCGGCAGGAAGCCCGTCTGCACCCACCGCACGCGGGCCACGCCATCGGCGAGCCGGACCAGTTGCCGCACAGCGTGGAACACCACTTGAGGATCTTCCGCGCAGGCCTGGATCGAAAGGTCGCCGCCGCTGTGCTCCGGCACCAGCTGGTCACCATTGAAGCCGGGCAGATCTACCAGGGCCTCGGGCCTGCGCCCGGCCAGCCCGTATCGTTCGTCGAACAGCCCAGCACCGAGTCCAAAGGTCAGCGTGAGGCCGGACACCTCAAGTCCCAGCGTTTCTCCGCTGTCGCCTGGAGCATCCTCGCCACCTGTCAGACGAGCAGCCGCATCGGTCCAGGCGCGGAACATGCGAGCGATGTCGCCCGGCCGCTTGGTGACCACGTCCAGCGCGACGAAATAGGTCTGCGTCGGCTGCGGCGTCGCAATGCCGGCCTGATGCTCGCCAAAGAACGACGTCCTCGCCGAGGCGCGCGCGACGCTGGGCAGACCGGCCGCCGCGACCAGTCCGCCAGCCGAGCCCAGGAATGCGCGACGACCGCTCAATGCGCCAGGACGAGCATGTTCACCTCGTCTTCCACGTAATAGAAGCCGTCGCCGGAAGGCGTAATAGCGATGCCAAACAGGTCCCCGCTGCCGGGCGGCGATTGGGCCTTGTTTGCGTCGATCCAGCGCGCGGAAATCTGCTGCCCGGTCTGCGGATCGATCTCGACCGCCTGTCCGTTCAGGCCATTGGTCACTATCAGGTGGCCGTTGGGGGCCGTGGTCATCGCCAGCGGCCGCTTAAGCAGCCCATCCTTAGTGATCTCGCGACCGGTCCCCGCGCTGTCGGTTCGTGTCGCCGCATTCGGTATTGCGGCGATGCGGTTGCCCAGGGCGTCAGACACATAAAGAGTTCCATCCTTGCCGAGGACGAGACCGGTTGGGCCGATGATGAACACGTCCTTGTCGGCCTGCTCGCCGAAGCCGCTGCCGATCACCGTCTGTCTGGTCACAACGGGCGGCTTTCCGTCAGCGATAGAAAACTCCAGCCGCAACACCGTCGCCTTGTTCACGACCGGGGGTTCGTCCTCGGGAGGGCCGACGTCGAATCCCGTGTTGCTGACGAACAGCGTCGCCGTCGAGCCATTGTCGATCACCGCCATGTTGCCCCACGGCCCATTGATGTTTGGCCCGGCGATCGTGCCGGCGACATTGCCCTGGGCATCAAGAATGATCAGGCAGCCATCGCCCTTGGTCTTCGTGGTGCCATCCTGGCTGGGCAAGCTGCCGACGATGATCCAGCCGGTTTTCAGCATGGTCATCGCCGTGGTCAGCCCTACGCCGCCGGGACACTGCGGCAGGTTGCGCGGTATGGCGGCCACAAGGTGCAGCTGCTTGGTCGTGGGACGGTACGCGACGATGGTGCTCCCGAGACCCTGCAGGTTGTTGCGGTCGTTGAAGTTGTCGACCAGCACATCGCCTGCCTGAACCTTTCCGGCCGTCACCGGAGCGAAAACGATCGCATATGGGTTCTGATCGCCGTTTGCGGGGACAGTTGAGGTGACCATGCTGTGGCGGCGCAGGCCCTCGAGAAAGCTCTTGGGCTCGGCGGCCTGAGCGCCGATAGCTCCGAGGAGTAGGAAGGCCGCGGCAACGCTGCCGAGGGCGGAGGAAGCCATCCGTGGGTCCGTGCAATTGCGAATGAGTCGCATATTCTAGGCCTTTCCGGTGGGATTGCAAGCGCTAGAAGGTGATGGTGTTGCGCAGGCCGAAGATCGCTTCGTTGCCGATGCGCTTTGTCGGATCGTTCGGGTTCACGATGCCGCCGCTCGGGTTGAACACGTACTGAAAATCGGGCTGGACCTGCCACCAGGGAGCGACGTTGATCTGGTAGGTCACCTCAAGGAAGGTTTCGGTGCTGCGGATCGGCAGCGGCACGCCGGAGAAGAATGCGACGTCTTTGTCGAATGCGCGCGCGCCGCCACTGACGCGTGCAACGCCGAAGCCAATGCCAAAGGAGTCGTCGTCGCGTCCCTCGAACGGCGCCTTTAGAGTGACGCCGGCGTTGACGCTGAAGTTGATCAGGTTGCGATCGCCTGGCGCCCCCATCACGCGCGCGAACAGGTTGATCGACCGTGGACTGTCTTCAGATGGACGCCAGACCATCTGATCAGCTACCGCATAGAGGCTGAAGTTGTTCCACAGCATTGCTGCGACACCGGTGCTCGCGGGATCGGCGAGCGGCAGGCCCGGGGTATCGAAGCGCTGATCAGGGAAGGGGGCAGTGTCGTACCAAAAGCCGAGTTTATAGGTGCCGGGCAGTCCGCCTGGGGTAGTGCCATAGGCCATATCGCCGTTCCCCGGCTGGTTCAACGCATACTGGATCTCGCCGATGACCAGCGCTCCTGTCCGAAGATTGAAGTTGCCCCCCCAGCGCGTACTGCCACGCAGCTGCCCATCGTCATTGAACGGGCCGCCAGGGGGATTGTCCTGGAACACGCCGAGCAGTGCAGTGAAACCGCTGCCCGGTTGAGCGCGCAGTCGCACGCCAAGCGACGACAACGGATAGGCCGGGCCGCCACCATAGAGGTCCGCCGATGGAACCATTGGCCAGCCCATCATTGTGTTGAGAAACAGCCCTGAGCCCTGGCTGGTCATGAACTCCTGATCGAGGCTTTGCTGGCCGAGCTTTACGTCGAAGCGGCCATCGAGAAACGATTGCTGGAACCAGATCTCCCAAAACCGCGTCGTATCGGCGGCGAGTATCCCGCTAGGGGTTTGCAGGCTGAGCAGATTGTCAGTGGCTATGTTGCGGCCCCGAATGTTCCACGCACTGATATTGAACGTGCCGCCCTCCCAGCCAAGGGCGCGCTGCGTGTCGAGGCCGACGCTGAGCAACGTCACGCCATCGTACGCTGCGCCGCGCTGCACGCCGCCCGACACGTTGCCCCAGACCTCGTTGATATCCTGGATCCCAATGGTGATCCCGAGGTTCCCGAGCCCGGAGCGAACGCCGCCAGCGTCACCCAGCAGGTTGCTGCGGGTCCATAGACCGGTGGTGAATGAAACGTCCTGTTCGCTCTGCGCCGCAGCGGTTCCGGCCCACGACAGAGCAGAGGCAACCCAGGCAGTTGCGGCGAAACGGCGCACCATTGATCGATACATTCGTTAGTCTCTCCCCCTAGTCGGCCCTTTGTCCGGGAGCCGGATTTCCTTCTGGCTTGCTGACCTGAGCGGCGTCGGTAGCTGGCGCCTGCGGACGCTACTTGGTGAGGATCAGTTTGCCCGATGCGGTCAGCCGGAGCCGGTATTCCTCGCGGTCATGCCTGATGATGATCACACGTTCCCCGGCCATTAGGTCATTGCTGGTGATTGAGCGATGCACCGGGATCTCGGCCCACCTGGCATCGCTGGTGGGGTCACAAAGCAGCCAGCGCTCATCAGTCATGGCTCCTCTTGCAAATGCGAATCACTCGCAACTCAGCCCAGCTAGTATCGGCGTTCGCCTGGTGTGTCAACTGTGTCCCCGTGCCTCTGGACACTGTGATCTGCTTCCGCTAAACGCCCGCGCTCTATCGGAACGCGGGAGGCTGTGCTACCGCCGGTTGCGGGCGGGCAATTGCCGTTTGCACCGCGGTCCCCGGACCGGACGGACAAGGACCAGGGATATGGCAAAGAAGATCGCCGGCTACATCAAGCTGCAGATTCCCGCCGGCAAGGCAAACCCGTCGCCGCCAGTCGGCCCGGCGCTGGGACAGCGCGGCTTGAACATCATGCAGTTCTGCAAGGACTTCAACGCAGCGACGCAGAACCTGGAACCGGGCATGCCGATCCCGGTGGTAATCACCGCCTATGCCGACCGGACCTTCAGTTTCATCACCAAGACCCCGCCCAATACCCATTTCCTGAAGAAGGCGGCGAATATCGAGAAGGGCAGCCAGACGGTGGGCAAAAGCGGACCGGTCGGGCGGATCACCATGTCGCAGCTGCGCGAGATCGCCGAACAGAAGATGAGGGACATGAATGCCAACGACGTCGACGGCGCAGTGCGGATGCTGATCGGTTCGGCGCGTTCGATGGGCCTTGTCGTGGTGGAGGGCTGAGCAAATGGCCAAGGACAAGCGGCTGAAGAAGGCATACGGAGAGGTTGATCGCAGCAAGGCTTATCCGTTGTCGGAGGCGATTAAGCTGGTGAAGCAGACCGCCACGGCGAAGTTTGACGAGACGGTGGAGATGTCGATGAACCTCGGCATCGACCCGCGGCACGCCGATCAGATGGTGCGCGGCCTGACCTCGCTGCCGAACGGGACCGGCAAGACGGTGCGCGTCGGAGTGTTTGCACGCGGCCCGAAGGCCGAAGAGGCGCAAGCGGCAGGCGCCGATGTCGTCGGCGCCGAAGACCTCGCTGAACAGGTGCAGGCCGGACAGATCAACTTCGACCGTTGCGTCGCAACCCCGGATATGATGGGCATTGTCGGCCGGCTGGGAAAAATCCTGGGGCCGCGTGGGCTGATGCCCAATCCCCGGTTGGGCACGGTTACCATGGATGTAAAAGGCGCGGTGACCGCGGCAAAGGGCGGCCAGGTCGAGTTCCGCGCGGAGAAGGCAGGCATCATTCATGCCGGCATTGGCAAAATCAGCTTTGATGACGACCAGCTGGTCGAGAATGCGCGCGCGCTGGCCGACGCGATCCAACGGGCAAAACCCTCTGGCGCCAAGGGTACCTATGTGCAGAAGGTGTCCGTCAGTTCAACGATGGGCCCTGGTGTGCGCGTAGATATCGGCTCGCTGGCGGGATAGCGGGCTCGGGCCGAACTTGGCAAAACGATTGGTCGCTGGCGTTGCACGAGAAGCTGCGGCAGAGATGCTGAACTTCATCAGTTGCCGCACAATGACATGACCTATCACCCACGATCAGTGGACCGCGTGTCCGCCTCACGTGTCATTTGCGACCCTCGCTGATGCGAGGGGAAGCAATCTCGCGCCAGATGCGCTTCCGGCCGAGATTGCTTCGTCGCTTGGCTCCTCGCAATGACAGGGTAGCGCACTCCGCTCGCGATTCCGGGTACTGGCTCCCACACGCTGTGCGGATGCAGGAACCTGTTTGAATGACACCTCATCAGGCAGTCGCGATGCGATTGATGAGGAGCCAATACATGCCGATCTTTGCAGCGACGTCGGCAAATGCGTCGAACTCGACCGGCTTGCTCGTGAAGCCATTGGCACCGAGGCGGTAGCACTCCTCCAGATCGGGATTCTCGGTGGACGAGGTCAACACGACGACCGGTATGGTCTTCAGGTGCTCGTCAGCCTTCACCCGACGCAGGACCTCGAGCCCATCAACCTTGGGCATCCTAAGATCGAGCAGAATCAGACTTGGCTTGTTCCAGACCGGGCGTCCCGCATATTCCCCTTCGCCGAAGAGAAAATCGAGCGCATCAGCACCGTCCTTAAGCCACACCAAATGGTTGGCAAGATGATGCCTCTTCAGGGCGTGAACGCAGAGTTCCGCATCCGTTTCGTTGTCCTCTACGAGCAGGATCTCAACCCGGTCAGACATTTGCCGCCTCCGCTCGCGGTAAAGAAAACCCCAGAGTTGTGCCGTGGTTCAGTTTGCCTTCGGCCCATACGCGCCCGCCATGACGGGCGACGATGCGTTTGACGATCGAAAGGCCTATTCCTGTGCCTGAGAACTCTGACGGCCTGTGCAGTCGCTGGAAGACGCCGAAGAGCTTGCCGACGAATCGCATATCGAAGCCGACACCATTGTCCCTGACGATGTAGACAGCCTCGTTGTTCTCGACACGTCCCTCGACTTCAATAATCGGATTCGTTGTGGGAGCGCTGTATTTGATCGCGTTGTCGAGCAGATTGGTGAATACGCGCTCCATCATGATCGGATCGGCATGAGACTTTGGCAGCGGCCCAAGCCTGAACTCGATCGAGCGCCCGGCACGGGCCGGCTCCAGGTCGTTGTACGCGGCGCGGGCGATCGCCTCCATATCGACTTCGACGGGCGAAAAAGTCGCCCGGCCGATACGAGAGAAGGCAAGAATATCGTCGATCAGCTGGCTCATCTTTAGCGTGTTGTCACGGACCACATTGAGCAGCCTATGGCCCTCCTGATCCAGGGTCGACGCATGCTCCGCCAGCAGCATGCGGGAAAACCCGTCTATCGCCCGCAGCGGCGTTCGAAGGTCGTGAGACACCGAGTAGGAGAAAGCCTCCAGCTCCTTGTTCGTGGCCTCAAGCTCACGATTGGTTTCGGTCAGACGAGCAGTTCTCTCCTTGACCTGCTCTTCAAGTTCTTCCTGGTAGCGCCTGATCTCCGCTTCGGCCTGCCTGTGCCATGTAACGTCGCGTGCCGCAGCAAATATGCCGACGATGTCGCCGCCCTCGTTGCGGTAGACGCTCGCGTTGCAGAGAACGTCGATAAGCGCGCCAGACGCACCCCGCAGCACCAGCGGATAGTCCGTGACAAACCCAGCCGCGAGCACCTGCCGGTAACCTTCGCGCGCCTTTTCACAGTCGGTGAAGTATTCAGCGAATTCGGTGCCAATGAGCAGATGCCGCGGAAGCTCGGTCGCCAGTTCCGTCGCCTTGTTCACGTCAGTGATTTTGCCTTCCGGGCTGATGGTGACGAGCGGATCGAGGCTCGCTTCCAGGAGGCTGCGTACGTAACTTGCCAGGTGTTCGGCTTTCGCGGTGCTGTCGCGCAGCTGTTGCGTCCGTTCCAGAACCCGCTGCTCCAATGTCGCGACCAGAGCTTCGCGTTCAGCAGCCTGACGGTTCAACGTTTCCGCTGCCGCACACAGTTGATTGGCCACGATCTGCGGCTCAAGCGGCCCGAATTGCCGAGGAGCGAGCTGGCCTTTCCGGTCTAGGGATTGCGCCATGTCTCTGAGCGCAGTCATCGACCGGACGAAATCTCGCCCGTAGTAGAGACAGAAGACAGCAGCAACAAACAGCAGAAGACTGCCGCCTTCCCAGAACAGCCACAAGGAGTTCCGAAGGGGCGCGTCCAGCACGGCCGTATTGCTGCCGAGCGATGTCGTCCAGCCGGATAGGTCGGACTTGGTGAAGGCGGCACGGATCGGAATGCCCTCGACGGAGATTGTGTCGTAGCTACCCTCGTCGGCGTTCTGCGCTGCCGCCAGAAAGCCCGGTGCAGCCAGATGGCCGCGGAACTGGTCCTCCCCTCTGGTTCGACTGATAATGATGCCTTCGCGATCTATGACGACGCCGAAGCCACCTTCGGGCAGCAGCTGGGCCTGTAAAACTTGGGCAATGAAACTGGTCGGCAATACCATGCCGAGGACATGGGTTACGACGCCATCCTTGATGACGGGCTGGTAAGTGGCAACGGCCATCTGATTGGAGATGGCACCCACGAAAAGATTCGAGACGTAGGGCTGTGCAGTCTCCACCACTCGTTGCACAGCACGCGGGTCACCGGTCTTCGGCAGCGGGGCGCCATAGGGCACCAGGGTCGCCACGACGACTTGCCCGGAAGGGTCGTAAAGCACGATCCGCGCGCCAGGCTGACTTTCGATCGATGCCTTCGCCAGATCGTAAAATGCCGACCATTGCCGATTGGCCAGCGACCGCGAATTGCTGAGCGTTTTGAGTATAGCAAGTGCGCGGGAGAGTTCGGCGTCGATGGCATTCGAGGTGGCATGCGTCGTCGATTGGAGCTGCTGCCCGTAGCGCTCATAGTCAAGCGCAGCATAGCGCACGATCATGAAGGCTGCGAAGGCAAGCAGCGGGAGTACGATACCGAGTATAAGAAGCGTCAATCGAGAGGAGACCGCAGGAAGACGATCTGTGCGTTTTCCCGGCGGAATTGGTCGCTTGCTCATGAACGAGGGCAGCCCGGGCCATGTGTTAGCGATCGAGGTCATCCCGCCGAGCCTGAATATCTCACCCCAATGCGTCATTGCCGGATGGTTGCAGCCGGCGAAGCAGCCGGATGCGGCCCTTGAGGGTGCGAGACGCCGTATCTCACCCAGCATGGGTGATCATATAGTGCACAGCCCCCAGCTAATTCTTCACTAATTGCCTGCGACTTTTCTCAATAGAAGTCACCGCGCCATCGATTGAGTGGTCGCTCCACTTCGTCATGCACCCTAGATTCTTGCAGAGAACGTTGACCCCAAAGGCCAAGGCTCGCCTGCCTGTCCCGCGAACCACACGCCAATGCGTGTTATCGGTGCCATGTCTGAGCTTGGGGCGGCAGCGCCGCACTCGATTACGGTGGACTGGCTGCGATTCCCAGAAACTGTCGGGGTCGGGATTGCCGAAGGTCTGGCGGGCGGCCGTCGCCGATCAGCACCTCCGCTCCTCTGATCGCTAACGCTGCCGCGGTAGGAGCCCTCTCGACTCGGCCATCGGATTCGGTTACAGCGCGCGCTTCGCACGATCCGGCGCACGCGTCGGGTCGCACCTGTCCGAGACCGCTCGTTCCTTAGGGTTTAATGGACCACCCGGTCCGCGCGCGGGAGACGGGAGACGCCTGCGGACCAAGGTCCCTGGGCCGTTCCGGCATTCAGGACAGGCGAACTGGGCAACCTGGCCCGGTGCGCCCGACGCGCCCGGCCTTGATGGAGAAGGGATCGTGGACCGGACAGAAAAGCGGGAGTTTGTTGCCGGTCTGCACGAGGCGCTTGCCGCAACGTCGATGATCGTCGTGACCCACAACACGGGGCTCACGGTCGCTGAAGCAACGGATCTCAGGCGCCGGATGCGGACAGCCGGCGTGACCTTCAGGGTCGCGAAGAACCGTCTGGCCCACCTCGCTCTGGAGGGGACCCCATTTGACGGCCTGAAGCCTATGCTGAAGGGTCCGACCGCGCTCGCCTGGTCGACCGACCCGGTCGCGGCGGCCAAGGCAACCGTCGAGTTCGCTAGACTCAACGAGAAGCTCGTGCTGATCGGCGGTGCTCTTGGCCCCCAGACGTTGGATGCGTCGGGGGTTCGGGCGTTGGCCGAGTTGCCAAGCCTGGATCAACTGCGCGCTCGAATCGTGGGGATGATCGCCACCCCCGCGACCCGAGTCGCTGGCGTCCTGCAGGGCTCGGCTGGGCAGCTCGCTCGGGTATTTGGCGCCTTTGCCAGGAAAAACGAGGAGGGCGAGGCGGCCGCTGCGGCCTGACCCTTGCGCGGAACCAACCAACGACTAGATTAGGGACACACACAAATGGCTGATCTGCAGAAGCTGGTGGACGAGCTGTCCAGCCTCACGGTGTTGGAGGCGGCAGAGCTCTCAAAGCTGCTCGAAGACAAGTGGGGCGTCTCCGCTGCCGCGCCTGTCGCGGTGGCTGCGGCTGCGCCTGCTGCCGGGACCGCGGCTGCCGCCGCGCCGGCCGAGGAGCAGACCGAGTTCACGGTCATCCTGTCCAAGGCAGGTGACAAGAAGATCAACGTGATCAAGGAGGTTCGCACCATCACCGGCCTTGGGCTGAAGGAGGCCAAGGACCTGGTCGAAGGTGCACCGAAGCCGGTGAAGGAAAGTATCGGCAAGGACGAGGTCGCGAAGATCAAGAAGATGCTCGAGGACGCCGGCGCAACCGTGGAGGTCAAGTAGCACGATCGGCAGACAACCGAGGGCGCGCGGGCTCGCCGCACGGGCGCCTGAAGCTGAGCTGGATGCGGGCGGGAATCAGGCTGGTTCCCGCCCCGCTCCGCGTTGCGGCGGCTGTAGGGGCAGGTAGGCAGGGCAATTTATGAACGCAATCACCAGGTCATTCACCGGGCGCAAGCGCATCCGCCGCAACTTCGGGCGCATCCCGGAGGTCGCGCCGATGCCGAACCTGATCGACGTGCAGCGTGCCTCATACGAAGGCTTCCTGCAAATGAACGTACGGCCCGACAGCCGGCTGCACGCCGGACTGCAGGAGGTGTTCAAGTCGGTCTTCCCGATCGACGACTTCGCCGGCCGCGGTCGGCTCGAGTTCGTCTATTACGAACTGGAAGAGCCCAAATATGACGTCGAGGAATGCATCCAGCGCGGAATGACCTATGCGGCGCCACTGAAGGTCATCCTGCGCCTGATCGTGTGGGACGTCGATGAGGACACCGGCGCCCGCTCGATCCGGGATATTAAGGAACAGCCGGTCTACATGGGCGACATGCCGCTGATGACGGACAACGGGACGTTCATCATCAATGGCACCGAGCGCGTCATTGTCTCGCAGATGCACCGTTCGCCCGGAGTATTCTTCGATCACGACAAGGGCAAGACCCACAGCAGCGGCAAGTACCTGTTCGCGGCACGCGTGATCCCTTACCGCGGCTCCTGGCTCGACTTCGAGTTCGACAGCAAGGACCTGGTCTACGTGCGCATCGACCGGAAGCGGAAGCTGCCGGTGACCACGCTGCTCTATGCACTCGAAAGCGACGCGACGACGAAGCTGCGCGCCTCGCGCGAGGCGGCCGGTGAGCAGGTAGAGCCCGGCGAAGTCCGCGGCATGGATCAGGAGGAAATCCTCAAGTACTTCTACGGCCAGGTTGTGTTCGACTACACTCCGAAAGGTTGGGCCCGGCCGTTCGATCCGGATGCGTTCCGGGGTGTGAAGCTGCTGGAACCTATTGTCGATGCCGAAACCGGCGAAGTCGTCGCCGAGGCCAATGCCAAGCTGACGCAGCGACAGGCGCGGCGCATTGCCGAGAAGACCAAGGAGGTGCTGGTCGGGCGTACCGACCTGCTCGGCCGGTTCGTGGCCGAGGACCTTGTCAACGCGGAGACCGGCGAGATTTACGCCGAGGCCGGCGAGGAGTTGGCCGAGGCCAAACTCACCGCGCTGGAGGAAGCCGGCGTCACCCGTCTGCCGACGCTCGCGGTGGATCAGTCCAATGGGCCGTGGATCCGCAACACGCTGACGGTGGACAAGAACAACAACCGTGACGATGCGCTAATCGACATTTACCGTGTCATGCGGCCGGGCGAGCCGCCGACGCCAGAGACCGCGGAAGCATTGTTCCGCGGTCTGTTCTTCGATCCTGACCGCTATGACCTTTCTGCGGTCGGGCGCGTGAAGATGAACATGCGGCTGGGCCTCGAGGATGTGCCCGACTCGGTGCGAGTGCTGCGCAAGCACGACCTGCTGCGCACGGTGAAGATCCTCAACGAGCTTAAGGATGGGCGCGGCCAGATCGACGACATCGATAACCTCGGCAATCGCCGGGTGCGTTCGGTCGGCGAACTGATGGAGAACCAGTACCGCATCGGCTTGTTGCGGATGGAGCGGGCGATCCGCGAGCGCATGGGCTCGGTCGATATCGATACGGTGATGCCGCACGATCTGATCAACGCGAAGCCGGCGGCAGCGGCGGTGCGCGAGTTCTTCGGTTCGTCGCAGCTGTCGCAGTTCATGGATCAGACCAACCCGCTATCGGAAGTGACTCACAAGCGTCGTCTGTCTGCGCTTGGACCGGGTGGTCTGACGCGCGAGCGGGCGGGCTTCGAGGTGCGCGACGTGCACCCGACGCATTACGGCCGCATCTGTCCGATCGAGACGCCGGAAGGCCCGAATATCGGCCTGATCAACTCGTTGGCCACTTATGCCAAGGTCAACAAATACGGGTTCATCGAGACGCCGTACCTGCTGGTCAGGGAAGGTGTGGTGCAGCGCGAGCCGCGCTACCTCTCGGCCATGGAGGAAGAAAAGCTGGTGGTCGCCCAGGCGGATGCGCCGATGGACGAGACCGGCCGTCTGACCGAGGACTTTGTCTCGGTGCGTCGTCAGGGTGATTTTCGTCTGGCGCGGCCGGAGGACGTCACGGCGATCGACGTCTCGCCGAGACAGCTGGTGTCGGTGGCAGCGTCCCTGATTCCGTTCCTGGAAAACGACGACGCCAACCGCGCGCTGATGGGCTCCAATATGCAGCGGCAGGCGGTGCCGCTGATCCAGGCGGATGCGCCGCTCGTCGGCACAGGCATGGAGGCAGCGGTGGCGCGCGACAGCGGTGCGACGATCATCGCGCGGCGTCCCGGCGTGGTTGACCAGATCGATGGTGCACGCATCGTGGTGCGCGCGACCAACGACGATAGCACCACCAAGGGCGTCGATATCTATCGGCTGCGCAAGTTCATGCGCTCGAACCAGTCGACCTGCATCAACCAGCGTCCGCTGGTGAAGGTGGGTGACACGGTGCATGAGAACGAGATCATCGCTGATGGTCCCTCAACGGAACTGGGCGAGCTGGCGCTGGGCCGCAACGTGCTGTGCGCGTTTATGCCGTGGAACGGCTACAACTTCGAGGACTCGATTCTGATCAGCGAGCGCATCGCGCGCGACGACGTGTTCACCTCCATTCACATCGAGGAATTCGAGGTAATGGCGCGTGACACGAAGCTGGGTCAGGAAGAGATCACGCGCGATATCCCCAATGTGGGCGAGGAAGCGCTGAAGAACCTTGATGAGGCCGGCATTGTCTACATCGGCGCAGAGGTGAATCCGGGCGACATCCTGGTCGGCAAGGTCACTCCGAAGGGCGAAAGCCCGATGACGCCGGAGGAAAAGCTGCTGCGCGCGATCTTCGGCGAGAAGGCGTCCGATGTGCGCGACACGTCGCTGAAGCTGCCGCCTGGCGTGACCGGGACGGTCGTGGATGTGCGCGTCTTTAGTCGGCGCGGCGTCGACAAGGATGAGCGCGCCATGGCGATTGAGCGCTCAGAGATCGAGCGTCTGGCCAAGGACCGCGACGACGAGAAGGCGATCCAGGAACGATCGTTCCTCAACCGGCTGCGCGAGAAGCTGCTGGGCCGCAAGGCGACGGGTGGCTTCAAGGGCATCAAGTCGGGCACTGAGATTACCGAGGAGGTGCTGAACGAGCATCCCCGCGGCGCCTGGCGCCATATCGGCGTGCAGGACGACACGGTGATGGCGGAGATCGAAACGCTGAAGCGCGAGTACGACGCGGCGGTCGGTCGCCTTCAGGCGCGGTTCGACAGCAAGGTGGAGAAGCTGCAGCGCGGTGACGAGCTGCCGCCGGGAGTGATGAAGATGGTCAAGGTCTTCATCGCAGTGAAGCGCAAGCTGCAGCCTGGCGACAAGATGGCTGGTCGGCATGGCAACAAGGGCGTTGTCTCGCGTGTCGTGCCGGTGGAGGACATGCCGTTCCTCGAGGACGGGACGCCGGTCGATATCGTGCTGAATCCGCTGGGCGTGCCGTCGCGCATGAACGTCGGGCAGATCCTGGAGACGCATCTTGGCTGGGCGTGCCACACGCTGGGCCAGCAGATCGGCGAGTTGGTCGAAGCCTACCGCCGCACTGGCGCGCAGCGGGACGAGTTGTTGGGCCGCCTGCGCGACCTCTACGGCGAGGAGGAATTCCGCGATCAGATCGCCATTCTCGATACCGAGCAGCTGGTAGAGCTGTGTGAGAACCTGAAGAAGGGCATTCCGATCGCAACGCCGGTGTTCGACGGGGCGCGCATGTCCGACATCGAAGGCATGCTGGAACGAGCAGGGCTGGATACGTCGGGCCAGGTGATTTTGGTCGACGGCCGTACTGGCGAGCCGTTCGAGCGCAAGGTGACGGTCGGCTACATCTACATGCTGAAGCTGCATCACTTGGTGGACGACAAGATCCATGCGCGCTCCATCGGGCCGTACTCGCTGGTTACGCAGCAGCCGCTCGGCGGCAAGGCGCAGTTCGGCGGTCAGCGCTTCGGCGAGATGGAGGTCTGGGCGCTGGAGGCGTATGGCGCCGCGTATACACTGCAGGAGATGCTGACAGTGAAGTCGGACGACGTCTCGGGACGGACCAAGGTCTATGAAGCGATCGTGCGCGAGCAGGACAACTTCGAGGCCGGTGTGCCGGAGAGCTTCAATGTGCTGGTGAAGGAACTGAAGTCGTTGGGGCTGAACGTCGACCTGGACAGCCGCGCCGCTTGATCAACACTCACTCGTCATCCCCGCGAAAGCGGGGACCCAGCCCCCGGATCGACGTCCGGGGCAGGCTCTGGACCCCCGTTCCCCGCTTTCGCGGGGACAGGCTTGCGGGGGTGACGGCACCACACGGGGTATTCGCATGAACGAGCTGATGAAGATCCTTGGCCAGACTGGCCAGGCAATGACTTTTGATCAGATCAAGATCCAGATCGCCAGCCCGGAGCAGATTCGGAGCTGGTCATACGGCGAGATCAAGAAGCCGGAAACCATCAACTACCGCACGTTCAAGCCCGAGCGTGATGGCCTGTTCTGCGCGCGCATCTTCGGTCCGATCAAGGATTACGAGTGCCTGTGCGGCAAGTACAAGCGGATGAAGTTCCGCGGCATCATCTGTGAAAAGTGCGGCGTCGAGGTCACGCTGGCCAAGGTGCGTCGCGAGCGTATGGGCCATATCGAACTGGCCTCGCCGGTGGCGCATATCTGGTTCCTGAAGTCGCTGCCCAGCCGGATCGGCCTGATGGTCGATCTGACGCTGAAGGAGCTGGAGAAGATCCTGTACTTCGAAAGCTACGTGGTGCTGGAGCCGGGCACCACCGACATGAAGCTGCACCAGCTGCTGACCGAAGATCAGTTGCTCGCCAAGCAGGACGAGTTCGGCGAGGACCAGTTCGAGGTCGG
>JBKPOG010000291.1:0-12612 GCA_046732975.1 Pseudomonadota bacterium
GGTCGAGATCGGCAAAGCCTTCCAGCTCGCACAGCAAAGTCAATACGTGATGCTCGTCGCGGCCGAAGCTGCGCAGGATGTCGGCGAAGATCACTTCGTCGGCAGCGCTCGGCACACCGTACTCAGTGCTGGCAGGAATCATCATCTCGGCAATGCAGTGCAAGATTCGGCGCTGATCGTCTGAAAACATGCAGGCCTCAATCGAACAGGGTGGCCAGGCGGCTCTTGATGTTGTCGGCAACATAAAGTGCCAGCGCCTGGATAGTGCGTGTCGGATTTACGCCAGCCGAGGTGACGAAGATGCTGCCATCGACGATGAACAGGTTCTTCACATCGTGGCTGCGGCCCCATTCGTTCACCACCGAGCGCTGCGGATCGGTGCCCATGCGCGCGGTGCCCATCAGGTGCCAGCCACCGTCGGTGAGCGGTGCCTCGTACCACACGTCGTGCGCGCCGGCGGCCCGCAATATCTCGCTGGCACGAGCGACCGCGTGGTCCAGCATACGGCGACTGTTGTCACTGAGCGTGTAATCGATCCTGGGAGACGGGATGCCGTGGCAGTCCTTCAACTCCGGATCGAGCGTGACGCGATTGTGCTCCTCCGGCAGGTCTTCGCAGATCGCCACCATGCCGGTGCGGTGGCAGAACAGCCGGCGATAGGCGCGATGGTGATCCTCGCCCCAAGGCAGCCGGCCGATCGACATGCTGTGAACGGCGGCCATCACCGGGTTCTGGCCGCGCGAGAATTCGAACGTGTAGCCGCGCACGAAACCACGCGCGGCGTCGGTCTCGTAGAACTCCTGGCTCCAAATGCAGTTGCCGGGCCCGCGATAGCCATCCAGCTCATCGTCGAACCAACCGGCGATGCGCGCATAGGGGTGGAACATCAGGTTCTTGCCGACAAGGCCGGAGGAATTCGCAAGTCCATTGGAGTTCAGCAGGATGCGTGCGGTGCCGATGGCATTGCAGGCGAGGATTACGACGTGGGCCGGCTGGAATTGCTCCTTGCCATCCGCATCGTAGTAGATGACGCCGGATGCCATGCCGTCATTGTCCCGCGTGATCTCGCGGACCCGGCAGTGTGTGCGCAACTCGACGCCGGCACGAATGGCTGCAGGCCAATAGGTGACGTCGGTGCTCGCCTTGGCGCCTTGCGCACAGCCCGAGGTGCAGTGCGCGAGGTTGATGCAACGAGCGCGGCCTTCGTAATCCTCAGAGGCGATGGCGCTGTCCGACGGCCACCAGTGCCAGCCAAGCTTGTTGAGCCCGCGCGCCAGCGTGGCACCTGACTTGCCCAGCGGGAGCGGTGCCATCATTGGTTCATGTGGTGGATAGGCGGGATCGCCGGCCAGGCCGGAAACGCCCATCATGCGGTCGTTCTCGTCGTAGTACGGCGCGAGCGTCGCATAATCGATCGGCCAATCATCAGCCACGCCGTCCAGCGTTCGGACGCGGAAGTCAGACGGATGGAATCGGGGGAAGTGTCCGGCGTAGAGCACGGTGCCGCCACCGACACCGTTGAAGTTGGCGACCTTGATCGGCGAATTCGCATCGTTGATCGGATAATCGGTGTCCCGCGCGCGGCGGTTCGGGCTGTAGTGGAAGTCGTTGAGCTGACGCGCTTCCCAGTCGCGACCCGAGGAAGGATATTCAGACGGCTTCATCCAGTCGCCCTGTTCCAGGCACAGGATGTGCATCTTCGTCTCGGCGAGGCTCCAGGCGATGGCTGCGCCGGAGGCACCGGCGCCGATGATCAAAACGTCTACGGGCTGGGTGGGCATGAAAGCATTTCCCCGCACGGCTTGTGTGCGGGCAGTCGATGAGGCCCGGCGGTAATTGTCAACGGCGCATCACTGTCGAACTTGCTGATTGCGGCCGGCTTCGTTCACCGGCGCAGTGCTTGCCATGCCACGCCGGCGCCGATGAGCTGGACCGTGCCGCCCAGCGCCATTGCGATTCTCAACCCCCAGGAGCCGGAGCCGGCCAGCGCGAATGCCGAGCCAAGTATTGCCACGCCCAGTGTCGCGCCGATCATGCGGGCAACGTTGATCAGCGACGCCGCATTGCCGGAGCGCGCTGCCGGCACCGCCTCCACCGCGACGCCAAACAGCGGCCCGGTGTTGAGGCCCATGCCAATTCCGGTCATCACCAGTCCTGCCTCGGCGAGAGAGATCGGCATCCCATCGGAGGTCAATGCGATGAGATACAGGCCCAGGCCGATCGTCGCGGTGCCGCCGCCGATCATGGTGCGCGCGCCGACACGCTCAGCCAATCGTCCGGAGTAATTCGACAATCCAAAGAACACGGCTGCCATCGGCAGCAGGGCAAGACCAGCACCGCCGGCCGGAAGCGTGCCACTCGACTGCCACGAAAGCGGTACCAGGAAGAGCACTCCATACATGCCGAACGTCATCGCGGCGGTCGCGACCAATACGCCGACGAAGCGGCGTCGGTTGAACAGGTCCAGCGGCACCAAGGCCGCAGAACCGCGGCGCTGTTCGATGCGCAGGAACAGCAGTATTGCGATGATCGCCGCCGACAGCGCCGCCACACTGACAGCACGATCACGCCCGGCCTCGATCCCGGCGAGCGCCACGCCGACGAGTGTGACTGCACCCCAGAGCTGACCGAGCGCATCGAACCGCCGGCCGGCAGGGTCCTTGGATTCGGCAACAACCCGCAGGGCGCAACCGAACGTCACCAGGCCCAACGGAACAGCAATGAGGAAGACACTCCGCCAGCCGAAAAAGTCGACCAGCGCGCCGCCTGCCGCAGGGCCAACCACAAACGCAAGCCCAGTGCAGGCAGCCCAAACGCCGAGGGCACGATTGCGGGCTCGCTCGTCGGCCCATGCCACGCGAATGATCGAGAGCGAGGCGGGCAGCAGCAATGCTGCTCCTGCGCCGGCGACGGCTCGGGCAGCGATCAATATCGCGACGTTCGGCGCCGCGGCGCAGAGCAGCGACCCGCCGGTGAAGACGGCAGTGCCGCACAGAAACAGCCGACGCCGGCCATAGAGATCAGCCAGAAGCCCGCCGGTCAGCAACAGGGCTGCATAGGCAATATTGTAGGCATCAAGCACCCATTGCAGGCCCATGACACCGGCGTGAAGCGCCTCGCCGATGGCCCGGGTTGCGAGGTTGACCACGGACGTATCCACCTGGACGAGGAGGACAGCCAGGCACATGGTCATCAACAGAAACTGGCTTCCCGATCTCCCGTCGGATTGTTCCGTGCAGCGATGCGTGAGAACCCGCATGATGCTCCATCATCGATTGTGATTGACCTCGGCTCAGCTAGTGCGTGCTTGCTGACAGCGTTGAGTCAGGAGCGATCATGTGCCGTGTGCGGTTGCTTCGGCCCGCGCCGAGGCGTTGCGGCGCTCCTCATTGCCCGCCGATCGATGCACTTTCCGGGTCCCGGACCTGCGACTACACTGCGCCCTTCAGCCAAGGAGACAAGTCATGGCACCGCCGCCGCCGTTCGGCGCCAACTCGGCCGCCGCCCGCGATATCGCCAACGTGCTGCACCCATATACGGACCTGCAGGCGCACCAGCAGGTGGGGCCGATGGTGGTCACGCGCGGCAAGGGCGTGCGGGTGTGGGACGACACCGGCAAGGACTACATCGAAAGCGTCGCCGGCCTGTGGTGCGCTTCTCTCGGCTTCGACAACGAGCGGCTGGTTCAGGCGGCGGTGAATCAGATGCGCAAGCTGCCTTTCTACCACGCCTTCACTGCCAAGTCGCACGAGCCGCTGATCGACCTCTCCGAGATGTTGATCCAGCGCGCGCCGGTGCCGATGAGCAAGGTGTTCTTCGCCAACTCCGGATCAGAGGCGAACGACAGCGCCATCAAGATGATCTGGTATTTCAACAATGCCGTCGGCCGGCCGGACAAGAAGAAGATCATCGGCCGGATCAAAGGCTACCACGGCATTACGCTGGCCTCGGCGTCGCTCACCGGCATTCCGCACAACCACCGTGCCTTCGATGTTCCGCTCGACCGGTTCGTCCACACGGTAAACCCGCACTACTATCACGGCGCCAATCCGGGCGAGAGCGAGGAGGCATTTGCAACGCGCTGCGCCGAGGACCTGGAGAAGCTGATCCTGGCGGAAGGTCCCGAAACCGTCGCGGCGATGTGGGCCGAGCCGGTGATGGGTGCGGGTGGGGTGATCGTGCCGCCGCGCACGTATTATGAGAAGATCCAGGCGGTGTTGCGCAAGTACGACGTGCTGTTCGTTGCCGATGAGGTGATCTGCGGCTTCTGGCGCACCGGCAACTACTGGGGCAGCCAGACGCTGAACATGCAGCCTGATATCCTGACCTGCGCCAAGGCGCTGTCTTCGTCGTATCTGCCGATCAGCGCCGTGATGGTCAACGATCGGGTGTTCCAGGGGCTGGCGAAGGAGAGCCACGAGATCGGCACGTTCGGTCACGGGTTCACCTATTCCGGCCATCCGGTGCCGGCCGCGGTGGCGATCGAAACGTTGAAGATCTACGACGAGATGAATATCGGTGAACATGTCCGCAGTGTTGGCGCGCATATGCAACAGGAGTTGCGGCGGCGGTTCGCCGATCATCCGCTGGTCGGGGATGTACGTGGTGTCGGCCTGATCGGCGCGATCGAACTGGTGGCGGACAAGCAAAAACACCAGAACTTCGAGGCCGCGGCGAAAATCGGCGGCCGGTTCACCAAACTGATCGAAGAAAACGGGGTCATCGGCCGGACTGTGCCGGGCGACATCCTGTGCTTCAGTCCCCCATTGATCATCACCGAGGCCGAAGTCGACGAGATGCTGGACCGCGTCGGCCGAGCGCTCGATGAACTGACGGTGCAGTTACGACGCGAGCAGATCGCCGTAGTGCGATAGCACCTGCGATGCGCCCACTGGCAGTGGCGTTGGCGCTGCTGCTGGCGGGCAGTGCCGTTGCACAACCTGCGCTCGACACCTTCGATGCCTTGCGCGCGAGCGCGGACATGACCAACCAATTGGCGCGGCGCGATGTGGATGGCGCGGCGCAAGCGGCAGCTTCTCTGATGGAAGGGACCACGGCCGCCAAGATGAAGGACGTGTTCCAACTCGTGCGCGGATTGGGGCAAGGACAGTATGCCGACCTGGTCTATGCGCGTGACTACGGCCGGGCGGAAAAGGACATCATCTACAAGATCGACTTCGAAAAGGCCTACTTGTTCGTGCGGTTCCTTTACCACGTGGATAACGGTGCCTGGCGGCTGATCCACATACACCTGAAGACCGAGAACGATGAGCCATTCCCGAAGGAATGGACACACATCTATCCAAGGTGAGATTACCCGGTAAGTCGGCACAGGTGCCTTCCGGTCATTTCGGGACGATCACAGCCTGAGTCACCACGGTCCCCTTGGGCGACAGGCAAAGCGGTCGATCAATCGCGGAACAGCACGTCAAGCACGTAATCCGTTCACGACGTAGCCGCTGGCAAAGCCCGAACTGCTGAGCAGGCCTAGATCCAGTGCCAGGGCAACGCGACGGACAATGCCGGCGAGGCAAAGGGAACTCGCTGCACCGCTTCCGTGAAGCGTTTCACACCCGCTCGGTGGAGCGTGCGGCGCGACCGAAATGTTTCAGTGCGTCACTCGGTGGTGGCTTGCCATCTGTCCGCGTCCCACACGGGCTGGAGAGAGCACCAATGGACACTCTGATCCTGATCATCGGCGTATTGCTGGTCGCGGTCATCGGCCGTGCGCTTCTCGATCCTTGGCCATCCGCAACGCGCGATGGGTCCGACTCGAAACGCGACCACCTGATGGAAGACATCGCACGGTCGTTCTTCTGATTCGCAGGGTCATCGCCGAGGCTCTTCGCGCGCCGCCGGGCACCAGGGAGATGTCGGGAACGGACCGGGAAGCTCACTGTTGGAGTTGCTGGTCGGGGCGGCGGGATTCGAACCCACGACCTCCTGTACCCAAAACAGGCGCGCTGACCAGGCTGCGCCACGCCCCGCGAATGACAGATGCCGCTAGCATAACGCGCTAGCCGCCGTAAACCGGGCTACAAGACAGATCATTTCCGAGGATCAGCACTATGGCGGGGGTCGGTTGCCTCATTCCGTTTCTGCCGCTGTTGGTGGGCGGCGGCATCGGTGGGGCGATGGGTGGAACAAAGGATGCCATCTGGGGCGCCGGTGCGGGGTTCGTCATCGGGCTGCTGGCTGCCGTGCTGGCGCTCCGGCTTTTCGAGCGGGCGCGCGACGGCCTGCAAGAGTGACCCTATGGCGCGTTGCCGAAGAGCCGCTGCTGCACCTTGTCGCCGACCCGGATGTTCAGCCGGGCAGTCGTGCCTGCGGCGAGTTCGAGCGTTGCGCGGACTGGGCCCCGGCTATCGATCACCGCCAGGCTCTGCGGAACCGTGTTCTCGGCAATTGAGCGGATCGTGCCGTCAGCGTTGATGAAGACCATGTCGAGCGATGCGACGGTGTTGCGCATCCACATCTGAGAATTGCGTGGGGTCCCCCAGTCGAACAGCATGCCGCCATCGGGTGGGACGCTCGGTCGGAACATCAGGCCGACCGTCTGCTGATCCGGCGTCGTCGCCATCTCCACCATGAACGCGTGCTGCGTGCCATCGCGCGTCGTGATCATCAGCCGCTCCTTCGGCAGCTCCGGCTGTGGCCCGGTTGGACTAGGACCCTGGGCACGCGCAGCGATGGGTGCCAGCGTCATCAGCCACAGAAACTGGCGGCGGTTCATGCGGCGTCTCCTCACTGACGCTGCGGCATTCCCTCGGGGATCACCGTCTTCACGATGCTTGCGTCCAGCGCTTCGTAATCGTGATAGCCGATCGCCGCGTAAAGCTCGGCCCGAGTCTGCATGCGTTCCAGCATGGTCTGCGTTCCGCCATCGCGGCGGATTGCGGCATACAGGTCGGCCTGCGCCTTGTTGGCGACGCGCAGCGAGCTGACCGGCCAGATCACCATCCTGTAGCCCATGTCCTGGAACTCTGCCGCGGTGAAGAAGGGAGTACGACCGAACTCGGTCATGTTGGCCAGCAGCGGCGCATCGACGCGCGAGGCGAAGGTGCGGAACATCTCGGCGGTGGTCAGTGCCTCCGGAAAGATCGCATCGGCGCCGGCATCCAGGTAAAGCCTGGCGCGCGCCACCGCACCATCCATGCCCTCGCTCCCCGCAGCGTCGGTTCGGGCGATGATGAGGAGATGGCGCCGCGCGCGTCTGGCGGCGGCGATCTTGGCGGCCATGTCATGCGCGTCGGCCAGTTTCTTGTCGTTGAGGTGGCCGCATTTCTTCGGCAGCATTTGGTCCTCGATATGCACGGCAGCGGCGCCGGCGTCCTCGAAGCTCCGCACCATGTGCATGACGTTCAGCGCCTCGCCATAGCCGGTGTCGCCGTCCACCAGCAGCGGCAGACCAGTCGCGCGTGCGATCTGACGAACAAAGAAGCAGACCTCGTCCACGGTGATCATGCCGAGATCAGGAATGCCCATGGAAGCGGTCATCGCCGCTCCGGACAGATAGAGCGCTTCAAACCCCGCGGCCTTGGCCTGCAAGCCAGCCATGCCGTTATGCGCCCCCGGCATCTGCAGAATGCCAGGCTGCGCGAGCAGCGCCCGGAAGCGCTCCCCGGCGGGTACGGTCTGCAGGTCCGCAGCAACCAGATAGGTCATGAGCGATCTCCAGGCGTGGCGTGGTGATCGATTAGCCCAAGGCAAAGCCGAAGGACAGGCTGCCGCCTTACCCGGAGAAGAAGATGAGGTTGACCAAGCCAAGCACAGGCAGCAGCAGGCCTGCTGCCATCAGCATGAAGCCGAAGAACCCCGGCATCCGCACACCTCGATGCGCGGCAATGGCACGCAGCATCATGTTCGGCGCGTTGCCAATGTAGGTGAGGCCGCCGAAGAAGACGGCGCCTGCCGAAATTGCCGCGAGCGTTGCTGCGTCGGCGTCGGACAACGCCGATGGCTGGATCCCCGCCGTGCGGAAGAACACCAAGTAGGTCGGCGCATTGTCGAGAAAGGCCGAGAGGATGCCGGTGAGCCAGAAATACGCCATCGGCCAGTTCTGCCCGTCGCTGCCCCGGGTCAGCCGCAGAACTGCGACAAGTGGTCCGTCCAGACCGGCCTCCAACATCCGCTCCACTGGAGCGATGGTGATGAAGAGAGCAGCGAACAGGATCGCAACCTCGATCATCGGATGCCAGGAGAAGTCGTTCGCCTGCCGTACAGCGCGTGCTGTGGACGCTGACGAGATGACTGTGAGAAGCAGCAGCAAGCTCGTCGACCCAAGCTCTGCTGCCTGTATCGACTGGCCCAGCAGGTTTAGGCTACGCGATGGCATAAGCCCCTGCGCCAGCACAATCACGACGACAAGCAGGATCAGGACGACATTGCCCCAGCCACGAACACGAAGTCGGTCAGGCGGAGGCGCTCGCGGTTCGTCAGCGGCAAGATGGCGGTCCAGCAGATAGAAGGCCACCAGCAACAAACCCGCCACGATGAGCAGCGGCGCTGCGAGGTACCGCGCGGGCCAGAAGAATGGCACGCCGTGCAGCAGCCCCAGGTACAAGGGTGGATTGCCCAGAGGCGTCAGCGCTCCCGACGCATTGGCAACCAGGACGATGAGAAACAGCACAAGATGCACCTTGCGGCGCCGATGTGCGTTGGCGCGCAGCAGTGGATGTATCAGCACCATTGAGGCGCCGGTGGTGCCCATCACCAGCCCCAGAACCATGCCAACCACCAGCAGGCTGGTGTTGCCCGCCGGTGTACCCACGAAGGCACCGCGCAGCAGGATGCCGCCGGCGGCGGTGTACAGCGCCAGCATCAGGGCCATGAATGGTAGGTAATCGATCACCATGGCGCGCCACGCGGCCGCCGCGGCCGAGACTGGTCCGGCTGCCAATGCCTCCAGAGCAACCAGCGCCGCAATCCAGAAGGCGGCGACGACCGCCATCCGTCGATGCCAGAAACGCGGGGCAATGACAGGCAACGCCGCCATCGACGCGAGCATCCCAACAAACGGAAGCCCGCTTACCAGAGCAGGGGCGCTTGATTGCATGCCTCTGACCCTGCAAGTAACGTCCAACGCGCACAACGGGATTCAGTCCGCATGGATATGACTGGCGAACGGCGCATCGAAGCGTCGCGCGAGACTGTCTGGCAGGCACTCAACGACCCGGTGGTGCTCAAGGCGAGCATCCCCGGCTGCGAGTCGCTGGAGAAACTGTCGGACACCGACATGAAGGCAACCGCATCGGTGAAGATCGGGCCAATCGCCGCCCGATTCAACGGTGCCGTTCACCTTTCCGATATTGATCCCCCTCACGGCTATACCATCGGAGGCGAAGGCCAAGGGGGTGTGGCCGGGTTTGCCAAGGGAGGTGCGAAGGTACGCCTTGAGCCGGCCGGCGATGCCACGTTGCTGCAATACGAGGTGCACGCGCAGGTCGGCGGCAGGATCGCGCAACTCGGCGCGCGACTGGTCGATGCGACGGCAAAGCAGATGGCTGACTCGTTCTTCGACCGGTTCAGCGCCCAGGTCGCGCCGCACCAGCCAGAACCAGAGACCGAGCAGGTTTTCCCAGCAGCCCCCAGCGAGGAGGTGGCGCACCCTGTGCTGCCGATGCGCCAACCGCCTTCGACCGTCAGCGTGTTCTCGCTGATCCCACCCGAACCAATGGGCCTGCCACTTGCCGCATGGATCGGCGGTGCGATTTATCTGATCATGCTCATTCTGATCCTCGGAAGCATGGTGTAGTGGCCGATCTGCCTACGGCCGTCGCCGACACTGCGCGTTTGCTCGCCGACCAGGGATACATCGCCGACCAGGAGCTGGCCACGACGGTGCATCTGTCGCTCTCCATGCGTCGCCCGCTATTCCTTGAAGGTGAGCCTGGTACGGGAAAGACCGAGATCGCCAAGGTGCTGGCCGCGGGTCTTGGCCGGCGGCTCGTGCGGCTGCAGTGCTATGATGGCATGGACCTATCCGCCGCCGCCTATGAGTGGGACCATGCCCGTCAGCTCATGGCCATTCGATTGTCAGAAGCGTCCGGACGGACTGATCCGAACGAGCTGACCAACGACATCTATACGCGGAAATACCTTCTCGCCCGCCCGCTTCTCGCGGCCATCGACCCGGACCTGCAACCCGCCGTGCTGCTGATTGACGAATTGGATCGTGCCGACGAACCTTTCGAAGCCTTCCTGCTGGAATTGCTGGCCGACTTTCAGATCACCGTGCCCGAACTGGGCACGGTGCGCGCGAAGACCCTGCCAGCCGTGGTCATCACATCCAACCGCACCCGGGAGGTGCATGACGCCATTCGCCGGCGGTGCCTGTATCATTGGGTAGACTACCCGGACGCAGCGCGGGAGCGCGCCATCCTCGAGGCAAAGGCCCCTGCGGTGCCCGAGCGCCTGTCGGCGCAGGTGGTCGCCTTCGTGCAGCGATTGCGTAGTGAGGATCTGTTCAAGCTCCCTGGCGTCGCCGAAACGATCGATTGGGCGCAGGCGCTGACCTACCTTAACCAGAAGGAACTGGCCCCGGCCGCGGTCGACGAGACGCTGGGAGTTTTGCTGAAATATCAGGATGACATCGCCAAGGTTCGAGGGGCAGAGGCCGCGCGGTTGGTGAACGAGGTGCAGCAGGCGGCGGAGTGACCGAAAGTGCCTCCTCCGACTGGCGGGTGCGGATCACCCGCGAAGGCCTGCGCGACGGCACGTTGTTGGCACTCGCTCGCGCAGCGATGCCCCCCGGCACGCTCGTGCTGTCCGACGCCGAAATCGAGGCAGACCTGGATCGGACGCTGGCGCGTCATCCACCCGGAGCTGACGTCTGGTTGTTCGGCTACGGCTCCCTGATGTGGAACCCCGCGATCCACTTCGTCGAGCGCCGCGCGGGTTTGGTGCGCGGCTGGCACCGTCGTTATTGCCTCTGGTTGCACGGCGGGCGCGGGTCGCCGGACAATCCGGGACTAATGCTGGCACTGGAGCGGGGTGGAAGCTGCGGCGGAGTCCTGTTCCGCATCTCGGCCGCCGAAGCCCGGTCCGAGCTACTGCTCGCGTGGCGCCGGGAGCTGTTTACCGGCGCCTATCATTCCCGCTGGGTCACTGCGCGAACGGCCGATGGCCCGGTGCGGGCCGTCACCTTCGTGGCCAACCGGGCCCACCTGCGCTATGCGGGCCGGCTCGACGAGGCGTCGGTCGCCATGCGGCTTGCCTCCGCCGCTGGTTCGCTGGGCAGCTGTGTCCAATACCTCGCGGCGACGCTGGATACGCTGCATTCGCTGGGCCTGCGCGACCGCTCTCTCGAGAGACTGCAGCGCCTAGTCGCGCCGTCGCTCGAATGAGTGCGATTTCCCCTACCCTGGCCGCGAACGTGATGCACTTCGCGCACCTGCTGCGCCGGACTGGATTGCCAGTGGGGCCGGCCGAAAGCCTGGCTGGCCAGCAGGCTCTGTCATTGGTCGATATCGGCAATCGCAAGCAGGTGCGGACCGCGCTGCGCACGGCGATGGTCCACCGCCACGAGCACCACGACGTATTCGACCAGGCCTTTGCCCTTTTCTGGCGCGACCCCACCGCAGCCGAACAGGCAGTCGCCATGGCGTTGCTCGAGGCACAGAAAGAGAAGCACCCCGAACGCCCGCCGCCCGGCAGCCGTCGGGTCGCCGAAGCCATGGCGAAGCCGCGTGAGACCCGGCAGCGCCCGCAAGACGAGCCTCCGGTGATGGATGCGGTGCTGACCGTCTCCGATCGCGAACGCCTGCAGCAGATGGACTTCGAGGCAATGAGCGCCGAGGAGATCGCCGAAGCAAAGCGGGAGATACGCCGCCTGGCACTGCCGCTCGATGCGCGCCGGACACGCCGACTCCGCTCCGATCCACAAGGGCCCGTCACCGATTTGCGCCGCACGATTCGCCAGAGCCTGCGGCAGGGCGGCGAGATTGTGACGATCGCGCGCAATCGCCAGGTCAAACGGCCTCCGCCACTCGTCGTGCTCTGCGATATCTCTGGATCAATGTCGCGCTATGCCCAAATCTTGCTGCATTTTCTGCATGCGGTTACCAACGATCGCGACCGGGTCTCCGTCTTTCTGTTCGGAACACGCCTGTCCAACGTGACCCGGCAGCTCCGGCATCGTGATCCCGAGGCCGCATTCCAGATGGTCTCGCACGTGGTCCCCGATTGGTCTGGCGGCACGCGGATCGGCGAGGCGCTCGAGACATTCAATCGCCATTGGGCCAGGCGCGTGTTGGCGCAGGGCGCGGTCGTGCTGCTGATCACCGACGGGCTGGATCGCGATGGCGCGCGCGGCCTGGCGGAGAACATGGATCGGCTGCACCGTTCCTGTCGCCGGTTGATATGGCTCAATCCACTGTTGCGCTGGACCGGGTTCGAGCCAAAATCACAGGGTATACGTGCGATGCTGCCGCACGTGGACGATTTCCGCCCCGTGCACAATTTGGCCAGCTTGTGCGCGCTGGTCGATCTCCTATCCGGTCCCATGCCGACGCGCACGCACTTGGCGACTGGGGCCGAGCCTGAAAGGATGGCGTCATGACCATTGCAGAAACCGAAGACGTGATGAGCACCGCTGCGCTGTGGCGCGCCGCT
>JBKPOG010000292.1:0-8140 GCA_046732975.1 Pseudomonadota bacterium
CCCAGGTGACCTCTTCATCGACGTATGGCTCAACCAGCTGTGCGCCCCAGTAGCCGTGATCGCCGCGGATGAAGCCGATCGTCGAGATGTCGTGCAGCAGGCAGGCGAGCACCATCTTTTCCGACAGTCCGCCCTTCACCGCATGTCGTGCGCTTTGCAGCAGGTGTGCCGCGGGACCGAAGCGATACTTGAAGAAGTCCATCAGGGTCGGCTTCTCCGGCATCCGCGGCAGGCGCGGATCGTCGCCCATCAGCACGCGCGCATTGGGATTGGCGGCCATCAGCGCGGCCGCGTTCGGCGGCGGGCTCATGTCGCCTTCCGCCATGCTGTAGAGACGCGACTTGATGACAATATAGTCTAGCTCGCGGCTCATCTTTTCTTCCAGCGCGTCGGCGCGCTGGGAAAGGGTTGGCTGATCGTTCATGGGCGTTCTCCGAACTGCAGTTGCCGCCACATTGGCACAGATCGCGGCAGAGGGGCAGCCTCCGCCGCAATCGTTGGCGCCGAGCGGATCGACTCCCTCGAGCCGAGGGTGATAAGCCGTCTGCATCATAAACGTGTCGCGCGGAAGCGGCACACGAGGGGGCTCGATGCGTCTCACACGCCGCAATGTCGTCAGGTTCGCCGCCGGTACTGTCGCCACCGCCGGCCAGGGCGTGCTCTCGGGCGCACCGGCTGTGGCGGAGAGTGTGATCAAGATTGGCATCATCAACAGCCTCTCCGGCTTTCTCGCACCGCCCGGGGATGAACTGCAGAAGGGCATGGAACTTTATGCCAAGACGCATCAGGGCGATCTGCCGGCGGGCGTCGGCATCAGCCTGATCACCCGCGACGACACAAGCAGTCCGGAAGTCGGAAAGCGCCTGGCTCAGGAGCTGATCGCCCGGGAAAAAGTCAACATCTTGCTCGGGGTGATCGGTTCGCCGATTGCGGCGGCGATGGCACCGTTGACCGCCGAGGCCAAGATACCGCTCATCCTTGCCAACGCCGCCGGTGTGGCGATCCCGCGCATCTCACCTTACGTCGCGCGTGTCTCTTTCACCCAATGGCAGACCGCTTTGCCGCTAGGCAAATGGGCGGCCGCCCAGGGTTGGAAGAAGGCCTTCACAGCAGTCAGCGATTTCATTCCCGGACACGACGCGGAAGCCGCATTCACCAAGGGCTATGTCGACGCGGGCGGCCAGCTCGTTGGCACGATCCGGTTCCCGCCGAGCAATGCTGACTTCACGCCGTTCGTCCAGCGCGCAAAGGATGCCCGGCCGGATGTACTGTTTGTCTGGATCCCAGCCGGGATCCAGGCGACCGCGATGATGAAGGCGATCCGGGACCTCGGCGTCCAGCAGGCGGGCATCAAGGTCGTGTCCACCCAGGACCTCGTGCCCGATGAGGAGCTGCCAAATATGGGCGACGCGCCCATCGGTGTTGTGACAGCCGGCAACTATTCGACCGCAGCCGTACGTCCCGCCAATACCCAATTTCTCGCTGCATGGGCGAATGCGTACGGTGCAAAATCGATCCCAGATTTCGTCTCGGTCGGCGGCTGGGATGGAATGGCTGCCGTGTTCGACATCATCAAACAGACGAAGGGCAACTTCACCGGTGACCAGGCGATGACAATTCTGAAGGGCTGGCAGAAACCTGACAGCCCGCGAGGGCCGATCTCGATCGATCCGAACACGCGCGACATTGTCCAGAACATCTACATGCGCCGCACAGAAATGAAAGACGGAAAGCTTGCCAACATCGAGTTCGAAACGATCACGAACGTCAAAGATCCGTGGAAGCAACTGAACCCAAAGTAGGCAGAGAGCATCTGCCGGTGTCCAGCCAGCATCGACCACGGTTGACGCGCTGCGCCGTCAGGTGCCCGATATCGGCAGGTTCCATAGGCTAGGGGAGAAAACCTGATGATCAAGGTAAGCGTATTCTATCCGATGCGCGACAACGCCAAGTTCGACATGGACTACTACTGCAAGAGTCACATACCGATGGTGCAGCAGAAGCTCGGCTCGGCGTGCAAGAGCGTGGCGGTCGAACAGGGGATAGCCGGCGGCGCTCCCGGCGCAACGCCGACCTACGCCGCGATGGGTCATCTCTACTTCGATTCACTCGAGCAATTCCAGTCCGCCTTCGCGCCGCATGCATCGGCTATCATGGCGGACATTCCCAACTACACCGACATCCAGCCGGTGATTCAGGTCAGCGAAGTGAAGATGTAAGCCCAGCCAGGGTTGGTGTGGCCGCGGCACGCAACGCAATCCCCTATGATGTTCTAACTCCGTATTCATGGAGTATCGCGCAGGACGATCCGGCTGACTGGATTCCACATCGATGCTAGCCGGTCTGCGTCTGCAGAATTAACCGACTTCAAAAGTCGGTCGCAGGGCATCGGCAACTGCAGGGAGAGGCAGAAAATTACAATAACGGCGAGGTGTAACTGCTGGCAGATCGGTTACGAGGAGGCAAGCCGATGCGGCGACAGTCAGGGCTGCCACTGCATGGACTGCTATTGAGTCAGTAATACGCGCTGCCGCCATTCACATGGATCGTCTGCCCGGTGATGAACCCGCCGTCGTCGCTGACCAGGAACAGGCAGGTGGCGGCAAGTTCGTCCACCTTCCCTTGCCGTCCGAGCGGGATACCCGAGGCACTCGGCAAGCGCCCCTGATACCATTCCGGATTGGCGCGCTGCGTATCGATGCTGCCCGGTGACACGACGTTCACCCGAACGTTGTGTGCCGCAAATTCGCTCGCCAGGCCCCGCGCAAAACCCACCAACCCCATCTTCGCGGCCGACACATGGGCGCGTCCACTGCCACCGATGAATGCACCTTCGCCGGTGAAGAACAGGATGCGCCCGTACTTGTGCTGCACCATCGAGTCAATCACGGCGCGCGTCAGATAGAGCGCTCCATCCAGCACCACACCGCGCACTGCCTCCCAGTCCTGCTGCGTCAACTCGGTGAACGGCTTGTGCGGTCGGATGGCAGCGTTGTTGATCAGGATGTCGACGCGGCCAAACTCGGACAACGCCCGCGCCGCCATCGCCTCGACCTGATCCTTCTTCCCAACATCGGCGACAACGGCAATGGCTTTCACCCCGAGCGCCCGTGCCTCGCGCGCCACGGCCTCCGCTTCGGCCTCGTTGCTGCGGGCGTTAACGATCACGTGCGCGCCTTCCGCCGCTAGCTTCAGGACTGTCGCGCGACCAATATTGCGCCCAGAGCCGGTGACCAGCGCAACCCTATCCTGCAGCTTCCCCATTAGACTCTCCTCCTCTTACTGAAGGCAGAATGTCACGGCTTGTCCATTTGCCGCAATTCGCCGCGGCGAACGCTATCGATCGCATTGCTTAGAATCTGCACGATCGCATCGTCGGCCACGCTGCGTGCGAGCACCGCCATCGCGCCACCCAGCAATGCAGACGCGATCGATAGCTCCGCAATGTTCTGGCCGAGCATGTGCTCGATCGCCTTATCGACCACTGCGCCGGCATGACCCAAATCTTCCGGCGGTTGTTCATCAGGCATAAGCATATCTCCTCAATCTGCGATCTCCGGTTCGGCTTCCTGTTCGGCCTGCAGCGCCCACATCCGTGCATACAAACCATCGCGCGCCAGCAGCGCCGCATGCCGCCCGCGCTCCGCCACAAGCCCATCAGCCAGCACGATGATCTCGTCCGCGTCCACCACAGTCGAAAGCCGATGCGCGATCACGAGCGTCGTGCGATGCCGCGCCACGGCACGCAGCGCTGCCTGGATATCCTGCTCGGTTCGCGTGTCCAGCGCACTCGTCGCCTCATCCAGGATCAGGATGCGTGGATCCTTCAGGATGGTGCGCGCAATCGCCACGCGCTGCTTCTCGCCGCCGGACAGTTTCAGACCGCGCTCGCCAACCCGCGTGTCGTAGCCGTCGGGCAGGGAGACGATAAAGTTGTGCACCTGCGCCAACCTCGCTGCGTGCTCGATCTCGTCCTGCGTCGCGCCGACCCGGCCGTAACCGATGTTGTAGCCAATAGTGTCGTTGAACAGCACGGTGTCCTGCGGTACGACGCCGATGGCCGCGCGCAGACTGTGCTGCGCCACATCGCGGATGTCCTCGCCATCAATGGTGATGCGGCCCTGGGTCACGTCATAGAAGCGGAACAGGAGTCGGCTGATGGTGGACTTTCCGGCACCGGTCGGCCCGACGATCGCCAGCTTTCGCCCGGCTGGAACAACGAAATCGATGCCGCGCAGGATGATGCGATCCGCCCGATAGCCGAACTGCACATGCTCGAACCGTACCTCACCGGCGGGGCCATCGGAGAGGTGCGCGGCCAGTGCGGTTGCGCCTGGTCGATCGGTGATCTCCCGCTCCACCTCGAGCAGGCGGAACATCTGCTCCATGTCGACCAGCCCCTGCTTGATCGTCATGTACACCACGCCAAGAAAGCCCAGCGGCTGGTAAAGCTGCATCAGATACGTGTTCACCAACACGAACTGACCGACGGTCATCGCGCCGCCGCGAACCTCTTGTGCAGCGAGCAACATGATCAGCGTCAGACCAAGCGCGATAATGAGTGCCTGGCCAATGTTCAGCATGTTCAGCGACACTTGCACCCGCACGGCTGCGCGTTCGTAGCGTGCCAGCGCCCCATCATAACGTGACGCCTCGTGCGCTTCGTTGCCGAAGTACTTCACTGTCTCATAGTTCACCAGGCTATCGAGTGCCTTGGTGGACGCATCGTTGTCCGTGTCATTCATTGTCCTTCGGATGCGGGATCGCCAGGCGGCGAAGCTCATCGTGAAGCCGGCATAGAAGCCGACAGCGCAGAACGTGATCGCGGCAAAGCGCCAGTCGAACAGGCGCCAGATGATCGCAGTGACCAAGAGCAGTTCGATGATCGTCGGCACCACGTTGAACACCGCCAGGCGCAGCACCGATTGGATGCCCTGCGAGCCGCGGTCGATCGCACGCGCCAGCGCACCGGTCTGGCGATCGAGATGAAAGCGCAGGCTCAGCGCATGCAGATGTTGAAAGGTGCGCCGCGCGGCACCGCGCACCGCACGTTGCTGTACCTTGGCGAACAGCGCGTCGCGCAGCTCACCGAAGGCCGCCGACCCGACTCGCAGCAGGCCGTAGCCGATCACCAGACCCAGCGGGATCGCCAGCATCGCCGTGTTGTCCTTCGGCGCCAACGCATCGACGATGCCGCCATAGACCACGGGAACGGAGACGGTCGCGACCTTGGCAAGCAGCAACAGGCCCATGGCGAGCACGACGCGGACCCTGGCGCCGGGGTCATCGGCGGGCCACAGATAGGGCAGGAACGAGCCAATCGTGGCCAGGCCGGACCGCGGCGAACGTGACAGGCTGAGCGGGACCGTCTCGCCGGGAGATGAACGTCGCATCACCGGCATGTGGCACGGAGGCAATCGGTTTGGAAGGCGAGACGATGGATATCGGGTTCCTGCGCCACATTCAGGCGTGCAACAATGCCGTGCTGCCGGGCGACCGGCTGCTGTTCAGGATCGGTGCCGCGCAGGTCGGTTGGTTGCAGCCGGAATTTGCCGCGAGGTTGACGGCATTCCCGGAGATCATCAGCGGCGCCGACGGCGTCACCTTGGCCGACGGCGCTGCATTGCCGACCATTTCGCGGCAGCTATCCGATGCCGGGTGCTATCGCTGGCGGCGGGAGGAGTTCGATATTCGTGCCGAGCCCGACGGCCCCGTCCTCGCCAGGCTCGACCGAGGCGCACTTCCCACATTCGGCGTCTTGGCGATGGGCGTGCACGTCAACGGTCTCGTGCACCGTCGCGATGGACTGCACGTCTGGATCGCCCGTCGCGCGGCGAACAAACAGCTGGACCCGTCCAAGCTCGACCACATCGTCGCCGGCGGGGTGCCGGCCGGCCTTACCCCGGCCGAGACGCTGGTGAAAGAGGCGGAGGAGGAAGCCGCCATCCCCGCCTCGCTCGCCAGGCGCGCAACGGAGGTGGCGAGGATCGGCTACGCCATGGAGCGGTTCGAGGGTCTCCGTCGTGACCTGCTCTACTGCTACGACCTGGATCTACCAGACGATTTTTTGCCGCAAGCGGCAGACGGCGAGGTGGAGGCGTTCGAGCTTTGGCCGATCGACCGCGTCGTTCAGACGGTGCGCGACACCGACGCGTTCAAGTTCAATGTCAACCTGGTACTGATCGATCTCTTCCAGCGCCTCCGGCTGATCTGATCTTCGCCCGCGGTCTCAGCACTTGTGAGGCAGCGGCGTGAAGTCGGACATCTTCGCGTCCATGACGAAGTCGCCGAAATCCATTTGCAGATTGTCGGCTACACCATTTTCCCAGTACCGCATGCCGACCTGGTAGGTGGGGGTCTCACTGCTGGAAGAGTGATCAAAAAACGCCAGCCGCACGCGCGTGCTGGGCAGCCCGGCGAGCAAAGAATACTTGTTCGGTGCCGGTTGCTTCCAGTCCAGCACAACGACGGAACTGTCTTCCGCCCCCGAATCGTCCGTTCCGTCGAACAGCGGCAGGGTAACGAACTTCTTCCCCGCCTGGGCGGCTGCCAGGATTGCCGATGTGTGGGCCATCGGAAACAAGGTGCCGGCAGGGAGCGGCTTGGTCGTGTCCTCGGGTACGGTGTAGTGCGCTGTGCCCGGGCCGCCCGTTCGCTCCAGCTTCGCGTCGCCGTCGGTCTGGCTGGTAACCGCTGTGTCGGTGGTCTGCTTCATATGGAAACGGAACTTCAGACCGTCCTTGGATTCCCAGGTGGCGTAGTCCGATACCATCTGGACATCCTGCCCCTCGCTGTTGGTCAGCGTCATGGACAGGCGCTGGCGAACCGCCCAGCCGTCGCAGGCGTCGATCACCTCGTATCCCATCGTGCCGGTCGCAGCGACCACGTCGCCGCCACGACTGCTGGCCAGACTCAGCTCATAGAATGCGCGATGCGCCGCCGATGCCGTGTTCAGTCCAGCAGCGTCGGCAGGGAGCGCAAGCGTGCACAGCGCCAGGACGACGGCCGACGTGGCGGGAAAGCGCATAAAGGTGAACTCCGCTGAGGATTGGCGCGAACATAGGGAGGTCGGGGCCAATCCGCCAGCGTGGGCCGCGGCTGTTGAAGCGGTCCCGTCATTCCAGGCGCAGCCTGACTCACACGCTGGTGAGATGAGGCACCCGCTAGGCGGCGAGAACCCGTGATGCGTCCTTGACTTCGCGGGTCGAGGCTTCGGCAGCCTTTCGTCGCCTCGGCTATCTGAGTCACGTTCTGGCTGATGCTTCCCACCGCTTCCGCAGCCGATTGCATGTTCGAGGATATAACCCGCGCCACGGCGTTTTGCTGTTCGGCCGCGCTGGCAATAGCTGCCGAAATCTCATTGATCTGGCCGATCGTATCGCTGATTGTGCCGATCGCATGCACGGCTCCGCTCGTCGCTTCCGGCCGCCATTTCCGATAATCGGGTTATAGATGCTTGCAGCCAAACCTAGCGACCGCCTTTGCCCAGCCGCTTGAATTCGCCGTCTTATGCTCGCCACGTTTCAGGGCGTCCCAGAACTGCGCATAAGCAGGGCTCGCCTTATAGGCGTCGTCGACAAACATGCTGTGGTGCCGGCCAACCATTTCGGACAGCCAATACGCCATCGCACCGACGCAGCAACGCCAATGCATCGCATGAATAGCTTACCGGAGTGTAGGTAGGCTGCTTTCAGAATGCGCGGTCTACCCGCCCGAAGAGCGAACCTTCGGTGGCAGATCGATCCGCATGTGCAGTTCCTTCAGCCGCTCCGGCGGCACTTCGGCTGGCGCGCCCATCATCAGATCCTCGCCCTGCTGGTTGAGCGGGAACAGAATAACCTCACGAATATTGGGCTCGTCGGCCAACAGCATCACGATCCGATCGATGCCCGGTGCGGCGCCGCCATGCGGGGGTGCGCCATAGCGGAACGCGTTCAGCATGCCGCCGAAGCGCTTCTCCACCTCCTCGGGCGGATGGCCGGCGATCTCGAAGGCGCGCACCATGATGTCAGGCCGGTGGTTCCGGATCGCGCCCGAGCACAACTCCGCACCATTGCACACAATGTCATACTGAAATGCCTTGATGCTCAGCGGGTCCTGACTGTTCAGCGCCTCCAGACCACCCTGCGGCATGCTGAAC